>NZ_JBPODS010000001.1:0-307433 GCF_051200995.1 Anoxybacillus eryuanensis | reverse complement strand
TTGTATCGTACCTATAAGGAATTGAAACTGGGTGCAGTAGAGGCGTATGAGTGTTTCAAACATGGTTTGTATCGTACCTATAAGGAATTGAAACTGGGTGCAGTAGAGGCGTATGAGTGTTTCAAACATGGTTTGTATCGTACCTATAAGGAATTGAAACTGTTTTCCTTCTTTGACAGTTTTCTCCCAAAACAAAAACGTTTGTATCGTACCTATAAGGAATTGAAACCTGGATTGTGTAGATAATCGCCGCTCTGTTCTTTTCCAAGTTTGTATCGTACCTATAAGGAATTGAAACTCATCTCGGAAATTGTGTTCCGCGATGACGAGCAAGTTTGTATCGTACCGATGAGTGATATTCGGCGCTGGGTATGTCGGTTTTTAGATGTTCAAGAGGAGAAAATGAAGAAAAAGTTCACGAAAGATGTGAGCTTTTTCTTTTTTTATTCTTCATGGTAGTTGGAAAATGTATAGAAAAATCAAAAATATTTGATACAATAAAAAAATAACGATCGTATAGGAGGGAAGATGATGTACATCTATTTATTTGAAAACGATCAGCCCGTCGTTTGTTTCTAAGACGGAGCAGGGGTTCGTTCCGTCTTGTAGAGAATGAGAAAAAGACGGAGGAAAAGAAAATGAAAAAAACATTTTTCGGTTCGTTGTATTTATCGCTCGCGGCGAGCATTTGGGGTGGCATGTATGTCGTTAGTAAATATGTGCTCGATTATGTTCCGCCATTGACGCTTGTATGGCTTCGTTATGCGATTGCTTTTTTTGTGTTATGGGCAATTTTACGAGTGCAACGCATTCCGGCGCCAAAAGAAAAACGAGATTGGAAGCATATCATATCCATTGGAATCGTTGGGTATGTCGTTTCCATTTCGTTGCAGTTTCTCGGCACGAAATGGTCGGATGCGCATACGGCTTCGCTTATTACTTCGGCAACGCCTGCGTTTATCGTTATTTTTGCTCGTTGGATGTTAAATGAAGCGATGACGTTACGAAAACTAAGTGCGCTTTTGCTTGCGACGGCAGGGGTTGTCGTTGTCGTTGGATTTGGTCGGGAAGAGACGACGTCCTTTTTCGGAAATGTATTACTTGTCGGAGCGGCAGTCACGTGGGCGCTTTTATCGGTGCTCGTTAAAATCGCATCGGCTCGCTTGTCGGTGTTAGTCATTACGACTTATGCGATTTTTGTTGCTTTCATTGGCACAACGCCATGGATGGTATGGGAATGGTGGCAAGCGACGGCTATCACATATTCGTTTCCTGTTTTGCTTGGGGTCATTTATCTCGGTGTTGTGTCGACGGCGGGGGCGTTTTTTCTTTGGAATAAAGGGATGGAAATGATGGATGCTAGCGTCGGTTCGCTCTTTTTCTTTTTTCAGCCGCTCGTTGGCTCGCTGTTTGGCTGGCTGTTTTTACGTGAGCAATTACATGTTTCGTTTTGGATTGGTGGAGCATTCATTATCGTTGGAGTTATTGTTGCGGTGTTTGAGAGGAAGTCATCGGATGTATAACAATGAGCCCTTGTGCATGCGCAAGGGCTTTTACAACATTGTATACACCGTTAAAACAAGCACACATACGAAAACGACGATCATGACGTTAGCGCCGAGCCATGAAGCAAGTACGGCACTTACAAAGCCGAGGATGCCAAACCACGGATCATCTTGGATAAGAAAAATGCCTGGAATGATTAAAGCGCCGAGCGTGGCGTATGGGACGTTGCGCAATACACCGCGCCAAAAAGGCGGTAAGTTGATACGGTGAAAAACAGTCAACGGCAGCATGCGCGGAATGTATGTGACGATGCCCATGCCGAGAATGATAAACATGATGTCACTGCGCATACGTTGTCCCCTCTCTTCTTTCCATCGCCCATTGAACGAATATCGCTGACAAAATCGTTGCGATGACGATCGCCCATCCTTTTGGAACGTGAAGCCATAATAAAAGTATACAGTTGATGAGACCAGAACTGATTGCGAGCCAAAGCGCTTTTTGTTCGGTTTTGATGGCAGGAACTAACAGCCCGACAAACATCGCATAAAGGGCAACAGATAAGCTTAGTTGTACGTTTTCTGGCAAATACGCGCCGACGATATGTCCGATGGCAGAGTTGACGACCCAGCTGCTGTAGGAAATGAAAATAAGTCCGAACATATACGAAGCACAAACCGGTCCTTCTTTCATCGCAGCGACAGAAAACGTTTCGTCTGTTATGCCGAATGCGTATAACGCTTTTTTCCAAAGTGCATCGTGTTCCGCCTTTTCATTCAAGGATGCTGACATTAAAAAATGGCGAATGTTTAAAATAAATGTCGTGAAAATGATTTCAAATGCGCCTGTGCCAAGAGAAAGTAAATTGAGCGAAATGTATTGCGCCGCCCCCGCAAATACGATCATGCTCATGAGCGTTGTTTCGATGATGGAAAGACCTGTGGATTTTGCTAACAAACCGAACGTAAGGGCAACAGGTGCATATCCAATCGCAATCGCGATTCCTGCTTTAACACCATGACGAAACATATGTATTCCCCCTTCTTTTGTATTTTCATAAAATTTTTTCTATTTCGCAAGTGAAAAGATGAAACTTCTTGTATTTTCTATCGTATAGTAAGTCAATTGTCATGAAAGGAATGATTCCTATGCTTAAAAAGTTACTAGACCTTCTTTTGAATAAAAACATGCATAAGCCCCGTTACAGCAGCAGCGATCGTTATACGTACCGTCCGCATCGCCATCCATCACAGTACGGCTATAAGCATTATAAGAAAAAACATCATAGCCGTAGCGTATTCTCAAGCTTTTTTAGCAGCTAATGATTCATTTGTTTCAAAAGCCGTATCGGGAAGGCACAGTCGTGAATGGACGGTATGTGATTGAGACGCAGCTTGGAGAAGGAAGTTACGGTGTGGCGTATGTAGCGCGCGATGAACAGACGACCGAACGTGTCGTGTTAAAGCAAATGAAACGCACGAAACGAAAAAAGCGGCGTGCATCGTTTGAACGAGAAGCGCTCATTTTAAAGCAGCTCGATCATCCGCAAATTCCGAAATTGTACGATTCGTTTGAAACAAACAACGTTCCGCATCTTGTTATGGAATATATCGAAGGGGATACGATCGAGACGCTCATTTTTGATAAAAAACAAACGTACGGGGAAAAAGAAGCGTTTTCGTTGCTTTCGGATGTGTTGCCTGTCATTCAATACATTCACGCAAAGCAAATCGTTCATCGCGATTTGCGCATTCCGAATATCGTCTTTCGCGATGGGATTGTATATGTGCTTGATTTTGGGCTTGCGCGTTTTTTACATGAACAAGATGAACCGTTTTTGACGGTTGAACAACGACTTAGACGAACGATTGATGTGAAAAGCGACATATACGCTCTCGGCCATTTTTTATTGTTTTTATTGTATTCTTCCTATGAACCGATGGAGGAAGAAGAAAAAAGCTGGGAAGACGAATTGTTGCTCACTGAGGACGCGCGTGGCGTGTTGCGGCGTATGTTGCAACTTGATGTGCCGTATGCATCCGTTGAACAGCTAGCGCGCGATGTCGCATATGTCGTTCAGTAGGCGTTTTATGACGCCTATTTTTTATGTTTCTCAAGTTCACGTTTGGTACGAATGAATGCAATCAGTTGAATGATTTCGTCTTCCGTTACTTGTTCGCCGTCTATTGTCATATGAAACGTGAGATGAGTTAGCTCAATGGTTGGTTGTTCTTTATCTGTGACTCCAAGCAAATAATCCGTTGTTGTGCCAAACAAGACGGCGAGTTCTTTCACTGCTTCGAGTGACGGCTGGCGGTAGCCCGATTCATAGCCGGCGTACGTACTTTTCGCAATATTGAGCTGATCGGCAATATATTGCAACGACCATTGCTTCTTTTTTCTCAGCTCCGACAATCGCTTTGAAATCATCGTGTTTCTCTCCTTTATCGTTCTTCTCACGTTGTTCGCGAAACGAATAAAAGTGCTTGTTATTTTCTTTTTTTCTGCATATAATTGAAATAAAGGTACGCGAATCGCGAACAATTTTATTTATAGTTTACACTACATGACACAAAGAATACAATAGATGACTTAAAATCGCCATATTTGAGGTGACGATGATGAAAAATATTTTGTTGCTTGCGACTGGCGGCACGATCGCTTCGGTGCCGAGCGAAGAAGGATTGACGCCGAAGCTGACGGCAGAAGAATTGACGAGCTATATTACGATTGAAAATCAGCCGTATCGGTTACATAGTCAAATTTTAATGAACATCGACAGCACGAATATGCAACCGGAACATTGGTGCGATATCGCAAAGGCGATTTATACACATTATGACAGCTATGACGGATTTGTCGTCACACACGGAACGGATACGATGGCTTATACGGCAGCTGCGTTGTCATATATGATTCAAAACAGCAACAAACCGATTGTATTGACCGGTTCACAAGTGCCGATTGGTTTTCCGAAGACGGATGCGAAAAAAAATATACGCGATGCGCTTCGTTTTGCGTGTGAAGACGTCGGCGGCGTGTTCGTCGTCTTCGATGGGCGCGTCATTTTAGGAACGCGAGCGGTCAAAATGCGGACGAAAAGCTATGATGCATTTGAAAGCATTAACCATCCGTACGTTGCTTACATTCATCGGGAAACGATCGATTACCAATATGAACTCCAACAACCGAATGGGCATGTGCAGTTTGATTCCTCGCTTTGCCCGGATGTGTTTTTATTGAAGCTTCATCCAGGGACAAAGCCAGAAATATTCGATTACATTCGCCATTTATATCGTGGCGTCATTATTGAAAGTTTCGGTAGCGGCGGCGTGCCGTTTCAGGGACGCAATTTATTGCCGAAAATAAAGGAACTGATCGACGGTGGCATGGCGGTCGTCATTACGACGCAATGTTTAGAAGAAGGAGAAGATTTAACATTATATGAAGTCGGACGAAAAGTAGCGCAAAATACAGTCATTTTATCAGGAGATATGAATACGGAAGCGATCGTACCGAAGCTCATGTGGGCGTTAGGAAAAACGACGAATGTACTTGAAGTGAAAAAAATGATGGAAACGCCAATCGCAAATGACATGACAGAAAAACATGAAGAAGGTTGGGATGCGTAAATGATGCAAACGAAAGCAGTACGACTTGAACGAGATTTGCTTGGCGAAAAAGAAATTCCATACGATGCGTATTACGGCATTCAAACGATGCGTGCGGCGGAAAATTTTCCGATTACCGGCTACCGTTTGCATCGGGAGCTTATTCAAGCGATGGCGGTCGTAAAAAAAGCAGCAGCGCTTGCGAATATGGAAACAGGACAGCTCGATATGCGCATCGGTGAAGCGATTGTGAAAGCAGCGGAAGAAATTATCGCGGGACAATGGCACGATCAATTTATTGTCGATCCGATTCAAGGTGGCGCAGGCACGTCGATTAATATGAATACGAACGAAGTGATCGCGAATCGCGCACTTGAATGGCTAGGAGAGCGGAAAGGGAATTATCATATCATTAGTCCGAATACGCATGTAAACATGTCGCAATCGACAAACGATGCGTTTCCGACAGCGATTCATATCGCCGTATTAAATATGGTGAACAAATTGCTTCAGACGATGGAACATATGCACGATGTGTTTGCCGAAAAAGCGAAACAGTTTGATCATGTCATTAAAATGGGGCGGACGCATTTACAAGACGCGGTTCCGATTCGTCTCGGTCAAGAATTTGAAGCATATCGCCGCGTTGTAAAACGCGATATCGAACGCATTGCCAAATCGCGCCAACATTTATATGAAGTGAATATCGGCGCAACGGCGGTAGGCACGGGATTAAATGCCGATCCGATATATATGGAGCGCGTCATTTTTCATCTCGTTCAGTTGACGAACTTGCCGCTTGTGCATGCGGAACATCTCGTTGATGCGACGCAAAATACAGACGCATATACGGAAGTGTCGGCCGCTTTAAAAATATGCATGATCAATATGTCAAAAATCGCAAACGACCTTCGTCTCATGGCTTCTGGTCCGCGCGCAGGGCTTGGGGAAATTAAATTGCCTGCTCGTCAACCCGGCTCGTCCATTATGCCGGGAAAAGTGAATCCGGTCATGGCGGAAGTTGTCAATCAAGTGGCGTTTCAAGTGATTGGCAACGACCAAACGATTTGTTTAGCCTCAGAAGCAGGACAGTTGGAGTTAAATGTGATGGAGCCCGTGCTCGTATTTAATTTGCTTCAGTCGCTTCATATGATGGACAACGTGTTTCGCGTGTTTACAGATTATTGTTTAGTTGGCATTGAGGCGAATGAAGAACGAATGAAGCAACATGTTGAAAACAGCATCGGCGTCATCACAGCCGTCAATCCGTACATCGGCTATGAAGCGGCATCGCGCGTCGCAAAAGAAGCGCTTCGTACGGGAAAATCGGTGCGTGAATTATGCATCGAGTATGATTTGTTGAATGAAAAGCAATTACATGATATTTTAGACCCGTATGCCATGACAAGTCCGGGCATTGCTGGTAAACATTGATGAAAAGGAAGGTTACAACATGTCAAGCGGAGCAAACATGCACATTACGATTCGACTACAATTTGCCAAACATGTCGTCTCTTTTAGCGACATTGCTACAGCGATTGGACAAGCAGGAGGAGATATTGTCGGCATCGACGTCATTTCTTCAAGCAAAACACATACGGTGCGCGACATTACGGTGAGCGTCCTTGACTCGAAACATGCGGACGTTGTCGTCGATACGTTGCGAAAAACAACAGGTGTCAAAGTCATTCACGTGTCTGACCGCACGTTTTTAATGCATATCGGTGGAAAAATTGAAGTCAAATCCAAAATTCCGATTAAAACGCGTGACGATTTAGCCCGCGTGTATACGCCGGGAGTGGCGCGCGTATGTACAGCGATTGCGGAAGATCCGACGAAGGCGTATTCATTAACGATTAAACGGAATACAGTGGCCGTTATTTCAGACGGAACAGCTGTATTAGGACTTGGCGATATTGGACCGTATGCGGCGATGCCTGTCATGGAAGGAAAGGCAATGTTATTTAAACAACTCGCTGGCGTCGATGCGTTTCCGATTTGTTTAGATACGAAAGATACAGATGAAATTGTGCAAATCGTCAAAGCGATTGCCCCAGCGTTTGGTGGTATTAACTTAGAAGACATTGCTGCGCCGCGTTGTTTTGAAATTGAAGAGCGGTTGAAACAAGAGCTCGACATTCCTGTTTTCCACGACGACCAGCACGGCACAGCTGTCGTTTTACTCGCGGGGCTATTAAATGCATTAAAAATTGTAGATAAAAAGATTGAAGAGATTAAAGTTGTATTAACAGGCATCGGCGCAGCAGGCATTGCTTGCACGAAAATGTTGCTTGCCGCCGGCGTGAAAAACATTATCGGCGTCGATCGCCAAGGGGCGATTCATCGCGGGGTGCAATACGACAATCCGTATTGGAATGAATATGCGCAACTGACAAACCCAGAAAATATAAGCGGTTCGCTTTCGGATGTCATCGTCGGCGCGGACGTATTTATCGGCGTATCTGCTCCAGGCATTTTAAAAGTAGAAGATGTGAAAAACATGGCGAAAGATCCAATCGTTTTTGCGATGGCAAACCCGGTTCCAGAAATTGATCCAGAGCTTGCGGAGCCGTACGTTCGTGTCATGGCGACAGGACGTTCAGACTATCCGAACCAAATTAATAACGTTCTTTGTTTCCCAGGCATTTTCCGCGGAGCGTTGGACTGCCGCGCCATCGAAATTAACGAAGAAATGAAACTCGCTGCCGCCCAAGCGATCGCCTCTGTCGTCACCGACGAAGAATTAAGCGAAACGTACATCATCCCAAGCGTCTTTAACAACAAAGTCGCCGAACGCGTGCGCGAAGCCGTCATGAAAGCCGCATACAAAACAGGCGTCGCCCGTAAAGACGATATGATGTTTCGATAAAAACATGGCGCAATGACGCCATGTTTTTTGTTAACCTTTTCCGCCCATGTCACTCCTTTCTTATTTACCTCCTCAGCCTTCATCGGTTATTTTTTTGAATAGAACCTCGTTGCTTCTTGATTGTGTTTAGAATAGAATGAGAGAGTTAGAACATGACATGAAGAGAAATGCGGAGCTTATTTGAAAAGAGGTTTTATCAGTGTTTGCAGCATGGAGAAAGAGGTTTATACCATTATATACATCGATTGTTTGTTTAAGTGGACTGATCATTTTTTTCTATTCTTTTTCCGTCGATCAAGGGCGATTCCTTTTTACGCTGTTGTTGGCGATCGGAGTCATTCTTCTTAATTATTATGACATTAAACTTCCACCGAACGGAAATGGGACGTCGTTTGATTCCTCACTACATCTCGCAGTGCTTGTTGTATTTGGAATGAAATATGTTTTATTCAGTTTGTTATTGAGTACGATATTTATTTTTATTTTTCAATATAAAAAAATGGTTTGGTGGAAGCATATATTTAATTTTTCAATGTATGTCCTCATGATCTCTAGTGCTTATTGTGCGTTTCTTTTTTTCGGTGGGAAGATTGGAGCGTTCAATTTTACTTATGCCTTGGCGTATATTGCTTCTTTTGTCGCGTATTACACAGTCAATGCGTTTGTTATGGCTTTTTATTTCTTCCTTAACTCATCGCAACGAATGCATGTGATAGTAACGAATATTGTTAAAGAAACGTTTTTTGAGTATATGATCATACTAGGTGGAGCAGTCATTTTGACGCTCTCTCTCCCTTTCTATCCGATGTTTGCATTAACGGTGTTTACTTCCATTCTTGTTGTTTTGTCGGTCATTTTTAGAAAGTATTCATATTTGTATGAAGAAGTATTGAAAGATAAAGTATTTATTGAACAATTGCTGAATGCTTTACCGAGCGGAATTATTATGAATGATAAGTTGAAAGGGAGTTATTTTATTAACGAATCCGCAACAACGTTACTTTCTTTAGAAAAAAAAGATATAGAGCACATGCTGAATGAAAGGCAGACACCAAAAGAAAATAAAGCGTTTTGGGAACTTCTTTTAGCGAATGCTCCTGTGACAAACAAGAAGATCGTTTATAAAACATTAGAGACGAAGACTTTTTTGATTTCTAAAGTAGAGTTAAAAAATAGGTATGATGAACGTATTGGGGAAATTACTTATTTTCTCGACATCACCGAAATCGAGGAACTGACAAGACGCATGCATCAATCGGAAAAATTGGCGTTAGTTGGGGAGATGGCGGCGAAAGCGGCGCATGAAATTCGCAATCCGCTTACGGTCATTCATGGTTTTTTAGCGTTTATGAACGAAAATTTAACGGAAAACGAGCGCGAACAATATCACATTCCGCTTTTATTAAAAGAAATTGACCGCATTAATGCGATTGTCGAAGATATGCTTCTCATTGCAAAGCCGAGCGCACCGATGTTAAAAGAGACGTACATGGAAACGATTGTTCAAGATCTTCTTTCTTTGCTGCAGCACACATGTGAAACAAAAAAAATCGCTGTTCACGTTCGTCTGGATCGGGTTCTGTTATGGATCGATCCGAAACAAATGATGCAAGTGTTATACAATTTACTGCACAACAGCATCGAAGCTATTGAAGAAAACGGCACGATTTGCATGTATTCCGATGTGAATGAGACGTACAATATGTATATTTACGACTCCGGCCGCGGAATTCCCAAAGAGATGCAAAAGACGATTTTTGAACCGTTTATGACGACGAAATCATCGGGCACAGGCTTAGGGTTAACGATTGTGAAGCGAATTATCGAAAACCATGGCGGAACGATTGCGCTTCATGATAGTTCGGAGAAAGGAACGACGTTTGTTATCAGCTTGCCGATTGGGCGATAAAAAAGCCAGCGTGCTAGACGTTGGCTTTTTTATATAGCTATGCAGGGAAATGGCTGATGTTGTCGAATAAAAACGTCAAAAAAAGTATGCGAGGTGAATGTATGTCCATTGATCACGATCGTCTGTTTAAAGAGTTAATTCAAACGTTTTTTGAGGAGTTTATCGTTCTCTTTTTCCCAACGATGCATGAGCATATCGACTTTCAACACGTATCGTTTTTGTCGGAGGAGCTGTTTACCGATGTAACGGCAGGGGAGAAGTATCGCGTTGATTTGTTGGTCGAAACGAAATTGAAAGGGGAGGATAGCCTAATTGTTGTCCATATCGAAAACCAAAGCTACGTCCAACCATCGTTTCCCGAACGGATGTTTATTTATTTTAGCCGCTTGTTTGAAAAATACCGTAAACACATCGTACCGATTGCCGTCTTTAGCTACGATACGATCCGCGACGAACCATCGACATTTACCCTCCAATTTCCGTTTGGTCATGTGCTTAATTTTCACTTTTTCACTGTGGAACTTCGTAAACAAAACTGGCGCAACTACATCCGACAGGACAACCCGATCGCCGCTGCACTGCTTAGTAAAATGGGTTATACTGAAAGTGAACGGGTAGAACTGAAAAAGCAATTTTTACGCATGCTTGTCCGAATGGAATTAGACGAAGCGAAACAACGGTTATTGTTTGGCTTTTTTGAAACATATGTGAAACTATCAGATGAAGAAGAACGAAGACTACGAAGCGAGGTGAATGAAATGGAGACGAAAGAAAAAGAACAAGTGTTGGAACTTATTATTTCGTATGAACAAAAGGCGTTGGAAAAAGGAAGGGAAGAAGGGATGAAACGTCTTGTACAAACGATGGCGAGAAAAGGAATGAGTGCAAAAGACATTGCGAACGTCACAGACCTTGCGGAAGAAGAAGTGAAACAGCTATTGGAAAAAGAATAAGTTGTTTGCTCATTATCGTCGATCTCCCGTTTTATGAACACTCCGGGAGATTGACGACAATTATCAAGGAAATGAACCGAATTTTCGGATGTGTGATGATGGTGTATAGCTTTTCCGCGTGTTGATGCATTGGCACTTTTTATGGTTGTATTGTGCAAAGGATGGAATGTATCGTTCGCTCGGACTTATTCGATTTGTATCATGCCTATGAGGAATAAACACGTCAGCGTGCTAGACGTTGGCTTTTTTCGTATAGGTTTGATAGGTACTATTTTACTTTTTCTTCAAAATTCGTTATAATGTAAAGTAGAGGACATCTTTCTTTCCGATTGTGGTAAAGTGAGATGTTTTTTTCATGGAGACATTGATTTCACAAAGAAATGGAGGGATTTCTGATGAAGAAATACGCCATTGTGTATTGTGAACATCAATTTGGTTCCATGGATGGAAAAACAGCAAATGGACTTGTGCGCGATTCGGGGTTGTATGAGATCGTTGCGGTCATTGATTCGACAAAAGCTGGTCAAGATGCCGGCGAGGTGCTTGATCAAAAGAAAAACGGCATTCCGATTTGTAAAAGTCTTCAAGATGCAATGACCTCCGCAAAAGAAAAACCAAACTACTTCATCTTAGGAATTGCTCCAGCGAACGCTTTTCTCAAAAAAGAAGAACGCCAAGTGATTATCGAAGCGATGGAAGCAGGCATGCACATCATTAATCCACTTCAAGAGTTTTTAACAGAAGATGAAGAAATGATGACGATGGCGAAACGCTACGGGGTAACGATTCGCGACGTTCGCAAACCGCGTCCGAAAAAAGAATGGACGTTGTTTACGGGACGCATTTTGCAAGTGAAAGCGCCAATTGTGGCGGTGCTTGGGACAGATGGCGCATGCGGGAAACGAACGACGGCGATGATCGTCGCAAAAGAAATGCAAAAGCGCGGTTATAAAACGGCATTCGTTGCGACAGGACAAACAGGGTTAATTCAAGGTGCGTCGTACGGCTTTGCGATGGACGCGTTTCCGCTTCAATATATGATCGGCGAACTTGAGCGGGAAATCGTGCGCGCATATGAAACAGAGCGACCGGACATTATTATCGTAGAAGGACAAGGAGCGCTTAGTCACCCAGCTTACGTGAGCTCGGCTGGCATTTTAAAAGGGGCGCGGCCGCAAGCCGTTATTTTACAACATCCGCCGAAGCGAAAAGTGCTTGGTGACTTCCCGTTTGTTGAGATGCCGACAGTGGAAAGCGAAATTGCGTTAATTGAACATTTCGGAAAGACGAAAGTCGTTGCGATTACGTTAAATCATGAAGGGATGACAGATGAAGAACTAAAACAAACAATTGACGAATACGAACGAAAATTCCATATGCCTGTGACCGATGTATTAAAATATGGAGCGGATAAAGTTGTTGATCGTCTCATCAATTATTTCCCGTCTTTACGAAAACATGAGGTGGCAGTATCATGACGCCGAGAGTTGAAATTGACTTGTGGAAAATTCGTCATAATGCTGCAACGTTAAACAAATGGTGCGAAGAAAAAGGGATTCAAATGACAGCTGTCGTCAAAGGGGTGGGCGGAGATGTACACATTGCGCGCGCCCTCGTCGATAGCGGCATTACAAGTTTAGCGGATACGAAAGTGGAGAGAATCGCAAAATTAAAATCAGCGCACATTCCAGCCACATATATGCTTATTCGCACGCCTGCGCTAAGCGAAGTGAGCCAAGTCGTTCAACACGTCGATGTCAGCGTCCAATCGGAAATCGACGTCGTGCGTGCCATCTCTGCGGAAGCGGTGAAGCAAAACAAAACGCATGCGATCATCGTCATGGTTGAAATGGGCGACTTGCGCGAAGGCGTCATGCCGACAGATGTGCCGGCATTTATTGAACAAATTTTGCCGTTGCCAAACATTCGAGTCGTCGGCATTGGGGCGAATTTTGCCTGCTTCGGTGGCATCATCCCGACCGATCAAAAAATGCGCGAACTTTCATCGCTTGCCAAATATATTCAAAAAGAATATTCATTATTGTTACGATACGTATCCGGTGGAAACTCCGCAAACTATTATTGGCTAAAACAAACGACAGACGTCGGATTGATTAACCATTTGCGATTAGGAGAAGCCATTTTTTTAGGACGCGAGACGATTCGTGGGGCTGCGATCCCTAACTTATATCAAGATGCGTTTTGTTTAGTAGCCGAAGTCATTGAAGTGAAAACGAAACCGTCTGTTCCATACGGTGTGCAAAGCCGCAACGCATTTGGCGAAACGCCGACGTTTCAAGAACGCGGCATGATGAAACGCGCCATTGTCGGCATCGGTCGCCAAGATGTACACGTCAACGGACTAACACCGCTTGCTCCCGTTGACATCATCGGATCAAGCAGCGACCATATTATTGTTGATGCGACACGCACCGACATTCAAGTCGGCGATCACCTTCGTTTTGCGGTGGATTACGGTGCGATGATTTCGCTTATGACGTCTCCATACGTTCAAAAAACGTATATACAAACGGATGAAAAAAACGGCCGTTTCCCGACAAAAACATCGGCGTAAGCAAACCAGCGTGCTAGGCGCTGGTTTTTACATTTTCAACCTTTGAATCGCTCTCGCAAGTTTTACAACAAACCGAGTGCATGATTGAATGAATCAAAATAATTGTTTTCGTATCATTAAAAAAACAATTGTAAAACGCTTTCATTTTCGTGTATAATACTACTAAACCGATTTATGAACTAAATCGATTTAGTAAAGGGGAAGAAATACGTTGCGAAAAGTTACGATGGCTGATGTGGCAAGATTGGCGAATGTTTCAAAAAGTACAGTGTCGCAATATTTAAATAAAAGATATGAATATATGAGCGAAGAAACGAAAAAGCGCATTGCAGAGGCGATTGAGCAGTTGCAGTATCGTCCAAATGTCATTGCGCGTAGCTTAAAGCAAAAATCAACAGCAACCATCGGTGTGATCGTTTTTAACATTTTGCATATGTTAACGACACAAGTGTTGCGAGCAATTGAAGATATGTGTCAACAACACGATTTTCATGTCATCGTTTGCAATACAGATGACGACCCTGAAAAAGAAAGAAAATATATTGATATGTTATGGGCAAAGCAAGTGGATGGGTTTATTATTTTTCCAACAGGAAAAAACGTAGATTTGTACAAAAAAATGATCGAAGCACGATTGCCACTTGTATTTGTTGACCGTACGGTTGAAGGAATCGACGTAGATGCTGTTTTATTAGATAATGAGGGAGCTGTGCAGTTAGCTGTGCGTTATCTCGTTAAGCAAGGATATCAACATATTGGGCTTGTTGCACCGCCATTTGCTTCACACGTCATTCCACGTACAGAGCGGATACATGCATTTCGTCATGTGTTGCGCGCGGCAAATCTTCCAATTGAGGAAGAATGGATTGTTACCGAGCAAGTGAAACGTATTCCAGAGCGATTGGATGCGCTTTTGCGACAAAACAAACTTCCTGAAGCGATATTTGCGATCAATGACTTAACATTAATGGAAGTGTTGACGTTTGTCAAAAAGCATCAACTTTCTATTCCAACTGACGTGGCGCTCATTAGTATTGACGATGTTCCATTTGCATCCGTTTATACCCCTTCATTAACAACGATTGCCCAGCCAGCTTTTGACATGGGCAAAAAAGCGGCCGAACGATTGTTTATGCAAATGGATGGTGAAACTCGTCCACAAATGTTTCGGCTTGCTCCAAAGCTAATAGAAAGAGATTCGGCAAAGAAAAGAGGAGAGAAAAATGAATGGTAGTCAAGTAGTCATCGGAATAGATATTGGTACGACAAGTACAAAGGCTGTCATTTTTGAAGAAGATGGGCGTATTCGTACAATGCATGCGGTAGAATATCCGATGTTTCATCCCCAGCGAGAGTGGGCGGAACAAGACCCTCATGTTCTTTTTTCAGCTGTCATGCAAAGTATACAAGGCGCTATATACAAAGGAAATGTTTCAGCGGAACAAGTAAAAGCGATAGGATTTAGTGCAGCGATGCATTCATTAATTTTAGTGGATGAACATCATCGCCCGTTGACGAACTGTATGATTTGGACAGACAATCGTGGCAGTAAACAAGCAGAACAATTGCGGAACAGCGAAAAAGGAATCGAAATATATAAAAAAACTGGCACACCGATTCATCCGATGTCACCGCTTGTAAAACTAATGTGGTTCAAAGAGCATATGCCACATGTATTTGAACGAACGTATAAGTTTATTTCTATTAAAGAATATGTGCTATATCAATGGTTTCAACAGTATGTTGTCGATTATTCGATTGCCTCAGCTACCGGCTTATTTTCTTTACAGACGTTGGATTGGGATGAAGAAATTTTAACGTTTCTTGGCATTGAACGTAGCCAATTGTCATCACCTGTTTCGACGACATATACATTACGGGAAATGGGGAAAAGGTGGGCTGAACAACTCGGAATTTTGCAGAGCACACCTGTTGTGATTGGAGCGAGCGATGGTGTTCTTGCGAATGTCGGGGTTGGTGCCGTATTGCCGAATGAAGCGGCAATTACAATTGGAACAAGCGGAGCAGTGCGGACGATTTCATCTATTCCAAAAACGGATGAACAAGGGAGAACGTTTTGCTATGTGTTGTCAGAAAATCAATGGGTTGTCGGGGGACCGACAAATAATGGTGGCATCTTATTACGCTGGCTACGCGATGAATTTGGGGCACAAGAAAAAGAAGTAGCGAAACGGCTTGGTATAGATCCATACGATTTATTAACGCAATATGCTGCACGTGTACCAGCTGGATCGGAAGGATTGTTATTTTTGCCATTTTTATCAGGGGAACGTGCACCGTATTGGGATGCACATGCGCGTGGCACATTTTTCGGTATTGGCTTGCAACATAAGCGCGAACATTTTATTCGAGCTGTAATGGAAGGAGTATGTATGAGCGTATTTTCTGTTGCTCTTGCTGTTCGTGATGTGATTGGACCGTTATCAGAAATTCGCGTGTCGGGTGGATTTGCGAAATCGCCGTTTTGGCGCCAAATGTTATGCGATATGATGGGGAAAGAGTTGCTCGTTCCAGAGACGCATGAAGCATCTGCGTTAGGAGCCGCGTCGTTAGCTCTTTATGCGATAGGAGACATTTCTTCATTACAAGAAGTAAAATCATGGTTACGCATTTCGTCACGTCATGAACCAAATGAACAACATACAGCGATTTATGCGGAACTATTTGATTTATATACAAGACTATATTGCCAGTTAAAAGATGAATTTCAAATCATTTCTTCTTTTCAAAGGAAATATGTATAACTAAGGGGGGGTGATTTACTTCATAACTAAATCGGTTTAGTAATTGTAAGCGTTTACTTGAATAAAAACAAAGGGGAGTGGAGTACATGGCATCGTCTTCGTTAATTCTTATTGTTATTGCTGGCATTAGTTTGTTATTGTTTCTCATTATTCGTTCAAAGTTACATGCGTTTGTCGCTTTGTTGCTCGTCAGTTTACTTGTTGGCATTGCGGCGGGCATGCCTTTAAAAAGTGTCATCGAGTCCATTCAAAACGGAATGGGAGGAACGCTTGGATTTGTTGCGGTTGTCGTTGGATTAGGAGCGATGTTCGGTCAAATGCTTGAAGCATCAGGGGGAGCCGAACGTTTAGCCCAAACATTAATGAGAAAGTTTGGCGAAAGTAAAGCGCAGTGGGCGCTTGGGATTACTGGATTTTTCGTTGCGATCCCTGTATTTTTCGACGTGGGATTTATTATTCTCGTACCGATTGTTTATGGATTAGCAAAAAAGACCGGACGTTCTCTTTTGTACTACGGCATTCCTTTGCTTGCCGGTTTGGCTGTCACACATAGCTTTATCCCTCCAACGCCAGGGCCGATTGCGGTCGCCAATTTAATTGGCGCCGATTTAGGTTGGGTCATTTTATTTGGATTTATTGCAGGTATTCCTGCGATGATTGTGGCAGGACCGCTATTTGGAAAGTATATTTCAAAGAAAATTCATGCTTCTATTCCAACATATATGGAATGGAAAGAACGGGATGATGAAAAAGATTTACCAAGCTTTCGTTTAATTGCTACGATCATTCTTATTCCATTGTTGCTCATTTTAATGAATACGGTTTCAGGTGTTGTTTTGCCAGAGAAAAGTACGTTTCGAGCATTTTTCACATTTTTAGGCCATCCATTTGTTGCTTTAACGATCGCTACATTACTCGCCTTTTATTTCTTAGGGAGAAAGCGTGGTCTCTCTAAACAACAAGTACAAGATATTGCGACGAAAGCGTTAGAACCAGCGGGAATTATTATTCTTGTCACAGGTGCCGGTGGAGTGTTTAAACAAATTTTAGTTGATTCAGGCGTTGGCAAAGTGCTTGCTGATATGATGTCAACCTCTTCGTTGCCACCGATTGTTCTTGCGTTTATTATCGCCGCACTCGTTCGTGTTTCACAAGGTTCAGCAACGGTTGCCATGGTTACATCTGCAGGCTTAATGGCTCCATTTATTGAAACATTGCAACTCACTGGTCCAATATTAGGGTTAATTACTATTGCGATTGCGGCAGGGGCGACGATCCTTTCACATGTCAATGACTCAGGATTTTGGCTCGTCAATCGTTACTTTGGTTTAGAAGTGAAAGATACGTTGAAATCATGGACAGTAATGGAAACCATTATTGCTTTGGTAGGTTTTTCAGTTGTATTTGTCATTAGCTTGTTTATATAAGTAAGTTATTAAAAAACTGGGGTAAGGAGAGGAAAGCAACGAAACGATGTTCGGAAACACATGTGAAGCATTGGCTTGAACCATGATCACTGTCGTTGATCTCCAATCTTGAAAATAAGAGGGCGACGGCAGTTTTTTATTTTGTTTGCTCATAAAGAGGGGAAAAGAAAAGTTTTTTCGATAGGAGACAGCTGTGAAAATTAGAACGTTATGCAGGGAAATGGCTGATGTTGTCGAATAAAAACATCGAAATCACTGTACGCGAGGTGAATGTATGTCCATTGACCACGACCGGTTGTTTAAACAGTTGATCCAAACGTTTTTTGAGGAATTTATTGTTCTCTTTTTCCCAACGATGCATGAGCATATCGACTTTCGCCACGTATCGTTTTTATCGGAGGAACTATTTACCGATGTAACGGCAGGGGAGAAATATCGCGTTGATTTGCTTGTGGAAACGAAACTGAGAGGGGAGGATAGCTTAATTATTG
Organism: Anoxybacillus eryuanensis; assembly: GCF_051200995.1. Lineage (NCBI taxonomy): Bacteria > Bacillati > Bacillota > Bacilli > Caryophanales > Anoxybacillaceae > Anoxybacillus > Anoxybacillus eryuanensis. The sequence goes on along the minus strand of NZ_JBPODS010000001.1, from coordinate 289,327 downwards.
TCCATATCGAAAACCAAAGCTATGTCCAACCGTCATTTCCTGAACGAATGTTTATTTACTTTAGCCGTTTGTTTGAGAAATACCGTAAACACATCGTACCGATTGCCGTCTTTAGCTACGACACGATCCGCGATGAACCATCGACATTTACCCTCCAATTTCCGTTTGGTCATGTTCTCGACTTTCATTTTTTCACTGTGGAACTTCGTAAACAAAACTGGCGCAACTACATCCGTCAAGACAATCCGATTGCCGCTGCACTGCTTAGTAAAATGGGGTATACTGAAAGTGAACGAGTAGAATTGAAAAAGCAATTTTTACGCATGCTTGTGCGGATGGAATTAGACGAAGCGAAACAACGGTTGCTGTTTGGCTTTTTTGAAACATATGTAAAACTATCAGATGAAGAAGAACGAAAACTGCGAAGCGAGGTGAATGAAATGGAGACGAAAGAAAAAGAACAAGTGTTGGAACTCATGATTTCGTATGAACGACAAGGCATGAGACAAGGCATGAAGCATCTTATACAAACGATGGCGAAAAAAGGGATGAGTGCAAAAGACATTGCGAACGTCACAGACCTTGAGGAAGAAGAAATACAGAAGTTGTTAGAGAAGGAATAAGTGATTTGTGCATTATTTCACAGCTGTCGTCGACCTCCAATCTTGCAAAAACTCCGGGGGATCGACGACAAATGTACCAATCCATAAAGATGATGGACTAAACTTAACCCCAGCTATGTTCAGATAGCTGGGGTTTCATATATTTGGGCATATGAGACATGATGTTCTTATTCTTTGTTGTCAAATGACAGTAGTTTACAATAGGAATTTTTGTTATGATTAAAGTTGGAAGAGATGAAAGAACAAGAAAAAACGGAGGCATCACGATGAGCAAGTTGACGTTGCAAGAGCTTGAATCTCATTTATGGGAATCAGCGAATATATTGCGTGGTAGTATTGATTCGTCAGACTATAAAAATTATATTTTCGGCATGTTGTTTTTGAAACGATTAAATGATGTATTTGTGGAAACAGCTGAGCGGATTGAAAGAGAAGAAGGCGAAGATTACGGCTGGTATGACCGCGATGAACATCAGTTTTTCGTACCTGAAAAAGCGCGTTGGGATTATATTCAAGCGCAATCTCAGGACATTGGGGCAGTCATTAACAAAGCGTTTGAATTACTTGAAGATGAAAACCCTTCGCTCCAAGGGGTATTAGCGAATATTGATTTTAACGATAAAGAGAAGTTATCAGATAAAACGATTCTTCAATTAGTACAGCACTTCTCACAAATTGACTTACGTAACGAAAACTTATCGGAACCTGACATCCTTGGTCGTGCGTATGAGTATCTCATCAAACAATTTGCCGACGATGCAGGTAAAAAAGGCGGTGAGTTTTACACGCCAAGCAAAGTCGTTGAACTCATTGTAAAACTGATTAAACCTGAAGAAGGTATGCGTGTATGTGACCCAACAGCGGGATCTGGCGGGATGCTCATTCAATCGGTCGACTACATAAAAGAAAAAGGCGGTAATCCACGCAACATTACGTTGCACGGTCAAGAAAAAAACTTGAATACGTGGGCGATTTGTAAAATGAATTTGTTGCTTCATGGCTTAAGCGACCATGAAATTAAAAAAGGCGATACGATTCGTGAACCAAAACTATTAGACGAAAACGGCGAGCTTCTATTATATGATCGCGTCATCGCCAATCCGCCGTTTAGCTTAAAAAACTGGGGTCGTGAGGAGGCAGAAGCGGACGAGTTTCACCGTTTCCGTTTCGGATTGCCGCCAAAAAACGCAGGAGACTATGCGTTTATTCAACATATGATTGCGACATTGAACGATGAAGGAAAAGCGGGAGTTGTTATGCCGCACGGCGTTCTTTTCCGCGGCGGAGCGGAAGGGAAAATTCGTCAAGGTATCTTAGAAGAAGATTTAATCGAAGCGATTATTGGTTTGCCATCCAACTTATTCTATGGAACTGGTATTCCAGCATGTATTCTGATCATCAGCAAAAACAAGGAAGAATATAAAAAAGGAAAAGTACTCTTCATTGATGCATCAAAGGACTATCAAGAAGGAAAAAATCAAAACGTTCTTCGAGATGAAGATATTCAAAAAATCGTCAGCACATACGATGCGTGGAAAGATGTCGACAAATATAGCCGCATCGTGACATTAGAAGAAATTAAAGAAAATGACTACAACTTAAACATCGCCCGCTACATTGACACAACCGAAGCAGAAGAACAAATTGATGTCGAAGAAGCTCTTCGTCAACTCCGTCAACTCGAACAAGAACGGGATGAAATCGAAAAGGTGATGTACGGCTATTTGAAGGAGTTGGGGTATGGTGAGTGAACTTTCTAACAACAAAATATTTAAGGACATTCCGAGTGATTGGGATGTAAAATTTCTCGGTGAACTGAGCTTATCAAAACCAGAGTATGGAGCAAACTGTCCAGTAATTGAATACAGACATGATTACCCGAGATATGTCAGGATTACGGACATTAGTGAAAATGGGAAATTACGTTCTGAGGACAAAAAAAGCATTGAACCAGAAGAAGCTGAAAATTATCTATTGAACAAAGGTGACATTGTTTTTGCTAGAAGTGGTGCAACTGTTGGAAAGACTTATTTATATAATGAGTCGGATGGGCCATGCGCTTTTGCTGGTTATTTAATTAGATTTAGACCTGATAGTAAGAGATTGCTACCTGAATTTTTATTTCAATTTACTCAATCAAATTGGTATAAAAATTGGGTCAAAGGAATGCTCAGGGCGGGAGCGCAACCTAATATTAACGGGAAAGAATATGCTTCTTTGCCTATTCCCTTACCGCCAATTGTAGAACAATACAAAATCGCAGCCATTCTCTCCTCCGTTGATGAAGCGATCGAGAAAACCGAAGCCATCATCGAGCAAACGGAGGAAGTGAAAAAGGGGCTTATGCAGCAGTTGCTCACAAAAGGAATCGGACACACGAAGTTCAAAAAGACGGAGATTGGGGAGATTCCTGAGGGGTGGGAAGTCAAAACTTTTAAAGAAATATCAGTTGTACGACAAGGTCTTCAGATACCTATAGCCGAAAGATTTAGGGAACCTGGAAAAGATAGATACGTCTACATTACAATACAGTACCTAAATAATCCTGATGCTGGTGCTGAATATATTGAATCTCCTAGATCATCAGTTATATGTAATGAGGATGATGTCTTAATGACACGAACAGGTAATACTGGACAAGTGGTAACGAATGTCCATGGCGTCTTCCATAATAACTTCTTCCTAATTGACTATAATCGTGAAGTTATTTACAAAGACTACCTTGTTCAATTTCTAAATCATGAAAAGACACAGCAATTAATTCGCAAACTTGCGGGAACAACAACTATACCTGATTTAAAACATGGTGATTTTTATAGTATTCATGTTCCTATTCCTCCAATTCAAGAACAAAGGAAGATAGCAACCATTCTCAAATCAGTTGAAGATAAAGTGCAAAAAGAAAAAGAGAAACTTGCCAAACTATTCTCAATCAAAAAAGGCCTCATGCAAGTCCTTCTTACAGGCAAAGTCCGTGTGAAAGTCGATGAGGAGGTGATGTCACAGTGACCGCCACAAGTGAATGGAATGAATTACACCTTGTAGAAAAACGTTTGATCGAGCAGCTTCAAGAGTTGGGCTATGAACATATAACAGGCTCAGCTCTTGAGTCTGAACGTGAGTCGTTAAGTGAAGTGATTTTAAAGGAACGGTTAAGGAAAGCGATTCAGCGGTTAAATCCTTGGATAGATGAAAATAACCTTGCCCGCATTATTTACAATCTAACTCATATCGAAGCAACAGGATTAATGCAAGCGAATGAAAAGTTTCATGAAATGCTTGTGAACTACATTTCAATTCAACAAGACTTAGGAAAAGGGAAAAAGAATCAAACGGTGAAACTCATTGATTTTGATAACCCTTATAACAATGAATTTCTAGTTGTTGACCAATTCCGCATTCAAGATGCAAGGGGCACGATTCGTCCTGACGTTGTTATTTTTGTGAATGGATTACCTTTAGTCGTCGTTGAATGTAAAAGCCCAACATTGCAAGAAGATACGCAAATTTCGAAAGCAGTCAATCAATTACGCCGCTATCAAGAAACTCATGAGCAACTTTTTTACTATAACCAATTTATGATTGCGACAAGCAATTATCGCGCAAAGGCGGGAACGATCGGAGCGAAGGTGCAACATTACAGTGAATGGAAAGACCCGTATCCGAGAACGGTGCCTGAACTTGGTGACTCTCCGACGAAACAAGACATTTTAGTGGCTGGGATGTTAGCGAAAGAAAACTTGCTTGATTTAATTCAAAACTTTATCGTTTTTGAAGTCGATGGCGGACGGGTGATTAAAAAGATTGCCCGTTATCAACAATTCCGTGCCGTCAATAAAGCGATTCAGCGCATTTTACATGCAAAAACGCCGAAAGATCGCGGCGGGGTGATTTGGCATACGCAAGGTTCAGGTAAATCGTTGACGATGTTATATTTAGCTGTAAAACTTAGAAGAATTAAAGAGTTGCACAACCCAACGATTGTCGTTGTGACCGACCGTAAAGATTTGGATGACCAAATTACAAAAACATTCCGTAAATGCGGCTTTCCTAACCCGCAACAAGCGGAAAGTGTCAAAGACCTTAAAAGGCTATTACAACAAGGTCCGGGATCTACGATTATGACGCTTGTGCAGAAGTTCCAACCAGATAAGGAGCAAGACGAGTATCCAGAGCTTTCAAGGTCGGAAAATATTTTTGTGTTAGTCGACGAGTCGCACCGCACGCAATACAAAGGTCTAGCGATGAACATGCGGAAAGGTTTACCGAATGCATGTTATCTTGGCTTTACTGGAACGCCAATCGATAAAGAAGACAAAAGTACAACACGCACGTTTGGTTCTTATATTGACAAATATACGATTGAACAAGCGGTCGATGATGGAGCTACTGTTCCAATTTTCTATGAAGCTCGAATGGTTAACCTTCATTTACATGGCGACTCATTAGATCGCTTATTTGATCGTAAATTTAGTGATTATAGCGAAGAAGACCGTGAGCGAATAAAAAAGAAATACGCCAAGGAAGAAGCCATCCTAGCTGCTCCGAGCCGCATTGAGCAGATTGCTTTAGATATTGTGGAACATTTTGAAAATTATATCCTGCCAAACGGTTTTAAAGCACAAGTGGTGGCGGTGAACCGTGAAGCAGCAGCCATCTATAAACAAAAGCTAGATGAACTCATTAACGGAAAATATGAAACAGCATTAATTATTTCAACAGGTCCCGAAGATAAAAACAATGAATTATTAAAAGACTACTCTCTATCCCGTGAGGAAGAAAAGCAATTAATTGAGCGATTCAAAAAGCCGTTTGAAGAAGACAAACTAGCGATTTTAATTGTTTGCGATAAGCTCCTCACAGGCTTCGATGCTCCAATCGAACAAGTGATGTACTTAGATAAGCCGTTAAAAGAGCATAACCTTCTTCAAGCCATTGCCCGTACAAATCGTACGTATGAGGGCAAAACGTATGGGCTTATTGTTGACTACTTTGGGGTATCCAAATTTTTAGAGAAGGCGCTCGCGATTTTCTCTAAACAAGACATTCAAGGGGCGCTACTCCCGCTTGAAAGCGAATTGCCAAAGTTGAAACAAGCCCACCGAAAAGCAATGAGCTTTTTTGACTATATCAACCGAAGTGATGCCGATGCGTGTGTGCAAGTATTAGAGCCTGAGGATGTGCGGCATGAGTTTGAAAAAGCGTTTAAAGAGTTTTCCAAACGAATGGATATGATTTTACCGAACCGTGAAGCTTCTCCATATGTCGAAGACTTAAAGTTTTTAGGGAAAGTACGGCAAATGGCAAAAACGTTATATCGTGATGAGCAAATGGATATTTCTGAATGTGGGGAAAAGGTAAAGCAACTCATTGTAGAGCATCTATATGCAGAGTCTGTCGAAGTGATCCATGAACCGATTGATATTTTGTCAAATAAGTTTGATGAACGGGTAGAAAAAGCGCCATCGAAAGAAGCACAAGCAGCTGAAATGGAACATGCGATTCGTCATGAAATTAAAGTGAAGTTAGATGAAAACCCTGTGTACTATACGTCGTTAAAAGAAAAGCTCGAACAATTAATCGAAGCAAGACGGAAAAAAATGATGGACATTGCTGAGTTAGTAGAAAAGTTACGCAGCATGGTTAATGACATGCGAAGTGTCAACGAACAAGCGCAAAATCTTGGATTTACCCGCGAGCAGTATCCGTTTTATCAACTGTTCCAACAAATCCTTTCGGGTGAAGAACATAAAGATGCGATCGATGCGTTGACACATCTCGTAACGGACATTATTGCCGAGGAAAGCCAAGTCATTGATTGGGTAAATAAAGAGGATGTAAAACGAGAGATGCGGAAGAAAATTAAGAAGCAGTTGCGGGCAAGTGTTGTTCCGAAAGATCAAATTGAATATGTGACCCAACAGATGATGTCGTTGGCAATGGTACATTATAAACGATAAGCCTCCCACTGATTGTAAGGGAGGCTTTTGTCATCTATAACGTTAATGTTGGACCATTTACACGCAACCATTCTTTTCTTTGTTCATAGTCCGACATGACAGATTTAACAAAATGCCAAAAATCATTCGAGTGATTTGGATATTTAATATGCGCTAATTCATGAACTAATAAATAATCAATAATTGGCATTGGTGCCATCATAATTTTCCAATTTAAATAAATTGCTCCGTCATTTGTGCATGTTCCCCAGCGCATTTTTTGTTCTTTTAGTTTTATTTTTGTCGGCATGACCCCTATTTTCGGCCCGTACACGTTAAGACGCTCTTGTAGCTTTATTTCTCCGTGATGAATGTACCATTGTTTGAATGCTCGTTGGAAAAATGATATTCTTTCTTCCTCGGTGAAATGAGGGGGGATTGTAGCGAGAAACTTTCCTTGTTTAAAAATAAGTGTCGGCTTTTCGCATTTATACACTTTTAACCGATAATTGCGCCCTAAATAAGCGAATTTTTCTCCGCTTACAAATTCCTTCGGAGCTGGGGGATTAGCGATTTCGTTTAACGCACGCCATTTATCAATCATCCACGGGGCTCTTTTGTAAAGAATTGATTGTAACAGCGAATCATCTATTTCTTGCGGGGCAATGACTTTGACTCCTTCTAGCCACTCTACTGTTATCGTTACATCTCGCTTTTTCGGCTTATACTCGATTGTATAATCGATCGTTGTCTTGCCATATTGAAAGCTAGGCATATCACACGTACTCCTTTAATAATCGTTCTCTTTTATTTTATATGTGAAGTAGCGTTCAGACAATACGAACAAGCATGAAAAAAGGCGTCTTGAAAAACCAAGACACCTGTTTCAACTAAAACCGTTTTGCGATTTCTTTGGCGCGTTCGATGGCTTGTTGTTTAATGGCTTCTGCTTCGTTTGGGAAAGCGTTCATGCCTTCAACGGCAATCGTTTCGACATCTGTGATGCCGATGAAAGAGAGGACAGCGCGTAAATAACGGTCGCCAAATTCGAGTTCTTTTGCTGGGCCTTCGGAGTAAATGCCGCCGCGTGCTTGAATGTGAATTGCTTTTTTCCCTTGTAATAACCCGACAGAGCCTTCTTCTGTATATTTGAACGTTTTTCCTGCAAGACAAAGGGTGTCCATGTATGCTTTCAGTTTTGGTGGGAAGCTAAAGTTCCACATCGGTGTGACGAATACATATTTGTCAGCTTCTATAAATTGCTCGCACAACTCGTTTATGCGTGCAATTTTTGTTTGTTCGTCTTTGCTTAGTTGATCAAATGCTTGTCCTTGTTGTAGTTTGCCCCAGCCACTAAATACATCGGCATCAATGTACGGAATGTCCATATCATATACGTGCAATTCAACGATTTCATCTTCTGGATGATGTTGTTTGTAGGCGTTTAAAAACGCGCGGCCGACGGATAAACTAAATGATTGTTCTTCTTGTTTTGGATTGGCTGTAATGTAAAGTACTTTTGCCATTGTTTTTCCTCCTCGCATAGCTAGTTCAAAAATTACGAAACAACTGTAACTATAATATAGTATATTACTTACTTTTGTAAAGTTAAAAACTTTTTTAAATAGATGACAGACAATGAAAAAAAGAGTAAAATACGCATATAGGTATAAAAAAGAAAAGGATGGATGAGAAATGGCAGGACATCGGTTTCATCATTCGAAAGCGGAAAAGTTGTTGAATCCAAAAAGACGGGAGTTGATTGCGCCAGAAAAAGTGATCTCCATATTGCATATAAGCGAACATGATGTCGTGGCGGATTTAGGAGCAGGAAATGGCTATTTTACTGTGCCGATCGCCAAAGCGGCAAAAATGGTATATGCGGTTGATGTGCAACAAGAAATGCTCGATTTACTGAAGCAACATGCGGAACGAGAAAAAGTAGAAAATATGGCATACATTGTTGGGGATGTGACAGCAACAACGCTTCCTCCACAATCGGTTGATAAAGGATTGATGGCGTTTGTTCTTCATGAAATTGATGATCGCGAGGCGGCGTTTGCAGAAATCGCTCGCATCATAAAGCCAGACGGTACGTTTATATTGATCGAATGGGAAGCGGTTGAAAGTGAAATGGGTCCACCGATTCATGAGCGCATTCCATCTCATCAACTGCTTAATGAAATGAAAGCAACGTTTGCGCACGTTGAGCTCGTTCATTTCCATCCAAGCGTATATGGAATTGTCGTGAAACATGGTCAATAATGGCCATGTTTATTTTTACGAGAGGTGAATGAGATGCGTGTGTATATAAAAACGACAAACTAGGGAACGCATCCCTAGTTTTTCTCATACATATCCTCGTTTTATTTCACCATTTGTTCGCGCAATGTGCTGCGTACTTACGCTGTTTTTTCAGCTAATTGAGGGACATCGAGTGCTTGTAAAATGGCTTGCATAGTCGTATCGGTTACTCAACATCGTCAGTCACATTCTTATAAGCTTTTTTTGTAGAAATACCCATCCTCTTCCCCATATGAGCAATAAGGGAAGACCGATGAAACGGTCATCAACTTTTCTCCATACTTCACATAAAGTAATAAAAGAGCATACGAGGAAGGGGGAGGAGCGGTGAACATTTTAGTCATTTGGCGGTTGTTGACCGTAGGCGGTGTGAATGCCGGATGGCGTAATCGAGCGATATATTTTAAACAACATGGCATTCAGACAGACTTTTTATATACGAAAGATCTCGGTGGCATGCATATGATGGAAGATGTCGCAAATGTTTATATCGTGAAAAAGAAAAAAGACATATATGACATATTACGAAAATCATATGACGCGATCATCGTTGTCGATACAAATCAAGCGTATGATTGGTTAAGCGATGTCGGGTATAATGGACCAATTATTGTGGAAGCGCGCACGCCGGAATTGTTAAAGTTGAAACGAAACTTGCAAGGAGTGGAAAAGATTACTCCGCGTCAATTTATCGTTCCGTCTGTTTATCAAAAACGTCTTCTCTCGATATTGAGCGATGAACGCGCACCGATTACGGTCATTTATAACGGTTTAGATGCATCTTTTTTTCGCCCGTTTCCATGCGATGATGTACCGAACAAAAAAATTATTGCATACGTCGGACGGTTAGATGGACGGAAAAATTGGCGCGCATTTTTACGTATCGCCTCGCTATTGAAAAAAGAGCGCGATGATATCGAATGTTGGGTCATTGGTGGACAACATAGTGTAGATAAAGAAACGTTTGAAGCAGAATGGAAGGAAAAGCAACTGACGTCATTTGTAAAATGGTTTCCAGTTGTTCCGTATCAACACATGCCTGAGATGTATGCGAAAATTCGGCAATCGGGTGGATGTTTATTAGCGACAACGAAAGTCGAATCGTTTGGCAATACATTTATTGAGGCGATGGCGTGCGGTGTGCCTGTCGTTGCGCCACGTGTATCGGCGATGCCAGAAATTATCGTCCATGGAAAAACAGGATATTTATTTCGCGAGCACCATACGCGTGGGGCGGTTCGCGCGATTGTTGAAATTATTGACGACAACCAACAATATACGTATATGAGTGAGGCAGGACGGGCGCATGTGCTCAACCGATTTACAATTGAACGTTGCGCTGAAACGTATGTCGATTTATTACATCATATTGTGAGGGATCAAATATGAAGTATGAACGAACGTTTGCGGCTCATAAACATAATTCTCATCTCGTCACATTTGATGATGGGAAGCGATATGTCGTCAAATGTTACGATACAACAAAACCGAAAGCGCTCATGAACGAATGGCTCGCTTATCAAATCGCAAAATATATGCACCTTCCTGTTCCACATGCTCGTCTCGTTTCTTTACCACCTACGCTTTTACCTATTCCAGACAAAACGACAGTCATCAAAACGAAAACGCAATTTGCGAGCGCGTATATTGAAGGGAAAAACGCTCATGAAATCGCGATACAAAACATGAAAAATACTTCACAATTGGCAAGTGTCATCGTTTTTGATTATTGGTTGTACAATCGCGATCGGACGCGAAAAAATGTCATTATTGAACAAAACGGAGCGGATCAAACGTTATGGATTATCGACCATGCGGATATATGTGGCTCATTTGCGTGGACTGTTGAACAGCTGAAACAATTGCCGCAAACGCTCATAGACAGCAAAATGCATCGCATAATGGCGTCGTTTACAACTATACAACAATTTGAACAGGCGATTGCGGTCATTCAAACGATGCCGACACTTTTAATTGAAGAAATGATGAAACATATGCCTGAAGACTGGCCAATGACGGAAGAAGAAAAAAAGCAGCTCGTTCATACGCTCGTCTATCGGCGCGATCATCTCGTTCCGCGTCTCATACGTAAATTTTGTAAACAACTTTGGCCTGAGCTTGTATAGCTTAGGTTTTTTTATGCATATTTTTCATCTATTGTTAAAAAATAATAGCGAATGGAGGGGCGTTATGAAACTGTTCGCATTTGGCATAATCATCGTTTGTTTGCATGCGTTGCCGTATTTTCTTCTTGGAGAAGACGCGCATATGCGTGTGCACGATAATTTGGATTCAAATATCGCTTGGTATCGTGTGCTCGCACGAAGCGGCGAGCTATTTGGCTCCATTGATGCGACCATTCCACAAGTCATGAATGGACTGCCGCGCAACGCATACGGAACAGAGTTTAGCGGCATCGTGTGGCTTCATGCGCTTTTTCCGTCCGTTTATGCATACGGACTCAGTCAATTATTGACGCGCATATTTGCATTTATCGGCATGTATTTGTTGTTGAAAACGCACGTATTAAAGGAAAAAGAGGCGGAGTGGATTCGCGTTGGAGTGGCGCTTGCGTTTGCGCTGACGCCGTTTTGGCCGTCAGGGATGCTTAGCACGCTCGGCATGCCCCTTGCGTTATGGGCGTTACTGAACATTCGTGCGGGTGATCGTGCGTGGAAAAACTATGTCGTGCTGACGCTTCTTCCCCTCTATTCTAGCTTTGTGCTCGGCTTTTTCTTTTTTTTAAGCGCGATGTTTTTCTTTTGGCTCATGGATGCGTGGCGTCGCCGTCCGAACGTGCCCCTATTGTTGGCACTCGTGTATATGACCGCACTTTATTTGGCAGTGGAATATCGGCTCGTTCATTCGTTTTTATTTGCGACAGAACCGACGAGTCGCGACGAATATTTCCATGCACGTTTGTCGTTCTGGCGGTCGCTTCGTTTAACATTTAAAAACTACATCTTCGGTCATACGCATGTGATGACGATTCATACGCTCATTATTTTACCTGTGACGTGTATTGCGCTATATATCGTATGGAAACGGAAATGGTGGCGGCGCGAAACGTTATTTTGGCAACTTCATGTCTTGAATGTTGTGCTATCGCTTTGGTATGCGTTTTGGTTTTATAAAGGATGGCTTCCTGCGACAGAGGCGTTTCCGTTTTTAGACCGATTTAATTTTGCGCGCTATCATTTTTTGCGCCCGATGGTCATTTACGTCTTGTTTGCTTTGTCGCTTCGTATCATTTGGCGCGCATGGGATCGGCGCATCGTTTCATTTGCGCTCGCGGCTCAACTCGTTGTGGCAATGTTATTTCACGAACAAATCGTATATCGCAATCAACCGACGTTTCGGGCGTTTTATGCGGAAAAGCAATTTGACGATGTGAAACAATATATCGGAAAGCCTGTACATACGTATCGCGTCGTCAGCATTGGCATTCATCCAGCGATTGCGCAATATAACGGCTTTTACACGTTAGATACGTACAACAATTTTTATCCGCTTTCGTACAAACATCAATTTCGCCAAATTATTGCGAGCGAGCTAAACAAAAATAAAAAGTTAAAGGAATATTTCGATGAATGGGGTGGACGTTGTTACATTTTTGTCGCTGAGCTTGGGAAAAAGTATATGTTTACGAAACAATCGAACAAACGCATTCGCCATTTACAGCTTCATACAGACGTATTGTACGACATGGGAGGACGCTACATATTTTCCGCCTTGCCCATTGACAATGCGAAACAAAATCAATTAAAGCTGTTGCGCACGTTTCAACATGATGAATCGGCATGGACGATTTATTTATACGAAGTCGAAAGGGGGAAAACGACATGACCGTTTTAGCGATCGTTGTACCTTGTTATAATGAGGAAGACATGCTGCCTGAAACGATCGAACAGTTGCTTTTACTTAGACGGCAACTTGTTGAAGAGGGGCTCATTTCAGCAGAAAGTAAAATTGTATTTGTCGATGATGGAAGCCGCGATCGGACGTGGTCGATCATTTATAAAGCATGTTTACGTTATGAGGAAGTGAAAGGAGTGAAACTAGCAGGAAACGCAGGACATCAACATGCGCTGTTAGCGGGCATGTTTGCCGCCAAACAAATGGCAGACTGTATTGTGACGATGGATGCCGATTTGCAAGATGATATATATGTCGTTCGTGAGTTTGTGCGTAAATTTCAAGAAGGATACGACATCGTCTATGGCGTAAGGAGAAAGCGCGATGTCGATTCGTATGTGAAACGGCGGACGGCGGAAATGTTTTATCGTATGATGAATCGTATCGGTGTGCAGCTGATTTATAATCATGCCGATTATCGTCTCATGAGCCGACGGGCAGTTGAAGCGTTAGCGCAGTTTCGTGAAGTCAATATGTTTTTGCGCGGGGTAGTGCCGCTCCTCGGTTTTCCGTCGACGACGGTATATTATGACCGAAAAGAGCGAAAAGCGGGCGTGACAAAATATCCGTTCATGAAAATGATTCGTTTTGCGTTTGACGGGTTAACATCGTTTAGTATGGTGCCGATTCGCTTCGTTTCCGTTCTCGGCTTTTGTTCGTTTTTTGTGAGCATATTGTTTGCGATGTATGTGTTATTTTTAAAAATGACTGGTCATACACAAACAGGCTGGACGTCGCTAATGATGTCGATTTGGCTTGTCGGAGGATTGCAGCTCATTGCGATCGGGTTAGTTGGGGAGTATGTCGGGAAAGTGTATAAAGAAACGAAACAACGGCCGCGCTATATCGTCGATGTGGATTTGTTAAATTGGCCAATAATTGCGCGACAGGCAGAACAAGAACAAGTCAGTGAAGAAGGCATAAGTTAAGGCTCCGAATTAAGCGGAGCCTTTTTGCATCGTTGTTCGCTGAAACGATTGGAAGAGAGCGAATGAAACGAATGTCAGTATAATCCCTGTCATATACGGCAAGCTTGGTTTAACTGTAAACAGCCAGCCTGCAATCGCTGGTCCACCGATGCGTCCGAGCGAATCGAACGACGATAACATACCTGTGGCGCTTCCTTGTCCATCGGTCGTATGTTTCGTTAATAAGGCGGATACACACGGGCGAATGACGCCGTTACCGATGCCGAAAATCGTTAAATAAAGTGCCGCCGTCCAAAAGTTATGGATGAATAAAATGAGCGAAAAGCCGAGTGCTGAAAGAAATAGTCCAGCGCGAATGACCGTTCCTTCCCCGAACGATTGAATGAGCTTTCCGAGCAGTCCTCCTTGAACGATGGCACCAGCAAGCCCCATGATCATAAAAATGTAGCCGAGTTCGGTCGAAGACAACCCTGCACGTTTCGCGGCAAAATAAGCAAACGTCGCTTCAAGCCCGGCAAGTGAAAACGTGACAATCAATTGTAATACGTATAGGCGTGCGAGCGGGCTTTGCAAGGCAGACATAAGCGATGGACGTGTCGTTTGCGTATTTGCTCGCTTTTCTTTCGGCAGCGACTCATGCAAGAAAAAGAAAACGAACATCGTAGTCACGAGCGCTAAACTGCCTGCGATCCAAAACGGAACGGTTAAGCTATGTTTCGAAAACACACCGCCAATCGCTGGACCGAAAATAAATCCAAGTCCGACAGCTGCCCCGATGATGCCCATTCCTTTGCCGCGATTTTCTTCTGTCGTCACATCGGCAACGTATGCCATCGCTGTTGGCATCGTGGCGGCAGATAAAAAGCCACCGATGATGCGAGCGGCAAACAACATCCAAAGTTTTGTCGCCAAGGCAAATAAGAAAAACGAAAGCGCTAAACCGAAAATACCGATCAGTAACATCGGTTTTCGTCCATATCGATCAGAAAGTTTGCCCCACATGGGCGCAAATAAAAATTGCATGAAAGAATATACGGCCATTAACCAGCCGAGTTGCGTCGGGGTGGCGCCAATTTTTTCTGCATAAAACGGAAGAACAGGAATAATAATGCCGAACCCCATCATCACTAAAAACATCACAACAAATAAAAGCGGCAAATAACGCCGATCGTTCATATGACCATCTCCACTATGTAGTTTGCATTTTTATCATAATGGAAATGTGATCATTTTTCAAAGATGTCGATGCGTTGACAACTGAAAAAGTTTTCGTAAAACTAAAAATGGATAAACGATGTGGGAGAGTGGAGAATGACATATATAAATCAAAACGTATTAAATAACCTATTCTACATTTTAGTGAGCATTTTTTTCTTTTATTTTTTGTACGATCACGTTCGTTTTTTTCAACAAAAGAAGGTGTATCGACGTCTATTGCTTGTCGTCTGCTTAAGTGTGCCAATGATTTTATGCATGAAGTATCCGATTT
Source organism: Anoxybacillus eryuanensis (assembly GCF_051200995.1). Classification (NCBI taxonomy): domain Bacteria; kingdom Bacillati; phylum Bacillota; class Bacilli; order Caryophanales; family Anoxybacillaceae; genus Anoxybacillus; species Anoxybacillus eryuanensis. Next base: position 274,128 of record NZ_JBPODS010000001.1, on the reverse strand, counting down.
ACATCGCACCTGATTGCGTACACGACTTACGACAAGTTCCGTTTCTCATTGGCACGTTTTATGGCGGATGGACGGTTAGTTTGCCGCTTTTGTTTGTTTTACTAATCGCTCGCTTTATGATGTATGGCTACCAGTTTATTACTGTTGCAGTATATGTGATGATATGTATATGCGGTAGCCTGTTTTCGCCGTTTTTTCAACGCCTGACAAGAAAACAACGGCTGATCGCCTCCGCTTTGATGACGTTTATATTGGCGATTGCCGCAACGATATTGGCAATTGCGATTTCCGATTTTCAAGTGACGCAATCATATGTTGTCGATTTTATTCTCGTTCCTCCCATTGCGGTATTATTTGTTGTGTTTATTATAGAAACGTTACGGGAGGCGTTGCTCATCCGTTCGGAAGCGATCAAGCTGGAGAAAATGGAAGTCGTCAGCCAACTTGCTGCAAGCATTTCCCATGAAATTCGCAATCCCCTTACTGTTGTGAAAGGTTTTATGCAGCTCATGAAAGCGAAAGACATATCGGAAGAAGCAAAAGAGCAATATATGAATATCGCTCTTGAAGAATTAAACCGCGCCTGCGCCATTATTGACGATTATTTAACGTTCGCCAAGCCGTTTCCAGAAAAAATAGAACCGCTTCATGTGCAGCAAGAATTAGAAAAAGTCATCCATATGTTGCGTCCGTTAGCGAACATGCATGGAGTACAAATTGTCGCAACCCTTACGCCAGCGACCGTAATTGGTAACGCTCAATATTTTCGCCAATGTTTTTTAAATATAATAAAAAATGGAATTGAAGCGATGGAAAACGGTGGAGCATTGTATGTTGATGTACATGTCGATGAAAAAGCTGCAACGATCGTTGTGCGCGATGAAGGAGAAGGGATGACGAAAGAGCAACTTGCTCGTTTCGGAGAACCGTATTTCAGCACGAAAGAAAAAGGGACAGGTCTTGGAGCGATGGTGTCCATTCGTATCATTGAAATGATGAACGGCACGTGGAATATAAAAAGCGAAAAAGGGCGCGGAACGACAATAACGGTAAGTTTTCCATTGTTATTAGAAAAATAAAAATATTGCGAAATAGTGAAAAACTATTGTCTTTAACGATTTTGGGCGTTAAAGTATAAAATAAACATCATAAGTAAGGGGAGTTTACAACGATGAGTTTGTTCAGGAGAAAGTCGATTGAAGCGCTTATGAGCGAATCAGGAAAAGGGGCAGCGCTCAAAAAAGAGTTAGGCGCATTTGATTTAACGATGCTTGGCATCGGAGCGATTATCGGGACAGGGATTTTCGTTTTAACAGGCGTAGCGGCTGCTGAACATGCGGGGCCAGCACTTGTCCTTTCGTTTATTTTATCAGGATTGGCGTGCGTGTTTGCGGCGCTTTGTTATGCGGAATTTGCTTCAAGCGTGCCCGTATCGGGAAGTGCGTATACGTACAGCTATGCGACATTTGGGGAATTAATTGCTTGGATGCTCGGATGGGATTTAATTTTAGAATATGGGGTGGCAGCTTCGGCAGTTGCGGCTGGATGGTCTGGTTATTTTCAAGGATTGCTTGCAGGATTTGGAATTGAGCTACCAAAGGCATTAACAAGCGCATACGATCCAGCGAACGGCACATTTATTGACGTACCAGCGATCGTTATTGTGTTGCTCATTACGTTTTTATTGACGCAAGGCGTGAGAAAATCCGCTCGTTTTAACGCAATCATGGTCGTCATTAAAGTGGCTGTGATTTTATTATTTATTGCGGTTGGCGTATGGTATGTGAAGCCAGAAAACTGGACGCCGTTTATGCCGTTTGGGTTTTCAGGTGTTGCCGCAGGAGCTGCGACAGTGTTTTTCGCTTATTTAGGGTTTGATGCGGTATCGACAGCGGCAGAAGAAGTGCGCAATCCGCAACGGAATATGCCGATCGGTATTATCGCATCGCTTGCGATTTGTACGTTGTTATACATTGCGGTGTCGCTCATTTTAACAGGCATTGTGCCGTATGACCAATTAGGCGTAAAAAATCCAGTTGCTTTTGCGTTAAATTATATTCAGCAAGATTGGGTGGCAGGATTTATTTCACTCGGTGCGATTACAGGGATTACGACGGTGCTTCTCGTGATGCTTTATGCGCAAACGCGCCTCTTTTACGCAATTAGCCGCGACGGCTTGCTTCCTTCGCTTTTTGCGAAAGTGAGCGAGCGAAAACAAGTACCGCTTGTCAACTCATGGGTGACAGGGATTGCGGTTTCTATTTTTGCCGGGGTTATTCCGTTAAATAAATTAGCTCACTTAACAAATATCGGCACGTTGTTTGCGTTTACGACTGTTGCGATCGGGATTTTAATTTTACGTAAAACAGAACCGAATTTAAAACGGAGCTTTATGGTGCCGTTTGTACCAACCATTCCTTTGCTAGCTGTGGCGTTTTGTGTGTATTTAGCGCTACAACTTCCGGTGACAACATGGTTAAGCTTCGGCGGCTGGTTGGCGATTGGTCTTGTCATTTACTTCTTGTACGGTCGCAAACATAGCAAATTAAATGAGGCAAACATTGCGCAAAAACAAGTGAGCTAGAGGATTGACAAGATGATGTAATATTTTTATAATAAAGTTACAATAACATCGTTTTCCTTCACAAAGGGGAGTAGCGTTCAGGCGATGCCTGAAAACAAAGTCGTCAATTCATGGACCTCGTCCATCGGCTTTGTTGGCACAACATTGTGTCTAGCGAGACCTTTGCCGTTCGGCAAAGGTCTTTTTTGCGTTTTTATGATTTTTGCCGACGGGCGAGGGAAAACTACATATTACAGGAGGGATTATCGATGGATGTATCATTGTTATTAGAGTATGGTTGGGTGCTTCTCGTTTTAATCGGTTTAGAGGGGATTCTCGCTGCCGATAACGCCGTTGTCATGGCGGTCATGGTGAAGCATTTACCAGAAAAGCAACAAAAGCGAGCGCTCTTTTACGGGCTTGCTGGGGCGTTTATTCTTCGCTTTGCGGCGTTATTCGTCATTTCATATTTAGTGAACATTTGGCAAATTCAAGCGCTCGGTGCGTTGTATTTAATGTTTATTGCTGCGCATCATTTTATGACGAAAAATCGCGACGGTTCACATAAAGAAGGGAAAAAACAATCTGGTTTTTGGATGACGGTATTGAAAGTTGAGCTTGCTGATTTGGCGTTTGCGATTGACTCGATTTTAGCGGCTGTTGCTTTAGCCATGACGTTGCCAAACACGAACTTGCCAGCGATCGGTGGCATGGACGGCGGGAAGTTTTTAGTTATTTTTGCTGGTGGTCTGATTGGTGTTATCATTATGCGTTTTGCAGCAAATGCGTTCGTTAAAATATTACAAAAACGTCCGAGTCTTGAATCGGCTGCGTTTTTAATCGTCGGTTGGGTCGGTGTGAAATTGGCCGTATATACGCTAGCGCACCCAAGTTTAGCGATCGTCTCTGAACATTTTGCGCATTCGGGGCTCTGGAAAGCGACATTTTGGATCGTGCTTTTAGCGATTGCCGCAGGCGGTTGGTTTTTCTCCGGAAAAGAAACGCAACAACAAAAAGAAGCGGTCGAGACGCTGAAAAAAGCACAAAACGAGTAAAAGGAGGCACGTTCCTCCTTTTTTTGTTATAATGAGAGGAGGAGGAGATGATGATTGATGTTAAGTGAAAAATTGTTAAATGGACTAAATGAACAAATGAATTTTGAATTTTATTCGGCGCATGCGTATATGGCGATGGCCGCGTATTGCTCGGCGGAAGGCTTGGATGGCTTTGCGAATTTCTTTTTAGTCCAAGCGGAAGAAGAGCGGTTCCATGCGATGAAGTTTTACAACTTTATTAACGCGCTTGGTGAGCGAGCGGTGATGACCGGTTTCCCATCACCAAATAACGAATTTACGTCCGTTCGCGATTGCTTTGAAAAAGCGCTCGCCCATGAAAAAGAAGTAACGCGCCGCATTTATAAACTATCTGACTTAGCGTTAGACGAGCGGGAGCATGCGACGATGAACTTTTTAAAATGGTTTATTGACGAACAAGTCGAAGAAGAATCGTTGTTCGATACGCTCATTCAAAAACTAAAACGCATCGAAGGCGACAGCAACTCGCTGTTCATGCTTGACAATGAACTCGCACAACGCACATTTACACCAGAACCGTAAAGGGAATGCACCGGCATTCTCTTTTTTCTTTTCCCTCCTAACCAAATCCCGCGCATGAAGCGATAGATGAATGTAGGAGGGATGGAGATGAAATGGCTAGTCGATGATGATCCGTTGTTCGTATTGCCGACGGTGGCGGTAAAGCTTGGGTTGAATGAAAGTATTTTTTTACAACAGCTTCATTACTGGCTAGGGAAAAGTACGCATACGTATGATGGATATACATGGGTATATAATACGTACGAAGGATGGCGAAAACAATTTCCGTTTTGGTCGGAAAGCACGATTCGGCGCACGATCGTCCGACTGGAGAAAAAGCGGATTGTCGTTTCGCGCTATCGATCAAAGCTTGATAAAACAAAATGGTATCGCATTGACTACGATGTGCTAGCGAACGTCATGAATGGCGAAGAAGAGCGCCAAAATGATGACACGAACGCGCAACATAAACAAACGACGATGCAACATGACGTGTCGCACATGTCAACGTGCCAAGACGCACATCGCAATATGAACAGACAAACAAATATAACAACAGATGATACGTTACAACATATTATTCATTTTTATGAACAAAACGGATTTGGGACGATAAATAGTTATGTCGAAGAAAAAATGGCGGTATGGGTGAATGAAACGTCAGAGGAATGGGTGCTAGAAGCGTTAGCGACTGCATTAAAAAACGGGGTGAAAACGTGGACATATGCGGAAGGTATTTTACGCAACTGGAAGAAAAACGGATATATGCGTTTCAAACATAAGGGAAAACGAGCGGTGCGAACGGAGATGATTCCAGAATGGCTACATATCGACTATGCACAATATGAACGAAAAACGTATAGCGAAGCAGAGCTCGAACAAAAGAGGCGTGAGTTAGAAGCGAGATTAAAAAAGAAAAGGGCATGAATCGTCATACCCTATCCCATTTGTTTGAGCGGTTCGTCCATTTGTTTTGTCGTTTCAACGGCTTCTAAAAGCAACTCAACGAGATGAACGGCGCGCACGTTTGTGAGCCCTTCCCGTTCAATGCCGAGTTTCATTTGCAGTAAGCAACCCGGATTAGCGGTTACAATCGTCGTCGCTTTCGTTTGTTTTGCTTGTTCCATTTTGTAATCGAGCACTTGCATCGACATGTCCGGCTCGATGATGTTATAAATGCCTGCAGACCCACAACATCGGTCGGCATCTTTCATTTCACGAAACTCGACACCTGCAATCGATTGAAGAAGAAGGCGGGGCTCTTTCGCTGTTTTCATGACGTTTCGCAAATGGCACGAGTCTTGATACGTCACAATTTGGTTTGGTACATGCCAATCTTTATGATGAAAGCCGAGCTCGACTAAAATGACTGATACGTCTTTTATTTTAGCGACAAACGCTTTTGCGCGCTCCGCCCAAACGGGATCGTCTTTTAACAAATGGTCGTATTCGATTAAAAACGCGCCGCAGCCGCCAGCGTTTGTGATAATGTAGTCGACATCAAGTGTTTCAAACGCTTCAATGTTGCGTTTTGCTAACGTTTTTGCGTCCGCTTTTTCACCGCTATGTCCATGAAGCGCCCCGCAACACGTTTGCGCCTCAGGAATGACGATGTCGCAACCAACAAGCTGTAACAGTTTCATCGTCGCATCGTTTATGTCCATAAACATCGTATCCATTAAACAACCGCGAAAAAAGGCAACGCGTCGCTTGCGAGGAATGAGTGCTTCAACATGCGTTGGACGTTCGTTCATTTGTTTCCACGTTGGCACGTTCGGCAATACGTTTTCCATCGTCGCTAAATGGCTTGGCAATAGGCGCAACAAGCCGAGTTGACGAACGAGCGTCTGCAAGCCTGAACGTTGATAAAAGCCGATCAGTGCCGTCACCATGCGCATCCGCTTTGGATGCGGAAAAAGCTGTTTAAATACGATATGGCGAATGAACCGGACGATAGGCGAGTACGTTTTATGTTGTGCGATAATGTCGCGCGCTTCTTCAAGCAAATGACCGTAGCGCACACCAGAAGGGCAAACCGGTTCACAGGCGCGGCAGCCAAGACATAGTTGAAGGGAACGTTCGACATCTTCATCCGGTTCAATGATTCCATCGACGACCGCTTTCATTAACGCAATGCGTCCGCGCGGCGAATGCGACTCTTGAAAGCCGGATTCAATGTACGTCGGACATGTCGGCAAACAAAAGCCGCAACGCATACAATTTAATAGCTCGTCTTCATTCATGCGCGCTTGAAATTGTTGTTGAATATGCGGTTTGTTTGTCATCGTGTAATCACCACCCGTTTGCGCGTACTTTTCGCGAACACTTTCCCCGGATTCATAATGTTGTTCGGGTCAAGCGCTTGTTTAATCGCCTTCATCGCCGCAATGCCTTCTTTGCCAAGCTTCCATTCTAAATACGGCGCTTTCATGACGCCGACGCCATGTTCGCCTGTAATCGTACCACCAAGTTCAATGGCTTTCGCGAATATGTCTTCAAACGCTTGCTCGACGCGATGTAGTTCGTCTTTGTCGCGCACATCCGTCGGACATGTCGGATGAAGGTTGCCATCTCCTGCATGACCGAACGTACAAATGTTGACGTTATATGTTTTCGCGATGTCGTTAATCGCTTTTACCATATTCGCAATTTGTGAACGTGGGACGGTCGCGTCTTCTAAAATCGTCGTCGGTTTTAAACGGGCGAGCGCTGATAACGCCGAGCGTCTTGCGGTGCGCAAGTTGTTTGCTTCTTCTTCCGTTTGCGCCACTTGGACAGAAATGGCGTTTTCCTCTCGGCAAATGCGCGCCATCGCTTCCATATCGCGTTCGACGACTTCTTTTGGTCCATCTTGTTCGATCAGTAAAACGGCTTTGACGTCTGTCGGTAAGCCGATGTTGACGAACGATTCAACGACTTGTAGCGTCGGTTGGTCTAAAAATTCAAGCGTCGTCGGGATGATTTTATTGGCGATGATCGCCGAAACGGAACGTGCTGCTGCTTCTAAATCTTCATATAGCGCAAGCATCGTTTTTTTCGTCTCGGGCATCGGAATGAGCTTTAACGTCGCTTCTGTAATAATGCCGAGCGTACCTTCCGAGCCGACAAAAAGGCGCGTTAAGTCGTAGCCCGCGACGTCTTTTGCGAGCTTTCCGCCCGTGCGAATGACGTCACCATTGGCGAGCACAACTTCGAGACCGATGACGTAATCGCGCGTCACGCCGTATTTTAAGCCGCGCAAACCACCGGAGTTTTCATTAATGTTGCCACCGATCGTTGAAATTTTCATCGAGCTTGGATCAGGTGGATAAAATAGCCCTTTTGCTTCAACAGCGTGAATAAGGTCAAGCGTAATAACGCCCGGCTGAACGGTTACCGTCAAGTTTTCTTCATCAATTTCTAAAATGCGATTCATATGTTTAAACAACATCACGATGCCGCCTTCCGTTGGGCATGTGCCGGCGCAAAGGTTCGTGCCTGAGCCGCGCGGGATAATTGGAATGCGATGTTCGTTACAAATTTTTACGATTTCACTCACTTCTTTCGTATGGCGCGGCGCGATGACCGCATCAGGAAGCGATTGAAAGTTTGGGGTAGCGTCATATGAGTAAACGAGCCGTCCGGCTTTCGAATCGTCGTAGTTTTCGGCACCGACAATGTCAATGAGCTGTCGTTTTACTTGTTCGGTGATCATATCATCGACCTTCTTTCTCCCGTTTTTACTATAAGCATAAAAAAAAAGCGGAGGAGCCCGCTATGGATAAATATATAAAAATGAAGCGCTTACTCATTATTTTTTTGTTGTTTCATCTAAAAAACGAATGGCTAAATATAAGGTGATGATATGTTCAAGGTTGCGCACGTGTAAATTTGTATATTGCTCTATTTTTTTCAGCCGATAATGAAGCGTATTAATATGAATATGAAGCGCTTCAGCGGTTTGTTTGAGCGATAAGTTGTTGGCGAAAAACGTGCGCAACGTATGAAGCAGTTCTTGTTCATGCATGAACGGTTCAATCGTTCGTTTCACGAGCTCTCGTTTTGTTGCGAGTGAAATGTCTTCTAAACACATCTCCAATCGTAAATCTTCATCAAAGACGATCTTTTTTGTTTGTTTCGCAATATGAAGAGCGCGTTCCGCTTGTTTATACGAATGATGCACGTGTTTACTATCTACCATTTTTCCGCATCCGATATAAAGCGTCACAGCGTATTTTTCGATGAGCGCTCGTTGCACTGTTTTTATTTTTGCGGTCGTTCGTTCTTTATCTTCATCCGTTTGTAAAATAAGTAAGCGGTCGTTTCCCCAACGGACGATGATGTCACGTTGTTCGTTCCACATGTTTTGTACGTATTTCCACATATCAACAGAAAGCGATGGTTCGTTTTCATGAAATGAAGCGATAATTACGCGGCGCTTCACCGTCAAATCGATATGAAACAGTTGAGCGCGTTCGTAAAACGATGGCGACCAGTCGCGCGCTTGCAGCCATTCAAAAACGAACGTTTCAAGCGCGCGTGCTTCGAGTTGAAGCTGCTCTGTATAATAGTTTTCTTGAATGAGAAGTTCAGTCATTTTTTTTAACAGTTCTCCGTATGGCGACACTTTTTTCGGATCGCCTGTAATGCCGATGACACCGATGACGTCACCGCGAAAAAAGATCGGCAAGTTAATGCCAGCTTTCACGCCTCGCAATATGTTTTCATCTTGTTTTGTAATGATGCGTTTTTTCTTTTCTTGACAGACGAGAAACGCCCCTTCATGAAATTGACCGAGTCGCGTTGTATCGGTGCTTGCCATAATGATGCCGTTCGTATCGACGATAATAATGTCTTCATCAATGAGGCGGCGGACGTCAGATACAATTTTTTTCGCAAGGTGAGGGGAAAGCATGTATTCACTCCCTTTCGCAACTAAACTAAAAAAGCAACCGTCCTTTTTGCTTGCAAAGAAGGACGGTTGTCCGAGTTACATATGAAAACGTGCGACCGCTTGGCGAAGTTGTTCGGCGGTGCTTGCGAGCTCTTGGGAAGAAGCGAGCAATTCTTGCATCGTTGCGTTTTGTTCTTCCGTCGTTGCGGCCACTTGTTCAATATTTCTTGCTGATTGTGATGAAATGTCAATAATTTGATCAGCAAATGCGGTCATCGTTTTTACTTTTTCATCTACAGCACGAATCGTATCATGTACTGTATTACTTTCTGATTGGACGCGTGCCATATGGGTAGAAATCGAACGGAAAATGTTTCCGACTTGTTCGACGAGCGAATGACCAAATTGGAACGATTCGCTACTTTCGTTCATCACATGTACGGCATGTTCGGTTTGTGTTTGCGACTGCTCAGCCAGTTTGCGAATGTTTCCTGCCGCATGTGCGGTTTGTTCAGCTAGTTTTCGCACTTCTTCAGCGACGACCCCAAATCCTTTGCCATGTTCGCCTGCTCGTGCGGCTTCAATTGCGGCATTTAACGCAAGCAAATTCGTTTGATCGGAAATGTTCGTAATAAAGCCGACAATTTGATGAATTTCTTTTGACTTATCGTTGAGTGATTCAATGACGATAGCCAGACGTTCAATTTGTTCACGAATGAGCTTCATTTGCGCAACCGTTTGCTCTACTAGTTCCGTACCTTCATGGACGCGCTTCGTTGTTTCGTTTGTTCGTTTGGCTGTTTCAGATACTTTTTCCATGACAGTCGTTAACGCATCAGATACGTCATGCACTGCTTCGTTCGTTTGTTTCGATACATTCACTTGCTCATCTGCGCCGGAAGCGACTTCGAGAATAGCTTGCGTAATTTGTTCGTTCGCCTCCGTCGTTGCTTCGGCGTTCAGTCGCAACGTTTGCGACATGTCGTTGACGTGTGTTGCAGCCGCTTGAATTTGGGCGATCGATTGTTCAAGCCCGTCCGCTAATTCATTCATCGCTTTCGCAATTTGTCCGACTTCATCGGTTTCTGTATCCGTTAACCGTTGGACGCGTAAATTGCCGCGCGCAAGCTCATGACAAACGTCGACGACTTGCTTCAATCGTTTGCTTATTTTTCGGCTGACAACGATTAAGGAGATGACGGATAAAACGATCGCAACGATGACGGTCGCAATCATCATGAAAATATTTTTCGCAATGGTGTCATTCATTTTCGTCGTTAATGTCGATCGATCATCTACGACGATTTTTCTTAATATATCAAGCTTTTCGATGCTCATATCGCGAATCGTTGCCGCTTTATTTTGAAAACTAATCACTTGGAAAATGTCGATTTGTTCGCCGCGATCACGATACATGAGCACGATCGGTTGAATGGTTTTATAAAGCAGTTCGTTCAGTTGATTTTCAATCGAAATGGTTGAATTGTAAATCACTTTTGCTTCTTCTGTGTTCATATGTGGCTCAAGCTGTTTCATTTTCTTATTAAATTGATCGGTTAAGTCGTTGTATTGCCAAAGCGTCTCTGGACGCGGATTTGTCATATAGTCAGTAATGACGATATATTTTTGTTTAAACAATGAGCCAATATCGGTAATTAAAATCGCTTGGTCGCTTTTTTGTTCGACTTGTTTGACGACGTTTGTTAAGTTGTTGACGAGTAAAAAAACAAAAATGAAAACGCTGACAAACAAAAGCGTAGCAAAGCTGAAAACGATCCCATATTTTTTCCCGATCGTCATCGTTTGTTTCGATTGCGCCGTTTTCGTTTTTTTCTGAAAACGCTCTGTCCATCGTCCGTTCATCGTGAAGCCTCCTTTGCTTTTTTCTCATTATAGCACGATCGATCGTAAAGAAGGGAGAGGATTTTTGGACAAAGTGCCACGAATTTTGTCACAAATTTTTTGTTGCAATCGGTTTCAAGTTCGTTTACAATTCAAATCAACAAGGAATCCGAAACGTTTTGGAGGAAATGAAAGTGACAACGATTAAAGATATTGCGAAAGCAGCTGGCGTATCGGTCACGACCGTTTCGCGCGCGTTAAACGGTTATTCGGACGTCAGTGAAAAGACGCGCAAAAAAATTATGGATATCGCGAAGCAATTAAATTACAGTCCAAATACGCTGGCGCGAAGCCTTGTCATGAATAAATCGAAAACGATTGGGCTACTCGTTTCAGGCATGACGCGTTCGGCGTTAAAAGATAACTTTACGTTTGAAGTGATGACAGGCGTCAACGATTATATTGCGAAAACAGACTATGACGTCATTTTGTTTAATACAAATTCGACGAAACAACGAGAAAAAACATATTCGCAATTATGTCGCGAACGGCGCGTCGACGGCGTCATTTTACAAGGCATTAAAACGGATGATCCGTATTTAACAGAAGTCGTTGAAAGCGACATTCCGTGCGTATTAATCGACATTCCGATTCAGTCGGATCGCGTCGGCTATGTGACGACCGATAACGTGTACGGGGCAAAAAAAGCGGTGCAACATTTGCTTGAACTTGGTCATCGCAACATTGCGATGATGAACGGACACGATTACGCATTTGTGAGTAAACAGCGTCTGCAAGGGTTTTGTGAGGCGATGGAAGAAGCGAACGTGCCGATTCGAAAAGAATGGATTGTAAACGGCGATTTTTCCGAGGAGATGGCGGAAGCGCGAGCGTATGAGCTGTTTACGAAACATGAAAACATTACCGCGATGTTTTGCGCGAGCGATTTAATGGCGCTTGGCGTGATGAAGGCGCTCAAACAGCTTGGCTTGCGCGTACCTGAAGATGTGTCGGTCGTTGGATATGATGACATTTTGCTTGCTTCATACGTCTCCCCAGCGCTAACAACGATTGCGCAAAATAAATTTCAAATGGGCTATGAAGCAGCAAGCATGCTCATTGATATGCTCGAAGGAAATGAAGCGAAAGTCGTGACGTTGCGGACGCAACTTGTCGTGCGCGAGTCAACGGCAGAAGTGAAAAAAGGGTAGCCCTTTTTTCATACACAAAATCCGAAACGTTTTGGAAAAACTACATTCACACGAGGAAAGGAAGTTTACGATGCTGCAATACAACTTAGGAACAGGCGAATATAAAAATTGGATCGTGTCAGAAGTGCAATTTAACCCATATGCACTCGGAAAGTGTGAAGCGATTATGGCGCTCGGCAACGGGTATATGGGGCTTCGTTCGGCAACGGAAGAGTCGTACGTCGGGCAAGTGCGCAACTTGTTTGTCGCCGGGACGTTTAACCAGTTTGATGAATATGAAGTGACGGAATTGCCGAATGCGCCAGATGTCGTTGAGCTAGACATTTGGTTAAATGGGGAAAAGTTTTCGCTAGAAAAAGGGAAAATCATACATTATCGTCGCGATTTAAACATAAAAGATGCGGAATTAGTGCGCCACGTCATTTGGGAAAATGCGCGCGGCGAGCAGTTTGAATTCATGTTTCGCCGGTTTGTATCGCTAAAAAACTTGCATCTCATCGGCATGAAAGTCGAGATCAAACCGTTGAATTGCGAGGCGAACATTCAAATCACATCAGGTATTAACGGACAAATGACAAATAGCGGAGCGCAACATTTCCACGAAGGCGAAAAGCGCATTTTTGATAAAACATATTTGCAGCTCATTCAAACGACAACGGAATCGAAAATTGATTTTGTTGTGAACGCGACGCACCGATATATGATTGACGGAAAAGAAATAGAAAAAGAGCCACGCATGGCGATCGATCGTCGCAAAGTGTTTATTCAAGTCGCGTTCGATGTGAAACAAGGAGAGACGCTCACATTTGAAAAGCTTGCGAACGTGTATACAAGCCGCGATAAACAGTACGATCATGACGCATACAGCCTTGATGTCATGCGGCAAGATGCGTTAAACGACTTAAAAGAAGAAGCGAAAAAAGGGTATGATGCGCTCTTTTTCGAAAACGTTTCGGAATGGAAAAAGCGTTGGGAGCAAATGAACATTACGATCGAAAGTGAAAACGAATTTGATCAATTGGCGATTCGTTTTGCTCACTATCATTTAATCATTATGACGCCAGCGCATGACGCCCGCTTTGGCGTTGCGGCGAAAGGATTAACAGGCGAAGGATATAAAGGTCATTCGTTTTGGGATACAGAAATTTTCATTTTGCCGTTTTTCACGTACACGTTCCCACATATTGCCCGCAGCTTGCTTGAATATCGATACAACACGATTGAAGGAGCGCGCCGAAAAGCGAAAGCGAACGGCTATGAAGGAGCGATGTATCCGTGGGAGTCAGCGTTTACAGGCGATGAAGTGACACCTGTATGGGGCGCAGTCGATATTGTAACAGGAAAAGCGACGAAAATTTGGTCGGGCTTTATTGAGCAACATATTACGAGCGACATCGCGTTTGCGGTATGGCAATATTACAAAATTACGGGCGATGACGACTTTATGGAACGTTATGGCTATGAAATGTTGTTCGATACGGCAACGTTTTGGGCGAGCCGCCTAGAGTGGAACGAAGAAAAACGACAATACCATATTAACGACGTCATCGGCCCAGATGAATATAAAGAGCACGTCAACAATAACGCCTTTACGAACTATATGGCGCATTGGAACATCGAAACAGCGATTCGCTATTATGAAAGATTAAAAGAAACAAATCCCGCGCTCCTTGACGCATTACACGAAAAAATCGGCGTGCATGAATCATATAAGAAATGGAAAGAAAAAGTCGATCTCATTTACTTGCCACAGCCGCGCGAAGAAGATTTCGTCATCCCACAAGATGACACGTATTTAACAAAACAAATGATCGACTTAACGAAATATAAAAAGCAAACGCGCGTCGGCACGATTTTTGAAGATTACAACCTCGAACAAGTGAACAACATTCAAGTATCGAAACAAGCGGACATTATGGTGTTGTTTTACTTATTAGAAAATAAGTTTTCGCAAGAAGTGAAACGAGCGAACTGGAACTACTATGAGCCAAAAACGTTGCATGATTCTTCGCTCAGCTTATCGACGCATTGTATTTTAGCGAGCGATATGGACGATCGCGAGCTAGCGTATGCATTGTTTGAACAAGCAGCACGCATCGACTTAGGTCCGAATATGAAATCGTCGGATCACGGCATGCACACCGCGTCCATCGGTGGCGTCTGGCAATCGGTCGTGTGCGGATTTGGTGGCGTGCGCATGCTTGACGGGAAACTGCGCATTCATCCGAAGCTTCCAAAACAATGGACGAAACTATCGTTCCCGATCTATTGGCGCGGCGATCGTTTAGAAGTGACGGTGACGCATGAACAGCTTGTTGTGAAAAAAGTGACGAACGTTCACGATGCCGTGACGTTTGACGTGTTCGGCACAGCATATGAAGTAAAAGATGAAATAACGATTCCACTTGCATGAAAGGGTTTGACATGATGAACAAACAATTGAAAGCAGTCATTTTCGATTTAGACGGTGTCATTACCGATACGGCAGAGTATCATTTTATCGCATGGAAACAGCTTGCAGAGGAATTAGGTATCACGTTCGATCGCGCATTTAACGAGCAGTTAAAAGGAGTAAGCCGCATGGAGTCGCTTGAGCGCATTTTAGCGCTCGGCAGCCAAGCGGATCGCTATACGATGGCGGAAAAAGAGGCGCTTGCGCATAAAAAAAATGAGCATTATAAACAGCTCATTGCGCGCATGACGCCAGACGATTTGCTTCCCGGCATTCTCGATTTATTGCGCGAGTTGAAACGCCAAAACATAAAAATCGGTTTAGCCTCCGCAAGTAAAAACGCCTTTACGGTTATCGAGCGGCTACAAATTGGCGCGTATTTCGATACGATCGTCGATGCTGCAAAAGTAAAAAACAGCAAGCCGCACCCAGAAATTTTTCTGACTGCCGCCGAGCAGTTAGGCGTGCATCCGTCTACGTGCATTGGCGTAGAAGATGCGCAAGCGGGCGTGGCAGCCATCAAAGAAGCAAACATGTTCGCGATTGGCGTCGGCGACAAAGAAGCGTTAAAAGAGGCGGACTATATCGTCGAAACGACCGCCGATTTAACGTACGATGCGATTGTACGTGCATTTTATCGGGAATAAGGGAGCTCGTCTCCCTTCCATATAACATTCAATAAGAAAGGGGTCTTATATGATGAACAAGAAAACATGGTTTGCCGTCGGTATGTCGACAATGCTTTTTGGAAGCGTTTTAGCCGGATGTGGTGGTGAAGAGAAAACAGCGAAAAACGAAAACAAAGGTGACACGAAAGAAGAACAAGTAGAAGTGACGCTTGCCGGTTGGGGCGGCAACCCAATGGAGCAAAAATTGTTGAAACAAACGTTAGATGAATTTGAGAAAAAATATCCGAACATTAAAGTAAAACATGAAGTCATTTCCGATCAATATATGGACGTCATTAAAACGCGCTTAATTGGCGGCGAAGGTCCAGACGTATTTTATTTAGATGCGTTTGAAGCGCCAGCGATGATTGAAACAGGCGTGTTAGAACCGTTAGATGACTATGTGACAGATGATTTTGACATCGATGATTTTGAAAAGCCGCTTCTTGATGCGTTCAAAGGTCCAGACGGCAAAATATACGGCTTCCCGAAAGACTATTCGACGTTAGCGCTTTTCTATAACAAAAAAATGTTTGCAGAAGCAGGGCTTGACGTACCGAAAACGTGGGATGAATTACGTGAAGCAGCGAAAACATTAACAAAAGGAACAGAAGTGTACGGGTTTGGTGTCGCGCCAGAATTAGCGCGCTTATACTACATTGCGGAATCAAAAGGCGGCAAAGTCGTGACAGACAATAAAGCAAGCTTTGCCGATCCGAAAGTTGTTGAAGCGCTGCAACCGATTGTCGATATGCGCTTAAAAGATAAATCAGCGGCACAACCAAATGAAGTTGGCGCCGGATGGGGCGGCGAAATGTTCGGTCAACAAAAAGCAGCGATGGTCATTGAAGGAAACTGGGCGATTCCATTCCTCCAAGAAACGTTCCCAAATACGGAGTTCGGCACCGCAGAAGTGCCAACGATTGACGGCAAAAAAGGAACGATGGCTTATACAGTAGCGTACGTCATGAACAAAGATTCGCAAAAGAAAGAAGCAGCATGGAAACTCATTTCATTCTTAACAGGAAAAGAAGGAATGAAAATTTGGACAAGTAAAGGGTTTGCGTTGCCAACACGTAAATCGGTTGCGGCTGAATTAGGATACGACAAAGATGAATTGCGCGCCGCGCTCGTTGCAGGAGCACCGTATGCGACCGTATGGCAAAACGGCACGAACTTGCCAATTATTATGAACAACTTTAACAACCAATTTGTCAGCGCCTTTTTAGGTGAGCAACCGCTTGACGAAGCGCTTAAAAAAGCGCAAGACATTGCGAACAAAGAAATTGAAGCGAAGTAACGGCCGAGGGGATGTTCCCCTCGCTGTTCCCTTCTTTCAAGTGAAGTGTTACACAATCTTCACTTGAAAGAGGCGAATAGCACGACGTAAAGGAGATGAACATATGTTTAGTCGTAAGCGATGGAAAGAAGCAGGAACAGCATATACGTTATTGTCACCAACGTTATTTGTCCTTCTTTTATTTGTCATCGGTCCGATTTTATTTGCGATTTATTTATCGTTTCATAAAGTACAACTATTAGGAACGGCAAGTTTTCAGTTTGTCGGATTCGATAACTTTACACGTATACTCGACGATACACGAGCAAAAATTGCGCTTTGGAATACGGTCAAATATGTGGTGATCGTCGTGCCGACACAAACGATGTTAGCGCTCGTTTTAGCCGCAACGCTAAATGCGGGCTTGAAAGGGGAGAAGTTTTTCCGCATCGTCTACTTTTTGCCGACATTAACGTCATCGGCTGTATTGACGCTTATTTTTATGTGGATGTACAACCAAAACGGGCTTGTCAACCACGTGCTCGAGTTTCTCGGCTTGCCGACGTACAACTGGCTTGGAGATCCGTCTGTTGCGTTAAACGCCATTATGATTATGAACATTTGGTCAACAGCACCATTTTTTATGGTCATTTATTTAGCGGCACTGCAAGACATTCCGGATTCGTTATACGAAGCGGCAGAGCTAGACGGGGCGAACGCTTGGCATAAGTTTTGGTATGTTACGGTGCCGTACTTAAAACCTGTCACATCGTTTGTCGTCATTATGGGCTTAATCGGTACGTTCCAATTGTTTGACCAGTCATACATTTTCTCTGGCGGTTCAGGTGGTCCAAACAATGCAACGTTAACGGTCGTTCTACTTATTTATCAATATGCGTTTAAATCGCTCGGAACGATGGGCTATGCGGCAGCGCTGGCGTTTGCGTTAGCGATCGTCATTTTACTTGCGACGTGGCTGCAGCGGAAATTTTCAAAAGAAGAGTCGCTTTATTAAGGGGGGAAGAACATGCGATTGGGCAAAGCCTTATTATATACGATTCTCGTATTGTATGCGATCGTGACGATGATTCCGTTTTTATGGGCACTTTCGTCATCGTTTAAAACGCTTGAAGAAATTGTTAGTGGTTCGATCAGTTTTATTCCGAAAGACTTTACGCTTGATAATTATAAACAAATTTTTGTCGAACAAGAGCTATTTCCGCGTTGGTTTATGAACAGCGTCATCATTGCGGTAGCGGTGACGATTTTGAATTTAATGTTTAACTCGATGGCTGGTTATGCGCTTGCTCGTCTTCATTTCCGAGGAAAACAAACGATTTTTATGATCATTTTGGCGGTGTTAATGATTCCAGCCCAAGTGACGATGATTCCGAACTATTTAATTTTAAAACAGCTCGGTTGGTTGAACTCTTATCAAGGAATGATTGTCCCAGCCATGATTAACGCGACATTTATTTTTATGATGCGTCAGTTTTTCATTAACTTCCCGAAAGAGTTAGAAGAAGCGGCAGCGTTAGACGGATTAAGCCGCATCGGCACGTTTTTCCGCATCGTGTTGCCACTCGCTCGTCCAGCGCTCGCGGCGCAAGCCATTTTCGTTTTTATGGGTTCGTGGAACGACTTTATGCGTCCGCTTATCATTTTGTCGGACCCGAATTTGTTTACGCTTCCACTCGGGTTAAATAGCTTTAAAGGGCAATACATTAGCTATTGGAACTACATTATGGCAGCGTCGATGGTATTTACGCTTCCTGTGTTAGTGATTTATGCATTTTTCAACCGTTACTTTATTAAAGGCATTTCATTTACAGGGGGAAAATGATCCCCCTCTTTTTATTTCTTCTAGCTCACGATATTCGCTTATAAACAAAACAATATACCCCGTCACGATCATCCCGACACCGATGACTCTCATGAGTTGCATTCATTCTTGATCCATATGACACCCCATTATGCATTGCTTCTTCAATGTATGATAGGAGTGGGGCGAATGTGTCAATCCGTTCCGTATCCGACATCTTTATCAGGATGCATAAATGGAGCATTGTCGCTTCGTTTTTTTTCAAGCAGTTCGCGGTTTTCTGCCGTATTCCAGCCGATGTCGTTTGTCGGGTGCACCCATTCATCACCCGCCATCACGCTTGGATCGGTTTCATCGCTCCACTCGTTGAGCGGGGAGTTTGGCGAATTGTATTGGCTGTCGCCGATAATGACCCCGTGTTGATTGACAAATGGCGGCTGCATGCGAATGCCTGTTCCTTTAAACGAAGGGGCATGGATTTGATGCGGTTGCGTTTCATCGAAAATTGGCGATTCCATTTCTTTTTCCATTGTCTTCACCTCGTTATTAATGTGGCTAAATGGCGTATAAAATATGTCGCTTTGCATGACATTACTCATGAGGGGGGATTCACATGCGTTTTCCAATTGCGCAGTTGCATGAACGCGACATCGCCCAAGTGCAACAATTTGAACGACAACTTCGCCAACAAACAGGCGAAAACATCATACTTATTGCATACAAAAAAGAACAAACAGATGAACGAGGTGAACGATCATGAAGCGAAAAGTGACACATGATGCGGCAAAAACGAACAATCAAACACCGACAGAAAGCATGCCAAAAGACGAATTTGAAGCGCAATATGCTGGTGGAGAAGATATGAGTCGCGGCGCCAATCGCAATTCGAAAAAAGGACGGCAAGGGAAATGAAAAACAAACAAGCAGGCAAAACCATCCCCATTCCAAGAGACATACTAAAGGAAGAATTCGGGCAAGAACAAGGCGATGTCAATGCGCATAAAGTCATGGAGCTAATCGAAGAGGCGAAAAAGGAAAAGAAAAATGAGTAAAGTATATTTATGAAATAATTGCATAGTATAAAGTGGAGGCTACATAGGTTCGGACTATGTAGCTATAGAGAAAGGGCTGCTTACGTATACACGAAAGCAGCCCGATTATCGTTGTACATGTTCAAAGTCTTCTTTCTTTAGAAAAAAGTGGTCATCACATAAATCTTTTAAATATCCAGCTTTTTGTTGATCAACGAGACAGGCTACGACATTTTTCCCTAGTTGTTGTACGACCCGAATAGCAGGTTCATAATCCGTATCTGCGCTTAACAAAATGGCTTCGTCGTAGGCGTGATGATAAGCTAAAGACACTAAATCAACGGCTATATTTACATCTGTGCCTTTTTCAATATAAATGTCTTTTCCGCTCCCATCTTGACCGACATATTTAAGATAGCCAGCTTTTGCAATGCAGTAAGGGACATGCTTGTTTAATGTATCAATAAACTTTTTTGTTGCGGCTGCCTTCGATTTATCGTGACTACTCATAGCCGTATAGTAATATAACCTTTGTAGATGACCGTTTCTTATGTCAGCTATATAATGAGCTAATTTTCCATAGTCAATCCGCTGATAATTTCCGCTGAAAAGATTCGTAACAGCGCTTTCGAAATTATTTCCATCAATAAAAACCATGATTCTTTTCACATCCTTCTCCCCCCTAATACGACTAAAAGCGCTAGCTCCTCATGCTAGCGCTTTTTACATCATCTCTAAGCTATCGAATTTCGAACATTCGACAGCTATCTTCTCTAGCAAGGAACATCTCCGGATGATGTCCTTCTCGCAACTTAAATCTTCCTTATAGTTGAAATTATAAAACTTCAATAAACGCTTTGTCAATTCGTGTCCACTTCCAAAAAATACGTCTCCGCTTTCATCGTCGTTTGGTTGAAGTACACGATCATTGCCATGTCGCATCGGCGGATGTGTTTCGTTTGTAAATAATGCGGCAAGTCGAACGGGATCATTTCGACGACGGTATGTTTAAATAGCTCTTTTTCCGTTAATGAAAGAAGATGCGGTTGTTTTGACAATTGTTCATATACATACGCGCGTACATGTTTGTCCGTTTTTTCGTCCCACCACGGTTTGCGCGGTTTTTGTTTTTGATTGCGCAAATAGTCGTATTTCATGAGCGCCTCAACGATCGGTAAGTCGTCTGTGTTGATCGTTTGTAAAAACGAATAGAGGCGGCGGAATAAATCTTCAAGCTGATGGCCGATGCGCGCCCAACCTTGTTCATCCCAATATGTGCCGAACGATTGGAAAAAGTCAAACGGTGTGTCAAACAGATGGGTGACGATATATTCGATCGTCTCATCCATGCGATGATCGTTCCAATATTTTTCAAGCACATCTTCGACTTGTTTTAAGCGAATGATGTCATCAAACGACAAGACGTTATTTCGTAAAATTTCATACGGTGCGCGGTCCATAAAGACGTAACCGTACTCGTTCGCCTTATGGCGCAAGCCTGTGCCGCGCAACATTTTTAAAAAGCCGAGCTGCAATTCCTCGGGGCGAAGCGCAAATACGTCGTTAAACGTTTTACGAAACGATGTGTAATCTTCTTCCGGAAGTCCGGCAATTAAATCGAGATGTTGCGCGATTTTTCCGCCTTGTTTCACCATCGTGACGGTGCGAGTGAGCTTTTCAAAATTTTGTTTGCGCATGACGAGCTTGTTCACTTCATCGTTTGTCGACTGAACGCCGATTTCAAAGCGAAATAGTCCCGCTGGTGCCTGTTCGTTTAAAAACTGAATGACTTCTGGGCGCATAATGTCGGCAGTAATTTCAAATTGAAAGACGACGCCGGGGACGTGCTCGTCAATTAAAAATTGAAACATATCCATCGCATAGCTGCGGCTAATATTAAATGTGCGATCGACAAATTTAATGACTTTTGCCCCGTGTTTCATTAAATAACGTAAATCTTCCTTTATCTTTTCCCGATCAAAGTAACGGACGCCGACTTCAATGGACGATAAACAAAATTGACAGCTAAACGGACAGCCGCGACTCGTTTCGACGTACGTGATGCGTTTCGATAAATGCGGGATATCTTCTGGAAAGCGAAACGGCGACGGCACGTTCGCTAAGTTCATTTTATTTCGCTGCGGGTTGATGACTGCTTTTCCGTTTTGACGATATGCGATTCCAGCAAGATCGGCGACGTCTTCACCGCGCTCAAGGGCGGTGAGAAGCTGTTTAAACGTTTCTTCGCCTTCGCCGATTACGATGTAATCAAATTCCGGCACGCGCTCAAGCCAGTAAGCGACGTCGTACGACACTTCCGGCCCACCGACGACGATCGTGACAGTCGGATGCACTTTTTTCAGCAATTGCACGACTTCAATCGTCTGTTCGATGTTCCAAATGTAACAGCTAAACCCGATGACGTCAGGTTTGCGACGGTATAAATCGGTGACGATATTTAACACCGGGTCTTTAATCGTATATTCGACAAGCTCGACATCAAATTCTGGTTGGGCGTATGCTTTTAAATAGCGAATGGCTAAGTTTGTATGAATATATTTGGCATTTAACGTTGTACAAATAATATGCACGGCAAACGACCCTTTCATATATAGGTTGCGACGAATTATTATACCATATAGGAAGGGAAGGAAAAAAGGTGCCCGGCAAGGCACCTTTGTGTATTACGCAGATATTTGGTTTTCTGCTCGTTTCGTTTTGCCGCGGTTTGATGCCATAAACAAAATGAATGCGACGACGACAACGGCATAAAGGATAAACCATATGTTGAAGCCACCGACGATAAAGCCCATGCCGAGCATACCAGCAGCTAAAATGTAATACGTCATCGGAATGAGCGCTTTGCGAATTAAGCTTCCTTCTTGACCGACGAGCCCGACTGTGGCGGAAGCGGCGACGACGTTATGAACGCAAATCATATTTCCAGCTGCACCGCCAACCGCTTGTAGGGCGACGACAACAGCAGCACCTGAAGCCGATAAGCCGATGCTTTCCGCTGTACCGAATTGGAAAAGCGAGAACATCATATTGCTGAATGTGTTGCTTCCTGCGATAAACGCTCCGAGCGCACCGATGAGCGGCGCAACGATTGGCCATGAAGAACCAGCGATATGTGATACGCCTTCGGCTAAAACGAGTGGCATACTCGCAAGCTCATCTGTTTTCGTATTAATGAAAATGTTGATCATCGGTACGGCAAAAATGAGTGCCGAACCTGCGCTTAATGCCGTTTTAAACGAATCGC
This sequence comes from Anoxybacillus eryuanensis, assembly GCF_051200995.1. Taxonomy (NCBI): domain Bacteria; kingdom Bacillati; phylum Bacillota; class Bacilli; order Caryophanales; family Anoxybacillaceae; genus Anoxybacillus; species Anoxybacillus eryuanensis. The sequence continues at coordinate 251,527 of NZ_JBPODS010000001.1, read as the reverse complement.
TAAACGCTTTTTTGTAGCTTTTCGCATCCATGCGATGCAATACGTACGTGACAAGCGAAACGATGACGAAAATCGTACCCGGTAAATAAAGTGGCGTTGATTTAATCGCAATGCCAGAGTTGAATACGTTGTCGATTAAAATCGTGACGCTTTCTCCTGTTAAAAACGCTTTTACTTCAGCGACGGTGCGCGTAATGACAAGCAAAATCGCGACTAAGACGTACGGGAACCAAGCGTTCAAAAGCGAAATGCGCTTTTTTCCTTGCCCGATGTTCGTTTGTTCGTTGTTTAACCGACCGATCCATTCTTGTTCCCAAGCGCTGCGATGTTCGAAATCAAACGTATCTTTCGGCATAAATAGCCCGGCTTTTGCGGCTGGGACGACAATAATAAGGCCAATGAGTGAACCGAGCAATGACGGAAACTCCGGTCCAAGTACGTTCGCGATAATCGCATACGGAACGGTAAACGCAAAGCCGGCAAGCATCGCAAACTTCCATACGCGCAAACCTTCACGGAACGAACGATTTTTGCCGAAAAAGCGCGTAAGCATCCCGACCATAATAAGCGGAATAAACGTTCCGACTAGGGCGTGAATGATGCCGACGTTGGCAGCAATTTGTAATAAATAGTCGGTAAACTCCATATCGCCAATGGCTTTCATGACCGCTTCTTGATTCGCAAGCCCTGTATTGACCCCGACGAGAATAGGTGTTCCGATTGCTCCGAACGAAACAGGTGTACTTTGAATAATTAGTGCAACTAATACAGCAGCCATCGCAGGAAAGCCGATCGCAACAAGAAGCGGAGCGGCAATCGCAGCGGGCGTACCGAATCCGGCTGCCCCTTCAATAAACGAACCGAACAACCATGCGATAATGATCGCTTGAATGCGACGGTCGGGCGAAATGTGAATAAATCCTTGGCGAATCGTTTCGATCGCGCCACTTTCTTTTACCGTATTTAAAAGTAATACGGCTCCGAATACGATAAACATAATTTCAATGGCTGTCTTTATACCGTTGACGCTTGCGGCGGCGACGACATTCATTTTCGTCCCCCAAACGAATAGGGCGATTGCCGCAGTGACAACGAGTGCGACGGGCATGGCACGACTCGCTGGCCACTTCAATACAACAAGAAATAAGAAAACTGTTAAAATTGGTAATAGTGCGATAAATGATAACATATTCATCCCCCTTTGTTTCATTGTGATGATGTCATTCCTTATCCCCTCATCATAAGGTCATACAATCATCTGATGAGTATATCATAATGTAAGCGCAACCATTTTTCAATATGAATATTTAAAAATTTTTCACAGTTATTTTGTAGAAAAATATGATATGATATTCTATTTGTATGGGGGAGCAAACAAGAGATGATGGGGTGGACAAAGTGTATAAACAAATTAAACCGAAAAAGATATATGAAGAAGTAGCGGAAGCAATTTTACATATGATTCAAACGGGACAGTTAAAGCCGGGAGATAAACTCGATTCCGTACAACAGCTGGCGGAAAATTTCCAAGTTGGGCGCGCAGCTATTCGTGAAGCGTTGACGGCGCTTCGAGCGATGGGGCTCATTGAAATGAAACAAGGGGAAGGTACGTATGTGCGCGAGTTTGACCCAGCGATGTTGTCGTTCCCGATTTCCGCAGCGGTGCTTATGAATAAAGAAGATGTCGCTCATTTACTTGAAGTGCGCAAACTGCTTGAAGTCGGTGCCGCAGGGGTGGCAGCTAGAAAGCGAACGGACGAAGATTTGCGCGCGATGCAAAGCGCCCTTACGCAAATGCGCGAAGCAATTGGCGATGAAGAGCTTGGGGAAAAAGCCGACTTTTTATTCCATATGGCGATTGCGGCGGCAACGAAAAATCCGTTGTTAGTCAGCTTAATGAACAACGTATCCGGTATGATGATGGAAACGATGCGAGAAACGCGCCGCATTTGGCTGTTTGCCAAACAAGCGACGACCGAACAACTCCTTGAAGATCATATCGCCATTTTTGAAGCGATTCGCGACCAACACATTGAACTAGCCCAAGAACGAATGAAAGAACATTTAGGACATGTTGAAAAAGTGCTTGCTAGCTACATATCTTCATAATGGAGGTTCTTCCTCCGCGTTTAATCATCAGATGACCGGTTGACTAATTTGGCAATGAGATGTAAAGTGAAAAAAAGAAAACGTTTTCTTAGAGAGGGGATCGGGAATGAACGTCACATTATTTGTTACATGTTTAGTTGATTTATTTCACGTCAATGTCGGTAAAGCGACAGTAGAGTTGTTAGAACGGCTCGGCTGTACTATTCATTTTCCAGAGGCGCAAACGTGCTGTGGACAGCCAGCTTACAATAGCGGTTATGTAAAAGAAGCGAAAGAAGCGATGAAACATATGATTCGTACGTTTGAGCATGCCGAATATATCGTTACGCCATCCGGTTCATGTGCAACGATGTTTAAAGAATATCCGCACATTTTTAAAGGCGACAGTGAATGGGAAGAACGAGCGCAACGCGTCGCTAATAAAACGTATGAACTGACGCAATTTATCGTCGATGTGTTGAAAATCGAAGACGTCGGGGCGCGCCTACAAGGAAAAGCGACGTATCATACGTCATGTCATATGACGCGCTTACTTGGCGTCAAAGACGCACCACTTACGTTATTGCAACACGTCAAAGGGCTCGACGTCGTTCCGCTTCCGAACGCGCACAATTGCTGTGGATTTGGTGGGACGTTTTCCGTAAAAATGGGACCAATTTCAGAACAGATGGTCGATGAAAAAATTCAATGTATCGAACAAGTCGAAGCCGATTATTTAATCGGTGCTGATTGCGGCTGTTTAATGAACATCGGCGGGCGCATCGAGCGAAAAGGAAAACCGATTCGTGTCATGCACATTGCCGAAGTACTTAATAGTAGATAGGGGGGAATTATATGGCAATGAAAATTAACATGGGAGAATTTCACGAGCGAGTGGAAAAAGGGATTCATAATACGTTTATGCGCGGAGCGGTGGCAGGGGCGCAAGAGCGGCTGCGCACGCGGCGACTCGAGGCAGCCGAAGAACTCGGCAATTGGGAAGAGTGGCGCGCGCTTGGGGAAGAAATTCGCCAACATACACTTGAAAACTTAGACTATTATTTAATGCAACTGAGCGAAAACGTAAAAAAGCGCGGGGGGCACGTCTTTTTTGCGCAAACAGCGGAAGAAGCGAACGACTACATTTGTCGCGTCGTTGCAAGCAAACAAGCGAAAAAAATTGTGAAATCAAAATCGATGGTGACGGAAGAAATTCATATGAACGCCGCGCTCGAGAAGCTCGGCTGTGAAGTCATTGAAACGGACCTTGGCGAATACATTTTGCAAGTCGATGACCACGATCCACCATCGCACATCGTCGCGCCTGCGCTTCATAAAAATAAAGAACAAATTCGCGACGTATTTCAAGAGAAGCTGGCGTATACAAAAACGGAAAAGCCAGAGGAGCTTGCGCTTCATGCGCGCCATATGCTTCGCCACGAATATATGACGGCAGACGTCGGCATTACCGGCTGCAATTTCGCCATTGCAGAATCCGGTTCAATCACGCTTGTGACGAACGAAGGAAACGCCGATTTAGTCACCGCATTGCCGAAAACGCAAATTACAGTCATGGGAATGGAGCGCATCGTACCGACGTTTGAAGAAATGGAAGTGCTCGTTAGTTTACTAACAAGAAGTGCGGTCGGGCAAAAATTGACGAGTTACATTACGGTGTTAACCGGCCCGCGAGAAGAAGGAGAAGTGGATGGACCAGAAGAATTTCATCTCGTCATCGTCGATAACGGACGTTCCGACATATTAGGAACGGAATTTCAGCCGGTGTTGCAATGCATTCGTTGCGCCGCTTGCGTCAACGTTTGTCCGGTATATCGCCATATTGGCGGTCATTCGTACGGTTCCATTTATTCAGGACCGATCGGGGCGGTGTTGTCGCCGCTTCTTGGCGGATATGACGATTATAAAGAATTGCCGTACGCATCAACGTTATGCGCCGCTTGTACGGAAGCATGTCCGGTAAAAATTCCGCTTCATGAACTGTTGTTAAAACATCGCCAAACGATTGTCGAACGGGAAGGAAAAGCGCCGATTTCGGAAAAATTGGCGATGAAAGCGTTCGGATTAGGTGCGGCGTCGTCGCTGTTGTATAAACTCGGTTCGAAAGTCGCACCGACTGCCGTCCATCCGTTTACAGTAAACGACCGCATTTCCAAAGGTCCAGGACCGTTAAAAGCGTGGACGGACATTCGTGAATTTCCAGCGCCAGAAAAAGAACGGTTCCGCGACTGGCTAAAACAAAGGGGGAACGAATGATGGAAGCTTTTTTACAGCGAATTGCCTCCCGTCTCGGACGCGACGTGCGCACGTCCGTTGAGCGTCCACAGTGGAAACATGCACCACAACAAACCGTGTTTCAAGGATATAGCGAAGACGAACTGCTTGATGTGTTGAAAAATCAGTGTACTCGCATTCATACGACGCTCGTTGAAACAAACAGCGCCGAGCTTTATGACACGGTCGAACACGTCATTCATGCGCATGGCGGAGGCCCGATTATCATCGCTAACGATGAGCGCTACGAACAGTTTGGACTATCTTCTTTTTTAAAGCGAGAAGATGTGTACGTATGGGACGCTACACGTGGACGAGACAACATTGAAGCAGCAGAGCGAGCAAACATCGGCATCACATGGAGTGATATCACGTTAGCGGAATCAGGGACAGTTGTGTTATTAAACAATCAAAATCAAGGGAGAACGATTAGCTTTTTGCCAACAACGTACGTGGCGCTTATTCCGAAAAGTACAATCGTCCCACGTATGACGCAAGCGGCGCGCCTCATTCGCGAAAAGATGGCGCGTGGCGAGCGCGTGCCGTCGTGCATTAACTTTATTACTGGACCGAGCAATTCCGCCGACATTGAAATGAATTTAGTTGTCGGTGTGCACGGACCAGTGAAAGCAACATATATCGTTATTACCGATCGTTGAGCAGCAAATGAGCTGCTCTTTTTTAAAAGATAAGAAAGTATGGAATTCCATATTTAGAATGGTGTCTAGCTCCAAGCGCCATCGGCTCGAGTCGCTTCACCCCTTCTTTCGGCGGCGACACATTGAGATACTTCAGTGATATTACCCACGCAGAAACAAGCGACCGCTTGGTTTGAGCTCTCCTCGGTGGGGTTTATGCGCTCTTCGCCGATAGGCGGGCGCTTTGCGCTTTTCTTAATCCCGATAAGATTAGTAAAATTTTCGGAATTTTAAGAAGGAATAAAAAAACATCGGTCGAATATACATCATAACTATATACATATAGAGAGGGAGTTTGTGGGGAGGGAACGCGTTTGAGTTTGAAAGGTATGATGGAAGATTCACGATTTGTTCAGCTTTCGAAACAAGAAAAGGAAGCAATCGATGAGCGAATAAGTCAGTACGATTTCATTTTACAACAAGTGACAGATGCGATTGTGTTAGTAAAAGATGACGGGACGTTCGTGGATGTGAACGAGGCAGCGTGCCGTTTATTTCGCACGTCGCGTGACCAGCTGTTACAAAAAAATTTTCATGAATACGTATATCTCGTCCCAGAACATATTTTTCATTTTCAAAAACAAATGTTGCATAAATTTGGAACATATGATGATGAAATCGTCATTCGCTTGGCAGATGGCGAAATGAAGCATGTACAACTATTTATGCGCCGCCATAAAAAACAACCGTTTGATTTATATATGATCCGCGATATTACCTCAAAAAAAGCGCTTGAGCGTGAACGAACGATTAATGAAACGTTATTTAAAGATTTGTTTAATCGCGCGGGCGATAGCATCGTCATTTTCGATGGACAAGGACGCTTTATTGACGCGAATCCTTCCTTTTGTGCGAGCGTCAACATTACAAAAGAAGAACTATTCAAATTATCAATCCAAACATTTATTCCAATGGAATATCACGATTTATTCGACCAACTGTTAGTGACGTTAAAACGAAACGGGACCGTATCGAGCGAATTGCCGTTTATTTTAGGAGACGGCATGCAAAAGTTGTTTGAACTAACGTTAACAACGAACGTACATAGCGGCTTTTTTATGGCGATTATGCGCAACGTGACTGAAAAACGAAATATGGAAATGAACTTGCAACGGAGTGAAGAGCGGTTTCGCGCCATTTTTGAACAAGCCCATGAAGCGATTTTAATTTGTGACGATTTCGGAAATATTTTGCGCGCCAATCCTGCCGCAAGCCGAACGTTTGAATTGCCGCTTCACGATCTCGTTCATGCGAATTTAATGCAGTTTATTGATTCAAAAAATAAAAAAGTGCGCCACGTATTACGGCAATTTTTCCGCGATGGAGAAATTCGTGACGAATTGACATTTCATATGCCGAACGGCGAAAAAAAACAGCTTGAATTTACGTCGAAAAAAGGGGTCATTAACGGCTATCATTTAACGATTTTTCGCAATGTGAGCGAACGACGGAAAATGGAAAAACAGTTGCGCGAACAAGAACAAAAGTTTCGCAACGTCTTTAATCATGCGATGGATGGCATTGTGCTAATTGACGACAAACAGCGCATTTTTGATGCTAATCCGGTGGCGTGCCGCATTTTCGCTCTTTCAAAAGAACAGCTCGTTACAAAATGTATGCATGCTTTTATCGGAAGCAACGAATTAAACAAATTTCAAAAATGGGTAAACAATGGGAAGGAAGAAGAAGAGTTTACGATTACAGATGGCGAAGGAAAGAAAAAAATTGTTGAACTGTCGTTTAAACCGAACATTATTGAACATGTCGGGCTGATGATGGTACGCGATATAACAGAAAAAAAAGAAATGGAAGAGCAATTACGTAAGTCTGATACGTTAAGCGTTGTCGGTCAACTGGCGGCAGGTATCGCTCATGAAATTCGCAATCCGATGACGGCGTTAAAAGGATTTATCCAACTTTTACAAGGAAGCATCGGCAATGATTGTGAGCAATATAATATGTACTTTCACGTCATTATGTCGGAATTAAAGCGCATTGAGTCGATTATTACCGAATTTCTCGTATTGGCAAAACCGCAAGCTGTTCATTACGAACGGGGCGACGTGGCAAAAATTATGCAAGAAACCGTCGATTTACTAAGCGTGCAAGCGACGATGCATAACATTCAAATTGAAGCAACGTACGAGCAAGTGCCGCGTATATATTGCGAGCCGAAACAATTAAAACAAGTGTTTATTAACATATTAAAAAATGCGATGGAAGTGATGCCAAACGGCGGAACGATTACCGTCTCCGTCGAGCATGTCGGAGATCATATACGCATCGCCATTCGCGATGAAGGAAGCGGCATTCCGAAAGATAAAATCAAAAAATTAGGTGAGCCGTTTTATACGACGAAAGAGCGTGGGACGGGTCTTGGCTTAATGGTTAGCTATAAAATTATTGAGGAGCATGACGGGCGCATTGATGTCGAAAGCGAAGTCGGCGTTGGTACAACGTTTTATATTACCTTACCAATAAATAATGACATGCTGTAAAGCAATGTAGTACAATAGACTTATATGTCAAGACAGCTAAAGAGGTGAATAGCATGTTATTTAAACGCCTTCGTCCGTCGTTAAACGAATTGCTTGAACAAGGGACAGACTATTCGTTTCACGGACGATTTGTTGACACGTTATCGTACAACCATTTTACAACAGAAGATTTCAAAAAGTTAAAACAAATTAATGAACTTATCGCTCCACATAAACAAGAAATGGTTCGTCTCTTTCATGAAGGGTTAAAACAAGTGCAGCCAGAAGCGGCAAAAACGATTACGGAAGCCCGCATCGAAGCATATTTAAACGCCTTTTTTATGATGGAACGAAACCGCGCGTACGTCGATGAATCGCTTCGCTTTTTCCATTTGTTGCGTAAAGAAAAAGTGAACGTTGGGAAGCTCATCGTTGCGTTTAACCAATTCAATTTCTTCGTTTTAACGACGTTGTTAGCGAGAGTAGCGCTTGCACCGAAACGGTGTTTAACGCTCATGGAGACGTTGCAACGAGCAATTAACATCGAACAGCAACTGCTTGTCGAAGTGTACACAGAAACGATGATGGAACAAATTGCAAGCGGAACGGCGAAGCTGATGGAACAAAACGCAGAAATTATGTTTATTAAAGATTTGCTGCAAGCGCTTGATCAACAAAATAGCGATGTGCAAATGGTCACTGCCGCAACAGAAGAAATGACGACAGCCGTATCAGAAGTAGCTCATGCGGCGACAGTGATCGCTGAAAAAACGACCACATCCGTTGAACGGGCAGAAAAAGGACAACAAATGATGACGGAAGCGTTCGGAGAAATTATTGAAACGTCGGAACAATTTACGAAAATGGTTGACCGTTTTGAACATTTACAACAACATTTAAGCGCGATTGAAAAAGTGATGCAACTCGTTAACGGCATTGCAGATCAAACGAATTTGTTAGCGTTAAATGCATCGATTGAAGCTGCACGTGCTGGGGAATACGGAAAAGGATTTTCGGTCGTCGCAGAAGAAATTCGTAAACTCGCTGACCATACCGTACAATCGCTCGGTGAAGTGCAGCGAAATGTCGGAGAGTTGCGCACCATTTCCTCTGAAGTATCATCAGCCATTTATTCAACGTCATCAACGATTCGCCAAGCCGTTCATCAAGCACAAGAAGCGATGCCGCTTTTACAAGAAATTGTATCGGCTATGGGAGAAATTCAAGACAGTACAAATACGAACGCCGCTGTGGCTGAAGAGCAAGCCGCTGCTGTCGATGAAATCGCGACGCGTATGTCATCCATTGCTTCACTGACGGAATACGTGCGCGAACTTGGTGAAAAAACAGGAAAAACGGTGCATGCGTTAAGTAAAGCGATTGACCGTTTCCGTTTAAATATGGTGAATGAAAATAGTGTAAAACTATCTGCGAAAGCGCTATTGCATTTAGCAAAAACCGACCATTTGTTATGGAAATGGCGCATTTACAATATGATCGTCGGCTATGAAGCGGTGCGACCTGAAGATGTCGCGTCTCACCATCAATGCCGATTAGGCAAATGGTATTTTGATGAACAGACGAAAAAACAACTGCAAGGCACGCCAGCGTATGAAAAGTTAAACGCACCGCACGAACGCGTTCACGTTGCAGCAAAACAAGCTGCTGAAGCGTACGCGAAAGGCGATATAAAAGGTGCCGAAGCGCAACTGATCGAACTTGAACAAGCATCGGTTGAAGTCGTTCGTCTAATTGATGAACTGATTGAAAAAGTAGAAAAAGAACGGACGTTTGAAACCCACCTCGCGTAAGGTGGGTTATTTTTTAACCATATGGGACAACGCAAGTGCGAAAATTAATAGTGCGCCTTTTACAATATCTTGCGCGTAATACGGAACGTTCATCATCGTCAGCCCGTTTAACAAGACGCCAATAAAAATCGAGCCAAGTAACGTACCGATCACATTCGGTTTGCCGATGCCAAATACAGAAAAGCCGATAAACGCAGCAGCTACACCGTCCATTAACAGTGATGCGCCCGCCGACACTTGACCCGTGCCGATGCGTGAAGCGAGCACAATGCCGCCTAAAGCCGCAAACATCCCGCTAATGACATACGCATACGTGCGGTAGCGGTTGACAGGAATACCGGTGAGATGGGCTGCTTCACGATTTTCTCCTGTCATATAAAATAAACGCCCCGTTTTTGTATACGTTAAAAAAAGATGAGCGCCAATGACGAGCAAAAGCATAAGCAACACAGAAAACGGAATGCCAAACAGTTCCCCTTGTCCGATAAATAAAAATGATGGAATGAATTTTCCCGGTGCCACGCCACCTTCTGGAAGTGGCATGTCGTTATAAATGGAAAATCCTTTCGTGTATGTGAGCTGTACGCCGTTAATGATGTACATCACCGCTAACGTCGCCAATAAGTCAGGTAAACGAAGACGGATAATGAGAAACGCATTCAGTATTCCGACGAGCGCACCGAGTATAAGTGGGACGATAAGCGCAACAAGCAGCTCTTGGCGATGTAAAACGAGCGCGGAGGCGCTTGCGATGGTTGCCAAACTGACTGTCGAGCCGACGGATAAATCGAATCCATCGACAATTAACGAAAACGTAATGCCGATCGCAACGAGCGTGACGATCGAAATGGAACGCAAAATGTCGCTAAAGTTGGCATACGTAAAAAATGAATCGAGCGTGAGACTAAAAAAAGCGATGACGATAACGATGGCGAGTATCGTTCCGTATTTGTATAAAAACTTCAATTCGTTCCACCCCCAGTCATGTCATAGACGAGCTGTTCATATGTCGCTTCGAGTGCGTCCACTTTTTTTACGAACTGACCGTCGACCATAACGTAAATCGTATCGGCGATATGAAGCAATTCTTGACATTCGCTCGTGAAATAAATGATCGCTTTTCCTTTTTCAGCGAGCGCGCGAATAATCGAAAATACTTCTTCCTTCGCATGTACGTCAATGCCTTTTGTCGGCTCATCAAAAAGAAAGACGTCGCTATTTGTTTGTAACCATTTCCCGATCACCACTTTTTGTTGATTGCCGCCGCTTAAATGTTTCACAAGCGCCGTCGGCGAAGATGGGCGAATATGTAACGATGAAATGAGGCTTGTTGCGATGGCGCGCTCGTTCCGTTTTTGAATCCATTGCCATGGGGCGATATTTGACAATAGACGCACCGTGACATTTTTTTCGACCGTTTCGTTCATAAAAAGCCCTTGTTTTCGCCGTTCTTCTGGAATGAAACAAACGCCCGCTTCAATCGCATCTTTTGGCGAGGTCCATGTTTGTTTTTCCCCACGCACGATGCGTTCGCCTGTCGTTTCGACATGAGCGATGATGCTTTCGGCCAACTCTGTTTTTCCTGCCCCGACGATGCCGGCAATGCCGACAATTTCACCGCGCCGAACAGCAAGATCGACTGTTGTTTTCGTTTTTGGAATGTACAATTGTTTGACTTCAAATATCGTTTCTTCGCTTATGTTGCGTGTCCGTTCGTTGCGCACCTCCGTTTGCCGTCCGACCATATGGCGAACGATATCTTCTGTCGCGAGCGACACATCGCCTTCGTATACGACTTCGCCATCCCGCAAAATCGTCATTCGATCGCATATGCGTTTTACTTCGTGCAATTTATGCGAAATGTAAATAAACGACACCCCTTGCGCTTTTAGCTGTTCGATCATCGCAAACAATCGTTTCGTTTCTTCTTCGCTTAACGAGGCGGTTGGCTCATCTAAAATAATGTAGCGAGCAGAAGAAGAAAGGACGCGTGCTAGCAAAATGAGTTGTTTTTCATGAAGCGTGCATGTTTGTACAGAGACATCAGGTGACAAATGTGTTAAGCCGACGCGCTCAAGCAGTTGTAAAACAGCAACCCGATGTTTCGTTTTAGAAAACGATATTTGTTTTTGCGCGACAATTTGTTCAGCGAGAATATTTTCATATACGGACAAAGCAGGGAATAATGCCACATCCACTTCTTGTACGACATGTCCGATGCCTGCTCGTTTTGCATCTTTCGGAGAAGAAAATGTATGCACCTTTCCGTCTATTTCAATCGTTCCGCTCACCGGCTGCAAGACGCCAGCTAAAATGTTCATTAACGTGCTTTTTCCAGCTCCATTCATACCTAAAAGGGCGTGAACTTCGCCCGGTTGGACATGGAAGTTCACGCCGTTTAATACGGTCACATCGCCAAATGTATGGACGATTCGTTTCATGCGCAAACCGCTCATTGCTTTTTCACCTTTTCTTCAAGCGTCTTCATCCATGGGGAGATGGCAACGTTCGATTGTCCCCAGCTTGGCATGTAGTTGTTTAGCTCGTTCATCGTAATTGGTGTGCTCGGCAAGTCTGAACGTTTCACTAAGTGTGGTTCAAGTGAATAAATGCTTGGCGTTTGTTCTCCGGCAATTTTTTGATACGCAAAGCGCACTTGAACGCGACCGACTTCCGCTGGGTCGGTTGCCGTTGTTGCGACCCATGGGCTATTTGGTTGTTGAATGAGTTGTAAATCTTCGTCGCTTAAGTCGATGCCATACACTTTAATTTCTGTTCGACCTGCTTGTTGAATGGCGCGCGTTGCTCCTTTGGCGAACTCATCCCATGTCGCAAAAACCGCGTCGATGTCACCTTTGTTCGGATATTTTTTCAAAATCGCTTCCATTTGTGTTTGTGTATCTAAAGCGGTGTTGGCGCTTGCGGTGCCGAATTTCGCTACTTCTTTAATGTTCGGATACCGTTTTTGAAACGCTTCGTAAATGACATGGCGGCGTTCCATTGGCGTAAAGCCGCCGACCCAAATCGTGACAATTTCTCCTTCACCGTTTAAATCTTCCGCTAACGTTTTTAACGTTTTCCATGCTAAGCTGTAATCGTCTTGGTCAATGACGGTGACTCCTGGAATGTTTAAATCGTTATCAAACGCAACGACGTGAATGCCTTTCTCCAGCGCTTTTTCAACAGGTGCTTTTAATGCATCTGCGCGCCCATGGTCTAATAAAATCGCATCGACGTTTTGGTTGATCGCTGTTTCGACGTACGATGCCATTTTCGTTAAATCGTTGTCAGCGTTATAAATTTGCACGTCGCCGCCAAATTTCGCGACTTGTTCTTTTACACCAGCGATATATTGCGATGAAAATGTACCGATCGACATTTGCATAATGGCAGCAATTTTAATCGGTTTGTTTAATGCTGCAGGAATGTCCGCTTTTTCATCCGTTGTTTCGTTCGTTTGTTTCGCTTCTTCTTTCGGTTGTTCCGCTCGTTTTGAGACGGCGTCTTGTTCGTTTGTGCAACCGACTAAAAGCGCGAATAAAAGCACGATAATTGCCCATATGTTTTTCATGCCAAAACCTCCTCAAATAATGTCGGCAGTTTCGTTTCGTAGTCGCCGAAGATGATCCCTTTTTCCGTAATGATGCCGGTAATGAGTTCGTGCGGTGTGACATCGAATGCCGGATTGTAGACGTTCACATCTGGCGCGATGCGCACGCCGCCGATATGTGTGACTTCTTCTTTCGCTCGCTCTTCAATCGGAATGTCGTCGCCTGTTTTCGTCTGTAAGTCGATCGTCGATAGCGGGGCGGCGACGTAAAATGGAATGTTGAACGCTTTCGCTAAAATGGCTAAGCCGAACGTGCCGATTTTGTTTGCTGTATCGCCGTTGGCGGCAATGCGATCTGCCCCGACGATGACTGCGGAAATGTGCTTCGCTTTCATCGTTTGTGCCGCCATGTTATCTGTAATGAGCGTCACATCGACGCCAGCTTCGGAAAGTTCCCATGCGGTTAGCCTTGCTCCTTGCAACACCGGGCGTGTTTCGCAAGCGTACGCATGAAGCGCGATCCCTTTTTCTTTCGCTAAATGAAACGGCGCAAGTGCGGTGCCGTAACGGGCTGTGGCAATCGCTCCTGCATTGCAAATCGTCATGATACGGTCGCCGTCTTGAAACAAGGAAAGGGCATGTTCACCGATGCGACGACAGACGTCTTCATCTTCGATTTGAATGCAAATCGCTTCATGAATGAGCGTCGTTTTCGCTTCGTTGACGGATGTGGCGTTCGCAACGCTTTTTACGAGCCGGTCAAGCGCCCAAAATAAATTGACGGCGGTCGGGCGCGAGCTTGCTAAATAGTCGCGGTCGTGTTTTAGTTGGGCATGAAATGTTGCTAAATCATCGGTCTCATATGATTGGGCGGCAAGTGCTAAACCGTAGGCGGCAGTCATGCCGATTGCTGGCGCCCCGCGCACTTTTAACGTAACGATCGCATCCCATACGTCTTTTATGTTTTTTAATTCTAAATATTCAGTCTTATGAGGCAGCGCTTGTTGGTTTAAAATCGTAATATGTGTATCATGCCATTGTACCGATTTCATTTTGTTCCTCCTAGCTGTTCACATGCACCGTTTGTTGTACAAGATGTTTCAAGTCTGTAATCGTTAATTTGTTTCGCTGCACGATGAGCTCACGACCGAGACGAAGGGCATGACGTTTTGCGTGAAGTCTGCGCTCAAGCGGCAATTCATCAAGGTCCGCCACATGCGCCAACCCGATCGTCCGGCGAATGACTTCACAACCGGCAAAGCCGATCGCCTCAACGAGCGCATCGCCTATGATGTCATCGAGCACGCCACATGTGCGCGCATACGGTTCGTTGCTTTCGCGCCAAAGCTCAGCAAACGTGCGGGTAAAGACGTCCCATGTGTTTTCAATATGAGCAAAAAGCGGTTCGCGGTCACGTTCATGACGAGAGAGGGCGTTTAACAATAAATTGGCGAAAAATTGCCCTAAATCAAAGCCGATCGGACCGTAAAACGCAAACTCCGGGTCGATCACTTTCGTTTCCTCATCGCTTGCGAAAATGCTTCCCGTATGTAAATCGCCATGAAGCAACACATCCGCTTTCGTTAAAAAAAGCCGTTTTAATTTCGCTGTTTCGCGCTGAAGCACATCATCTTGCCAAAGCTGTTCGACATCGGCGCGAAGTTCTGCTTCAAAGTTGTTCGTGTCGTGGTCAAAAAACGGGTCAGTAAAGACGAGATCTTCCGTAATTTTACATAGTTCGGGATTTGTAAATTGTTGTACGAGCTTCTTTTTTTGTTGTTGATTCATGCCAAAATCCGACGTGTAAAACGCCGTTTTGGCGACAAATTCGCCGATATGTTCCGATAAACGCGGGAACGTTTTTCCTTCAATCAGTCCGCGGCGTGCAATGTGTAAATGCGACAAATCTTCCATCACTGTAATTGCTAATGTCTCATCGGAATAGTACACTTTCGGAACATAGTGAGGAACGTAGCTCGCGAACGTGCGCAACGCTTGGCTTTCGATCGTTGCCCGTTTTAATGTAAGCGGCCAGCTTTCGCCAACGACTTTTGCATACGGCAACGCTTGTTTGATGATGATGCTGTCGTTTGTTCGTTCGTTGACGATGCGAAAGACGAGATTTAAGTTCCCGTCGCCAATTTCTTGACTTGAAAGAAGCGCATCTTCTCCAAATAGCCCTAAACGAACAGCAAGGGCAATCGCTTTTTGTTCTGTCAATGGTTCGTACATATACATGCCTCCTCTCAAAATAAAAAACCTCTTTCGCTGAACGAAAGAGGTTTGAAGTTTGCTTCGCACCTCTTATCTCTCAGCCTACTGCTGCAAGAATTAGCACCGTGCGTCATCGCCGGTTGCCGGGCTTCATCGGGCTCGTCCCTCCACCTGCTCTTGATAAGAGTGTTTATCGTTATTTAAATGTTTTGAACAGTGAAAAAGTTTCGTGAATTCGCTTGATTCGAATCATACATCGCTTTATGCTTGTTTGTCAATCTTTTTTTTCAAAAATTTTATACACATCTGGGCGACGGTCGGCAAAAATCGGGATGCGCGCACGCACGTCTTGCACGTCGTTTATGTCGATATTCGCCACAATAATCCCTTCTTGTTCATCTCCTTCGGCAAGAATGTTTCCCCACGGATCAATGATCAGCGAATGTCCAGCAAACTCGTTGTTCGGGTCTTTTCCCGCGCGATTGCAAGCGACGACGTAACATTGATTTTCAATTGCCCGCGCCGTTAATAGCGTACGCCAATGATGAAGACGAGAAAGTGGCCATTCGGCGACGACAAACAATACTTCTGCGCCATGTAGCGCATGCGCGCGAATCCATTCTGGAAAACGAATGTCGTAACAAACGACGCCGGCACACGTCGTTTCATCGAGCGAAAATAGCCCCATCGTTTCTCCAGCTTGCAAATACAAATGCTCATCCATCAATTGGAACAAATGAAGTTTACTATATTCGCCAACGACGTCGCCGTTTCGATTGACGACATACATCGTATTTGTCATTCGTTCGTTCGTTTTTTTCGCGACCGATCCGCCGACGATATGTACATCGTACGTGCGCGCAACGGATGCGAGAAACGCTTTTGTTTCTTCGCCGTTTTCGTCAGCGATGTCTGTTAATCTCGTTAAATCATAGCCTGTCGTCCATAGTTCAGGCAAAACGACGACGTCAACGTCACGAGCGATTTGTTCGATGTATCGCATAACCGTTTGTTTATTTTTTTCGGGTGCTCCAAACGCAATGTCCATTTGTATGCAAGCGATGTTCATATCATTCACCTCTAAAAAATTTTCTTTACATTTTGATTTTTACGATATATGATACTTGACTAGAATTTCAACCTTTTTGTGAAGTAGGTGTGAAAAAAATGAACATATTTCCACAATCGAACGTGTTACAACAACTACCGAAGCAATTTTTTGCGTCGCTTGTGCAAAAAGTGAATGCGGTCATTGCTGAAGGGCACGATGTCATTAATCTCGGACAAGGAAATCCCGATCAGCCGACGCCGGCGCATATTGTGAGCGCGATGCAACAGGCGGTGGCAAAGCCGATGTATCATAAATATTCACCATTTCGCGGCTATTCGTTTGTAAAAGAGGCGGTCGCTACGTTTTACGAGCGCGAATACGGGGTGACGATTGACCCAGAAAAAGAAGTCGCCATTTTATTTGGCGGAAAAGCTGGGCTTGTCGAAATGCCGCTTTGTTTATTAAACCCGGGAGACGTGGTGCTCGTTCCCGATCCCGGTTATCCGGACTATTGGTCGGGAGTCGTGCTTGCGCGGGCGCGCATGGAAATGATGCCGCTACGGGCGGAAAACAGTTTTTTGCCAAACTACGATGAGCTACCGAAAGACGTCGTTCGCGAGGCAAAATTAATGTTTTTAAACTATCCGAACAATCCGACAGGCGCGACAGCAACGGAATCGTTTTTTCAAGAAACGGTTTCATTTGCGGAAAAACATCATATCGCTGTCGTGCACGATTTCGCATACGGAGCGATTGGCTTTGATGGGAAAAAGCCGGTCAGCTTTTTACAAGTCGAAGGGGCAAAAGACGTCGGCATTGAAATTTATACGTTTTCGAAAACGTACAATATGGCAGGGTGGCGCATCGGCTTTGCGGTCGGCAACGAAAGCATGATTGAAGCGATCAACGTGCTCCAAGACCATTTGTACGTCAGCATGTTCGGTGCTATTCAAGAAGCGGCAGCAGTTGCGCTACTCGAGTCGCAACAATGCGTCGCTGAGCTTGTCGCCACGTATGAAGCAAGACGAAATACGTTTGTTCACGCTTTACGTGACATCGGTTGGAACGTCCAAGCGCCATCAGGTTCGTTTTTCGCTTGGCTTCCGGTGCCAAACGGCTATACGTCTGAGACGTTTGCCGATCTGTTGCTTAAACAAGCGCACGTGGCGGTCGCTCCGGGGATCGGGTTTGGTGAACATGGGGAAGGGTATGTGCGCACAGGGCTATTGACAAGCGAAGAAAGATTAAAAGAAGCGGCTTGGCGCATCGGGCAACTGCAACTTTTTTAAAAAATGATTGACAAATGCAACATGTGCTGTCATAATCCGAAGTAAATTTATGAAAAACGAACTGTTCAAAAAATTAAATACATTACAAATTCTTATCAAGAGTAGGCGGAGGGACGAGCCCGATGAAGCCCGGCAACCGACTTAAACAGCTGTTTAAGCACGGTGCTAATTCTCGCAGCAATACGCTGAGAGATAAGAAGAGACGAACAATTAGCCTCTTCTTATGAAGAGGTTTTTTATTTGTAAAGGGGTGGACATATGATTACCGCAACATATTTGATTCATGACGACAAAGATTTAGCGAAAAAAGCAGAAGGTATCGCGCTTGGACTGACCATCGGGTCGTGGACTGATTTACCGCAACTGGAACAAGAACAGTTAAAAAAACATAAAGGCATCGTTCAGTCGATTGAAGAGCTAGAGGAAGACGAGCGTGTCAATACGTTTTTTGGAAAAAGACTAAAACGCGCGCTTGTGCGCATTTCGTATCCGAGCGTCAATTTTAGTGCCGATTTGCCTGCCATTTTGACAACGACATTTGGCAAATTGTCGCTTGACGGAACGATTAAACTGATTGACTTAACGTTTTCCGACGAACTGAAGCGCGCATTCCCTGGTCCGCGCTTTGGCATTGACGGCATTCGCGAAAAACTTGGCGTCTTTCACCGTCCGCTTGTCATGAGCATTTTTAAAGCGGTCATCGGGCGCGATTTACGATACGTCACTGAACAATTGAAGCTACAAGCGCTCGGCGGCGTTGATCTTGTGAAAGACGATGAAATTTTATTTGACAACGACCTCACACCGTTTGACAAGCGCATCGTGGCAGGAAAACAGGCGCTTCAGGAAGTGTACGAACAAACAGGGCATCGGACGTTATATGCGGTGAACTTAACCGGAAAAACGTTTCAGTTAAAAGAAAAAGCGAAGAAAGCAGCGGAGCTTGGCGCGGACGTATTATTGTTTAACGTGTTTACATATGGGCTTGATGTGTTGCAAGCGCTTCGTGAAGATGATGACATTCGTTTGCCGATTATGGCGCATCCGTCATTTAGCGGAGCGATCGCCTCATCGCGCGTATATGGCGTAAGCTACGCTTTGCTTCTTGGAAAACTGTTGCGCATGGCAGGGGCGGACTTTTCGCTCTTTCCATCACCGTACGGAAGCGTCGCGCTTGAAAAAGAACAGACGCTTGCGATCGCTAATGAATTAACGAAAGAAGAACCATTTTTGCGCGCGTTTCCTGTCCCATCTGCCGGCATTCATCCGGGGCTTGTGCCGCTTCTTGTGCGCGACTTTGGCATCGACTCCATCATTAACGCAGGCGGTGGCGTGCACGGGCATCCGAGCGGAGCGGTTGGCGGTGGGCAAGCGTTTCGTGCCGCAGTAGAAGCGGTGCTCGCTGGGCGTTCGCTTCATGACGCAGCAAAAGAAAACGAAGCGTTGCAACAAGCGCTTGACTTATGGGGGAGCGCATCATGAGGCCGATCATTTTTTGCGACTTTGACGGAACGATTACGTTAAACGATAACATTATTGCGCTTATGAAACAGTTTGCTCCGCCGGAGTGGGAAGCGATCAAAGACGATATACTTGCGCAAAGATGTTCCGTACAACAAGGGGTCGGTCGGATGTTTTCGTTGTTGCCGACGACGCTGAAAGAAGACATCGTGCAATTTTTACTTGACACCGCGCGCATTCGCGACGGATTTTCCGACTTTGTTGCATTTACGAACGAACGACAAATCCCGCTTTATATTGTGAGCGGCGGCATTGACTTTTTCGTGTATCCACTTCTTCACGGACTCGTTGAAAAAGAGCGCATTTTTTGTAACAGCGCCGATTTTAGCGGGGAAACGATCCGCATTACGTGGCCGTATGCGTGCGATGAACATTGTCAAAACGGATGTGGCTGCTGCAAGCCGTCGCTTCTTCGAAAACTTGCGCCAAAAGGGGCAAAAACGATCGTCATTGGCGACTCCATTACCGACTTGGCAGCGGCCAAACTAGCCGATCACGTCATGGCGCGCGACTTTTTACTTGAAAAATGCCGTGAGCTCCACTTGCCGCATACGCCGTTTACGACGTTTTATGATGTCATTGACGTGTTAAAAGAAAGCGAGGTGGTCGCGTGAGACAACAAAAATGGGCAGAGCTTGCCGAGGTGAAACGAGAGCTGGCGGCGCGCGACTGGTTTATGGCGACGAGTGGCAACTTGTCGATAAAAGTGAGCGATGAGCCGCTTACGTTTCTTGTCACTGCGAGCGGAAAAGATAAACGAAAAGAAACACCGGAAGATTTTTTACTTGTCGGAGCAGACGGACAGCCAGCGGAGGCGACGCACTTGAAACCGTCAGCCGAGACGCTTCTTCACGTTAAAATTTACAATAAAACGAACGCCGGTTGTGTGCTTCATGTTCATACCGTTGACAACAACATTATTTCGGAATGGTACGGCGACGAAGGGGAAGTCGTTTTTACCAATCAAGAAATCATTAAAGCGTTCGGATTATGGGAAGAAGATGCGGCGTTTCGCATTCCGATTATTCCGAATTTCGCCCATATTCCGACGTTAGCAAAAGCGTTCGCCGACCATGTCCATGAAGATCGAGGGGCGGTGCTTATTCGCAACCACGGCGTGACCGTATGGGGAAAAGATGCGTTTGAAGCGAAAAAGTTTTTAGAAGCTTGCGAGTTTTTATGTCAGTACTATGTAAAATTATTACTTTTAAAACGATAAGGGGGAGTATGGTATGGCAGTCATTAAAGTGCGCAACACAGGTGAAGTAATTGAAGGAAAGGAAAACGTGGCAGCGTTTTTAAATAAGCAAGGAGTGTTATATGAACATTGGGATGCAAGGAAACTTCCCGCTCATCTACAAAACAAATTTGTATTAACAGACGAAGAAAAAGCGCACATTTTAGCAACGTTTCAATCCGAAATTGAAGATTTAGCAAAACGAAGAGGCTATCAAGCGTGGGATGTTGTTGCCCTCTGCGAACAAACGCCAAATTTAGAAGAGCTATTGAAAAAATTTGAACAGGTGCATACGCATACGGAAGACGAAGTGCGGGCGATTGTTGCTGGTCATGGCATTTTCGTTATTAAAGGTGATGAACAAACAGGCTACTTTGATGTTGAACTTGAAGCGGGCGATGTCATTTCTGTTCCAGAAGGAAACCCACATTTCTTTACATTAATGGACGACCGCCAAGTTGTTGCCGTTCGGTTGTTTATTGATCCATCTGGTTGGGTAGCACATCCATACGAGGAAAAAGAAGGGGCGTAACACCCCTTCTATTTTTTTGTGAATAAAATGACGCCTGCAATCGTAATGAATGAACCGATCCATTGCGGTGCGGTGAACATTTCGCCAAGTAATATGTACGCAAACAGCGCAGTAAAAAGCGGATTGAAATTTAAAAACATCCCCGCGGTTGTGGCACCGACTTGTTTCACGCCGACGTTCCAAAGAAACATCGCAAGCACCGTCGCTCCGACGCTCGTATATAAAATGGCCAATACAAACGAGATGTTGACATCATGAATTGAAAAAGAAGAAAGAAACGGCAACAATCCGATGACGCCAAAGACGCCGGACCAAAACGTTGCCGCAAGCGGGGAATACGACTTCATAACCGCTTTTGCGCAAGCGGAATAGACGCCCCAAATGATGACTGCGGCAACCATCCATATATCCCCGACGTTGATGTCCGATAGGCGATGAAGTTGTCCATGCGTCATCACGATCAGCACGCCGATCAGGGAGAGAACCATGGCCAGCCATTGTCGAATCGTAAGTTTATCGCGGTAAACGGCGTATGCCACAAGCGCAATCGCGATCGGATTTAATGTCGAAATTAACCCGACATGATCAGCAGATGTATGTTCAAGCGCTTGAAACATAAAAACGTTAAATAAGACGACGCCTGAAAGCCCCATCGCAATAAGCGGTACGATACTTTGTTTTTGTAAACGAACGGATCGTTCTTTTTTCAACACGATTGGAAATAAAAAAAGGACGGCGATCGTCCAACGAATAAACGTTAACGAAAGCGGAGAGGCGTGTGCAACAAGCAGTTTGCTTGCGACAAAGTTGCCTCCCCATAAGGCGCTTGTCAATAAAAGAAGCATATAATATTTCGACATGTTCATCATCCTTTAAAACGTTTCAATTAAAAACACCATGACTAACAGCCCGATAATGAAGGCATACGTTGACGATTTTTCATTTCCATCCCCATGGCTTTCAGGGATTAACTCTTTATAAATAATAAATAGCATCGCCCCAGCAGCAAACGCTAATCCGTACGGAACGAGCGACTGAACGACCGCCGTTAAATAAAAGCCGATGACAGAGGCGACAAGTTCAATGAGCCCCGTCCCTGTTGCCATAAAAAACGCTTTTCCTTTTGATATATGTTGGTTAAATAAAAAAAGCGCAACGAGCAATCCTTCAGGTGCGTTTTGAAAGCCGATCGCTAGCGCAATTAAATCACCGATATGGTTTTGTTCCCCAGAGGCGTAGCTGACGCCAACGGATAACCCTTCTGGAATGTTATGAAGCGTAATGGCCGCAAGCACAAGCAACGCTTTTTGATCCATCTTCATGCCGCTTTTTGTATGGGTTAAATCGATATGCGGTACGATGTTTTCAAGAAACGTTAACGTAAATACCCCAACGCATAATCCGATCGCAAGGGAAAAAAATGTGCCAGAAGAAAGAGCCTCTGGAATTAATCCGAGCATCGATGCGGCCATCATAATGCCAGCTGTAAAAGCAAGCAACATATCGCGCCATTTGTGCGTTAATGAGCGCGACAAAAATAAAATCGGAACAGCGCCAGCCCCTGTCGCTAGCGCGGATAACGTACTGCCGACAAGCATGTCAAACATGTTTCCACCTCCTATTTTAAAGGAAGGCGAACGGTAATCGTCGTTCCTTTCTCTTCTATACTATGAATGTCGATTGTCCCTTCGTGCATATCGATGATACGTTTACATATGACGAGCCCAAGCCCTGTTCCCGTTTGTTTCGATGTGACAAACGGTTGAAACAGTTTGTCTTTCACATGCTTTGGCATGCCGCAACCTGTATCAGCGACGTGCAACACCGCCCAATCGTTTTGTTTCGTAAGAGAAATGGTCAGTTGTCCGCCACGTGACATCGCTTCGATTGCGTTTTTTGCTAAATTGAGTATGACTTGTTTTAAATGATCTTTTGAACAGCGAATCGGCAGCGGCACATCGGCACGATGAAACGTATAGACGACGTTATGTAAATGTGCTTGCGACTCGATCATCGGATGAATGCTTTGAACAATGGAGTTGAGATCGCACGTTTCAAGTTTTTGCGCTGTTGGTTTGCCGAGAATTAAAAATTCATTCACGATGTCGTTAATGCGTGTAATTTCGTTTTGAATAACGGAAAAATAAAGCTGTGATTCGTTATCTTTATGTTTTTCACTTAATAATTGAATAAACCCTTTAATGCCAGCGAGCGGATTGCGAATTTCGTGTGCCGTACTCGCAGCGAGCGTGCCGACTAACTCAAGCTTTTGTGCTTCTGTTTCCATGCGCTCGATCATCGTTTGCCGCTTAAGCAGCCAATATTGAATGAATAACCAAATGATATGTATAGCAATAATGAGCGATAAAATATATGGAAGCGAAGCACGGATGTTTTGTTTTAGGCTGACGTGCGGCACATTGGCTTCGATCACCCATGGCGCATGATTTAACTGAACGGTCACCGTTTGTTTCGACGGACGAAGTTGATTTGTTGACATCAGGATAGCACCGTTCTCATCGTATAAGCGAAACGAAGCATCTGGGTAAATAATTTTCATACGATTTTGTATATAATTTGTCCGTAACTTGGCTACTAAAAAGCCAGCTGTTTCATTTGTTTTTTCATATATAATGGGTGTGACGATCGTCGTCGTATGATGGCTGTCGATGACCGTCCGTTTTGTTATTTTTGCTAACTGCATTGCCGCAGTTGTACTTTCCGAAAAAAAGGAGATGCGTTCAAAACGAACGTCTTGTTTTTGCATGTCATGCAAGATGTCATGAATTTCTTCTTCTTTTAACATGGCCATATGTTTGCTTATGATGAGCGCTAACGTTTCCAGTCGAGCTGTCGTTTCCGAAAGAAAGCGATCTAAATCGTTTTTATGTATATTCGCAAACAGACGCGTTTCTTCGACGAGTTGCTGCTGTTGTTGTTCATCTTGCCAAAGCACAATCCATGCGCTCCCTACAAGGCACGGCACAATGACAAGCAAGATGTACAGCCATCGTCTCATTTTCTCTCTCCCCATATATGCTCCCTCAACAAAACAAAATTCAAAAAATATTATAACATAAATACGCGAAAAAGACTGAAAAAAAAAGAGATCCCCGCCAAATATGGACGGAGGTTTTGTTATGCTGAGGAGGATAGAAATATGTTCCAATCAAAAATCGGTTTACATAAAAAAAAAAATGGTATGATCATATAAAAGTTAAAACAACAACACATTGTCAGGGGAGCGGGTTTGGTATGGGTAAAATGTTTACGGGAGGAAAAAGACAGGTTCCTAATTTGGGACGATTTATTTTTTTTATGTATTATCACGTTATATTTCATTTTTAGTAGCAATACGTATGCTTATGAGTTATTTGGTGGGAAATATAGGAACCCAAACTCATTAAAATATTGGATTGATTCGTCGGTTATCCAAGCTGGTTATGAAGCGAGAGCGGCTTATGGTTCAGAAGCGTTTGATAGTTCTTCTCTTATTGGTACGACTAGAACGTACGATGATTCCCAAGCTAACTACAAATGGTGGGCTAGTACGAAGGACATGGGTTCTGTCGTTGCCGATTGCATCAACTATCATGTGAACTGGCTAGGACAAGTGACTGCTTGTTGGGACTGTACATACGATAAGTCGCAGTTGAGAATTTATTTACCGGGTTTTCAAAAGTTATCTTGGGTTCAAACGAGAGAAACGACAGCTCATGAGATAGGTCATGCTTTAGGATTAGATCATGAAGACGATGTTCGTGCTATCATGCTTTCAAAAGGTTTTCTCAATGATGAGTATCCGCAAAATGATGATTGGAACGGAATAAATGCTATCTATTAGCGGAAAGGGAGTAGCTTAATGAAAAAGATTGCTTTTCTTTTATTTTCGATTTTACTTTTATCTGCTTGTAACAATATAGAGTCTCGATCGAGTAATGTACATACAAAACATGTTCATAGTGAGTCAAAAATAATAGATGAGTATGATTATTTAGAAGAAATGGAGAATGATAGTGAAGTGATTTTAATCGGTACGAAGAAAAGAGGAGAGAGTCATTTTGATAAAGATGGCGATATGGTGACGGGTTTTTATACAATCAGTGACGTCGAAATCAAAAAAGTTTTCAAAAATGAGAAAGGATACGAGTTAGATAAAGGGAATGTTATCAAAGTTATCGAAAATGGCGCGTTTGATAAAGAAACAAATACATTGTATGGTTCAGCAGGGTATCAGTTGATGAAGGATAATAAAAGCTATCTTTTGTTTTTAAGAAAAAGTACGACACATGATGAGTATACAATCAAAGGTGTATATTATGGAAAGGTGCCGTTAGCTAGTAATCAAATCGAATACGACGGTCATTTGAACAGTAGTAAGCAAGCAAATAATAAACAAATAGAAAAACTAAACCGAATATTTGAAGAGGCAAGAAAAAAATATAAAGAATAAAGATGGTGAGACTATGAACCCCCGCCAAATGGACGGGGGGTTTGTTATGCTGATTGTTTTTGTTTGTTCGGTTGTTCGCTATGTTGCTTCATAACCATTGGATAGAAAAATAAGCTGCTAGCAAGCAAGGCGACGCCGAGTAAAAAGGTTTTCATATCAGCCGTTCCTGCTTTCACAAGCCAAATGGAATAAACGGTCGCAAGAAGGGCGATGATGCCGTCTGTCATTCGTTGTTGCGTCGTTTCATACGTTTCGCCTGTCCAGACAAGCTTCAATTGGAAGACGGAGGCGATGAAATACGGAACGAGATACGATAATGTTGCAATATAAATGACGAAATCAAATGCCGCTGCCATCGAGTTCGAAATCGTCGAAAAAATAAATAGCTGGGCGATCATATTGGAGACGATTAAAGAAAAACGCGGCATCCCTTTATTGTTTTCTCGTAAAAAGGCGCGAATAAACACCCCTTGCTTAGCCGCTTGGTACGGCACTTCAGCACTTAAAAAAATCCAGCCGAGCGTCGAGCCGATTAAACTAATTAAACCAAGTCCTGCCAAAAGCTGCGCTCCGATTGGACCTAATACAGTACCGATCGCATCAACAAGCGGCTTTTCAGACTGAATAAGCGCCTCTTGTTTTAATAGTCCCATCACAAGTACGCTAATGCCAACATAAATGGCTAAGGCAATGAATAGTCCGACAATCGTTGCGCGTTTCACATCGCTTTGTTTGCGTGCCCGTGAGGCGAAGACGATTGCCGATTCAATGCCGATAAACGCCCAAAGTGTGCTTAATGCGACGTTATTGATTTGCGAAAGAAGCCCGAGCGTATGACCTGCTTCATCGTAACGCGGGGCAACAAACGGTTGGAGATAGCTTTTTTCAAAGGCGAACAATCCGATAACAATGAATAAGAAAAAGCCAAGCACTTTCGTTGCAGTAGCGACAAAGTTTAATTTTCCAGCGTTTTCTGCTCCTTGTAAAATAATGGCGTGCATCACCCATAAAAGCGCGGTGCAAACGACAAACGTGAGCAAATTGCCAAGTTTTAATGTAAATGAACCAGCAGAGAAGACGACATGTCCGCTCGTTAAAATAGGGAAAAACGTTGATAAGTAACTAGCAAACGTCGTAATGATGGCGACGTTTCCAGCGACATTTCCGATCCAATATCCCCAAGATGACATAAATCCAGATAAAATCGACGCATTTGACCCTTTTGGAAACAGTTCTTTTGCGTAAATTTGTGGTCCCCCATTTAATTCAGGTTTACGAATGGCTAAGTTGCCAAAAATAATCGCAATCATGAGCACGCCAGCACCTGTCAACAACCAGCCAAGCAACACGCCAGCCGGGCTTGCCGCTTCCGCAAGCGAACGCGGAAGCATAAAAATGCCCGATCCGACCATATTGCCGACAACGAGCGCTGTCAATACCCAAAAGCCGAGTGTTTGTTGTTTC
This sequence comes from Anoxybacillus eryuanensis, assembly GCF_051200995.1. NCBI lineage: Bacteria > Bacillati > Bacillota > Bacilli > Caryophanales > Anoxybacillaceae > Anoxybacillus > Anoxybacillus eryuanensis. Next base: position 224,850 of record NZ_JBPODS010000001.1, on the reverse strand, counting down.
ATGTTATTCATCCTTTCATGTATATAGTGATCGAAGCGGTAGAGCGCTGTTGTCGTTAGAAGCGGGCGTGATAAATAAAAAAGTGCACCCTAAGTTTTCAACGGGTGCACAATATATGACACATCCGCATCAAACTTAAGATCGATAGCTCTCCACCGCATGCGCGATGACAGTCCTGCACCTATTCGGCAACAGGCCCAGCTTATAGCGCCAGAGCACGCTATAAACTTCGGCGACAAATCCTTTCATCTCACTTCATCGACGTCTCTGCGTCTCCATGAAACTACTATTATTTGCCGCGACCTCTATCTCATCTTAGTTGACGAGAAAGATTTCGTATGCAATTGACGTTACTATCGTACAAAAATCTTTTCCTTTCGTCAATGAAAAAATTTTTAGCACATATTTACAAAGTACGCGACAAACACATATAATTAAAGTGAGTAATCACTCATTTTGACGAAGGCGAGGGAAGAGGATGGTCATTCAATTACAGCACGTGTATAAACAGTTTCATCAAAAAGAAGTGATTCATGATGTATCGCTTACTGTAAACGAAGGAGAAATTTTCGGCATGCTCGGCCCATCAGGCGCTGGGAAAACGACGATTGTCAAAATGATCGCAGGCATTGATACGGCGACAAAAGGGGAGATTCACGTGCTTGGTGTGCGTATGCCGAGCTTGCAAACGATGGCGCGCATCGGTTTTATGGCGCAATCAGATGCGTTATACGGGGAGCTCACCGCACTCGAAAACTTAGACTTTTTCGCATCGATTTACGGACTAAAAGGAAAAAAGAAAAAACAACGCATCGACGAAGTGTTGGAGCTTGTGAACTTAACGGACGATAGGAAAAAAGCCATTCATCAATTTTCTGGTGGGATGAAGCGACGGTTATCGCTAGCAGCATCCCTACTCCACGAACCAGAAGTGCTTATTTTAGATGAGCCGACCGTCGGCATCGACCCGCTTCTTCGCCAAGCGATTTGGGAAGAGCTTGAGCGCATTCGTCAAAAAGGCACGACAATCGTTGTGACGACGCACGTGATGGACGAAGCGGAAAAATGTATGCGGCTGGCGATGATTCGCAACGGGCAACTGATTGCGATCGGCAGTCCAGAACAATTAAAAAAACAAACGAATGCGTTGACGCTTGAACAAGCATTTTTACAATTTGGAGGGGTGCAGGCATGAGAATACAAGCGATTGTCGTCCGTATTATTCGACAGTTTTTTCGCGACAAACGAACGCTTGCGTTAATGATTGTCGCACCGATGTTTGTGTTGTTTTTAATGGATTTCGTGTTTAATGGTGAGACGTATGAACCGCACATGGCGATTGATTCAAACGTACCGCAACAGCTTATTGATGCATTAAAAGAAGCGGATGCACACGTAGCGACAATGACAAAAACGAATGCGCTGACTGCACTTGACGAGCAACAAATCGATGCGTTTATTGAAATGGACAAAGCGAGTTTGCGCATGACGCTTGAAGGCAGTGATCCGTCCGTTAGCAAACAGGTGCTTATGACGGTGCAAAAAGCAGCGCAAACGCTTATGCCGCCGATGAAACAAACGTTAGCGATTGATACCGTATATATGTACGGTTCCGAACATATGTCGTTATTTGACAATTTCGGTTCGGTATTAATCGGCTTTTTCATTTTCTTTTTCGTCTTTTTAATTGCTGGGGTATCATTTTTACGTGAACGGACGAGCGGCACGCTCGAGCGATTGCTAGCAACTCCATTAAAACGATGGGAAATCGTCATCGGCTACGTCATCGGTTTTGGGATATTTACAACGATTCAAGCGAGTTTAATTTCTTGGTTTGCCATCCACGTGTTAAATATGATGATGGAAGGCTCGTTCGGTTATGTGCTACTCATTACGTTTTTATTAGCGATGACGGCGCTTACGTTAGGGACGTTATTGTCCGCATTTGCGAACAACGAACTGCAAATGATTCAATTTATTCCGCTCGTTGTCGTTCCGCAAGTGTTTTTCTCCGGGCTGTTTAACTTAGATACGATGGAACCGTGGCTTCGTTCCATTGGGGTTGCGATGCCGTTATATTACGGAGCAGATGCGTTAAGGGAAATTATGATTCGCGGCAAAGGTTGGGAAGCGATTTCGTTCGACGTATACGTTTTAGTTGGCTTTTCGCTTTTATTTATGGTATTAAATGTATTAGCATTAAAGAAATATCGAAAGTTGTGAGGTTGTGATGGACGAACGAAAATGGTTGTTTGATTTGTTGAATGTCGAAGAACAACAGTTAAGCGAAAAACAATTGAACATTTTACAAGCGGCGATTGAGATGTTTGCGGAAAAAGGGTATGCCGCGACATCGACAAGCGAAATTGCCAAGCGGGCAGGTGTCGCTGAAGGGACGATTTTTCGCCATTATAAAACGAAAAAAGATTTGTTGTTAGCGATTGTAAAGCCGACGTTATTTCAATCCGTTGCGCCGTTTTTAGCAAAAAAATTCGTCAAAGATGTGTTTGAAAATGAGTACGAGCATTACGAACAATTTGTGCGCGCTGTTTTTAAAAACAGGTATGAATTTGTGAAAACATATTTGCCTGCGATTCGTGTATTGTGGCAAGAGATGGCGTTTCACAGCGATATTAAAGTGCAGTTTCAAACGATTTTTATCAATCACGTGTACGATAAATTTAAACAAATTGTTGAGCATTTCCAACAAAAAGGGGAACTGGCGTTGTTTCCTCCTGAGACCATTATTCGGTTGACGATCACGACAATTGCCGGTTTTTTATTGACGCGCTTTATCGTCATGCCTGATTATCCGTGGGATGATGAACAAGAAATGGAACGAACGATTCAGTTTTTGATGAATGGACTAAAAGCCTAATCCATGTGCGGATTAGGCTTTTTCAGCTTTTACGACGATGCGATCGTCTTCTACATCGATATGGATCGTGCGTACATGTTGTTCATCAAGCAATACATCAGCAATTTCATCTTCGACATGTTCTTGAATGACGCGGCGGAGTGGACGGGCGCCAAATGTTGGATGATAGCCGAGTTCAGCTAATTTTTCTTTCGCTTTGTCGCTAATCGTCATCGTTACTTGCTGTTCAGCGAGTGTACGTTGCAATTCTTCGAGCATTAAGTCAACAATTTGCAACATGTGTGTTTTTTCAAGCGGTTTAAATTCGATAATCGCATCGAGACGGTTTAAAAATTCCGGTTTAAAGTATAGACCGAGACGTTGGAGCAAGTCGCCTTCGATGTTTGTGCCAGCATTCGATGTCATAATGATGACCGTATCTTTAAAGCTGACAGTACGACCTTGGCTATCTGTTAAACGACCGTCTTCTAAAATTTGTAAGAACATATGTTGTACGTCTGGATGGGCTTTTTCCATTTCATCAAGTAAGATGATGCTGTAAGGGTTGCGGCGCACTTTTTCCGTTAATTGACCGGCTTCTTCATGACCAATGTAGCCAGGAGGCGCACCGATGAGTTTTGCGACCGCATGTTTTTCCATATATTCACTCATGTCTAACCGAATCATTGCGTCTTTCGAACCGAACAATTGTTCAGCAAGCGTTTTGGACAATTCTGTTTTACCGACACCCGTTGGACCAACGAACAAGAACGAACCGATCGGACGGTTTTTCGCTTTTAATCCTGCGCGGCTTCGACGAATCGCTTTTGCGATTTTTTTCACCGCTTCTTCTTGACCGATCACTTTTTTCGCTAAGTTTTCTTCTAAATGTTTCATTTTCGCTTGTTCATCAGCTTGTAATTTGCCAACTGGAATGCCTGTTTTTTCTTCAATGATTTGTTGAATGTGAGTAACATCAACGATAGGTTGTTCTGCTTGTCCGTTTTGTTGTAATTGTTTTTCAAGCTGCAATTCTTCGGTGCGCAATTTCGCCGCGAGTTCGTAGTTTTCTTCTTGCGCGGCTTTTTCTTTTTCTTTTCTTATTTGTTCGAGACGTTGTTCGATTGCTTCCTTGTTTGTCGGCATCGCTTGTAAGCTTACTTTTGAACCAGCTTCGTCTAACAAGTCAATCGCTTTGTCAGGAAGGAAGCGGTCTTGAATGTAGCGATGTGACAACGTGACGCAGGCGTGAATCGCTTCATCTGTATATTTCACTTGGTGGAATTGTTCATATTTTGGCTGAATGCCTTTTAAAATGTCGATGGCTTGTTCGATTGTTGGTTCGTGAACGATGACAGGCTGGAAGCGACGTTCAAGCGCAGCGTCTTTTTCAATTTGGCGATATTCTTTTAACGTTGTTGCACCAATGATTTGTAATTCACCGCGAGCGAGCGTCGGCTTTAAAATGTTGCTTGCATCCATTGAACCTTCGGCTGAACCAGCACCGACAAGTAAATGAATTTCGTCAATGAACAAAATGACGTTTTTCCGCTCTTGCAATTCAGCAATGAGTTGTTTCATTCGCTCTTCAAATTGACCGCGAATGCCTGTATTGGCGACTAACGATGCGACGTCAAGCACGTACACTTCTTTATTTAATAATTTCGTAGGAACAGACCCTTCGACAATTTTGAGCGCTAATCCTTCGACGATCGCTGTTTTCCCGACGCCCGGTTCACCGATTAACACCGGATTGTTTTTATTGCGGCGATTTAAAATTTCGATGACGCGTTCAATTTCTTTATCCCGTCCGATAACAGGATCGATGAGACCTGCTTTCGCAAGTTGTGTTAAGTTGCGACCGAATTGGTCAAGCAATCCGTTTCGTTTCGGTTGTTTTTGCTCTGTTTGTTGCTGGATATGGGAATGTTCTGTAAGTGGTGTGAAAAAGTCGGAGAACCATTGGTCGAAACGATCGAAGTGGAATCCCGCTGGAACTTTTAATTGTTGTTTTTGTTTTTCATAGCACGCATCGCAAAGGTGTAATTGTTGTTTTTCGTTATTGACTTGCACGTGTAAAAAGACGTTTGCTTGTTTTTGTTTACATACTTGGCACATCATAGGCACCAACCTCCTTTTGACTTTGACTATATTTGACCTTTCTGTCTTTATTATAATTTGACCTTTTTTGACTTTCAAGACCTTTTTTAAAAATTTTTTTAGGACGAAAAAAAACTGCCGCAAAGGGCAGTTATAAAAGCTTCGTCAATTTATCTGTAATTTTCACCATATGTTGCTGCACTTGATGAAGTTCGTCAATCGCTTCGGTGCTATTGTTTATTTTTTCAGCGACTTCTTCGAGCATATGAACCATTTCTAACACCGAGCTTGTAATGTGATTGAGCTGTTCAGAAATATCTTCTGCGGATGTTTTGCTTTTTTCTGCCATTTTGCGCACTTCTTCTGCGACGATCGCAAAACCGCGTCCGTGTTCGCCAGCGCGAGCGGCTTCAATGGCAGCATTTAATCCGAGCAAGTTGGATTGCATCGCAATGTCTTTCACAAACGAAATGACCGATTGGATTTGTTCGGTACTTTTGCTTACGCGTTCGGCTTTTTGGCTTAGTAGTTGAAGATGTTCATGAATCAGTTGCGACGTTTGATGAATATCGTTCGTGCTCGCATTCATTTCTTCTAGCAAACTTGCAAACTCTTCATTTAACGTGTTTTGACGGTCAGTAACATCGGTGGCAAGTTTGAAGATTGCTTCTACTTCACCGGTGTCGTTTAACACAGGGGTATACAAGGCTTCAAGCCATACATGTTTCCCATGACGAGTGACGCGTTGTACCGTGCCGTAAAACGGTTGTTTATTTTTTAGACGATTCCAAAACTCTGTATACGCATAGCTGTTAGCGTACTCTGGAAGACAAAATTGACGGTGGGATATGCCGATCACTTGTTGTTCCGTATAGCCCATCGTATGAAGAAACGCGTCGTTTGCCCATAATACCGTTGTATCCGGACGAAATAAAATCATCGCAAACGACCGTTCCATCGATTCAAACAGGTGCACGCAATCAATCGGGAGTGCATGTAATTTCATTTCTTTTCCTCCTTCAAATGTCATACATACATTTTACTATGATTCGTTATATAGTGGCAATTCGACGTATACGGTCGTTCCTTTTCCTTGTTCGCTTTCAAAACGGATGGAGCCACCGTGTAGCTTGACAATTTGTTTGACGATTGCAATGCCGAGCCCTGTACCGCCATGTTCGCGCGAGCGGGAGCGGTCGGTGCGGAAAAAGCGCTCGCCTAATCGGTCCATGTCTTCTTTTGTCATCCCTTGTCCCGAATCTGCGATAACGAGTTCACACATCGGATGTTTGTTTGTCGCACGCAACGAAATCGTGCCGCCAGAAGGAGTGTAGCGCAACGCATTATCAAGTAAATTTTGCAACACTTGTTCGATGCGGTCGGGATCGCCGTCAACGATTAAGTCATGGTCGAGGTCGAACAAAAGGTAGATGTGCTTTTCTTGCATGATCTGTTCGTATTTTTCCATCGTTTCCTCGATTAATTGGGCGATCGAAAAAGGGGTGCGCACAAGCGGATACGTGCCTTCAAGTTGCGCTAAATCGAGCAAATCACGCACGAGACGTTGCATGCGACTTGCTTCGCGGTGAATGAGTTTCATATATTTTTTTTGTTGTGCTTCTTCTTTGACGACGCCATCTAATAGCGCTTCGCTATATCCTTTCACATAGCTTAGCGGCGTGCGCAATTCGTGAGAAACGTTCGCTAAAAATTCTTTTTTTCGTTCATCTTCTTTCGCCAGCGCATGCGCCATTTGATTGAATGCTTTGGCTAATTGGCCAATTTCATCTTCCGTTTTGACATCGACTTGGACAGAAAAGTCGCCTTGCGAGACACGGTAAGCAGCTTGCTGCATATGTTGTAACGGTTTTGTCAAATGCATCGCAATTTTTCGGCCGACAAACACTGTAATGAATAAAAAAAGCATGCCGCCAATCATGACGAACGTTTGAATACGCTCAAGCACATCTTCAATCGATGCGAGCGGAACGTACAAATATAAAATGCCCATCAGGCGATGTTCATCGAGTAGCGGAATAATGACGCCGACGATTTGGCGATCAAACGTTTGTTCATATCCTTTTTTCGTGACCGTTTTCCCTGCAAGCAATTGTTGTCGTTCCGCCTCGCTAATAATGGAATGATGATCGACTTCGAACGGTAAGCACGCGCTTAATTCACGCGGATTGTTTACAAGTACAATTTCCGTGTCAGATATGTCATTGATGACGGAAACGGTGTCGCGAAACGAGTCGGTGAGTGCACCGCCTTTATATTTTACAGCAATGTTCATTCCTTCTTGTAATAAACGTTGTTCGACGTTTGCGATATAAATGTTTTCATATACATAAACGACAACGATATATAAAAGAAACACCGCTAGCACTAAAAAAGCGCTAATCGTTAGCCATAGCTTTTGTTGTAGTGAAAGGGAATTAAATTGTTTCATCAAATTTATATCCCACTCCCCATACCGTTTGGATGAGTTGTCCCGCTTCCCCTAATTTAATGCGCAACGTTTTAATATGTGTATCAACGGTGCGCGTGCTGCCGACGTAATGAATGCCCCAGACGCGATCGAGCAACTGTTCGCGCGTAAATACTTGCCCGCGATGTTTTACAAACAACATAAGAAGTTCAAATTCTTTTAACGTTAACACAATCGGTTTTCCATTCACTGTCACTTTTCGTGCTTTTTCATCAATGCTAATCGGACCTGCTTCATATTGTGGAGGTGCGTCTGTTCCTTTCGTTCGTCGAAGTACAGCATGCACACGTGCGACCACTTCATTAGGGCTAAACGGTTTGACGATGTAGTCGTCCGCACCAATTTTTAGTCCATATACGCGATCCCATTCATCGCTTCTTGCTGTTAAAAAAATGATTGGCACTTGTGACCGTTCGCGTACGTGCATGCAAAAGCGGTAGCCGTCAAGTTTTGGCATCATAATATCAAGCAAAATTAAATCGATATGTCTCCGTCCGAACTCGGCAAGCCCTGCTTCGCCGTCCTCTGCCTCAATGCACGTAAATCCTTCTGGTTCTAAATAAAGGCGAAGCAATTCCCGCATATCTTTTTCATCGTCAACAATTAAAATCGTTGCCATGCTTATTCCTCCTTCGCACCACGGAAAAAGATGTAAAACGGTCCATGTCCGACAGAAACCGTTTTTGTTTGTTTTAACGTTTTTTCATCGACAAAAATAAGTTCATTGCCATCGTAGCTTGCGATGACGAGCTCCTTTTTTGCTTTTACTATGGCGAAAGGATTCGCACCAATATCAAGTGAGCGCATCAAATGTTTCGTTTTCGGATCAAATACATATAGCATGTTCGATCCGTGGCAAAGCACGTATATCGTTTTGTTCGTCTGTACAAATTGAATCGGCATCGTTTCTGCTTTCACACGTGTGAGTAAACGCCCGTCCACAAGTGAATGAACATATGCTTCTTGTTGAATATTCGTCCCGCTTCCATGCCCGCCAACCCATAGTTCATCCGTTTCAGGTACGACTAAGCCACTCACGGCAAAATCGAGCGTATCGACTGTTCGTTTCACTCGTTTTGTCGCTTTGTCAATGAATGAAATGGCGCCCTGTTTAAAATGAATGACGATCCATTGATGATGTTTTTTATCTTCGATGATCGAAAAAGGGGAAGGGGGAGTAGCGATCGTATGTTTCACTTTCCCATCGAACGTCATGATTGACACCGTCCCGTCTTTTTCGTTTACAACGAGCAACTCATGCGTAGTGACAAGCACGTCGGTCACGCCTTTATGTACGTTCCATCGTTTCTTTTCTGTTCCTGTCGATAATGAATAGGCGATCATTTCGTCCATATCTTGTCCGAATAACATCACTGTATCGTTATCAGGAAGTAGGATCGCTTTTGTTACCGGTTTGTTTATTTGCCATGTTGCAATAAGTTTTTTCGTGTTATAATCAATAAATGACAAGCTTTGTTCTTTTATATTGACGACGCTAACGACCGATTTGTCCCGTGGAATCGGAGTGTACGTTTGTGGGGCGCAACTTGTCAACAAAACGACGATCATGAGCAGAAAAAAGAAACGAATTTGCATCGCACGCATCCTCCATCAAGTATGTTTATAACTATTGTATCAAATATTTGTGATTATTTTGTGAAACTATTGTAACATGGAAGGGGATTCAAATGAAAAAATGGTTATTGTTGTTTGCCTTCGCTCTGCTTGTTGTCGCTGGCTGTGCGAACAAAGCGGAAGAAGAAGAGCTGGCATATTTAGACGTCAAAATGGCGATCGAAGAAAAGCTTCCAGTTAATCAAGAAGTCGAACTCGCTTGTTTTGCGACATATGGTGATGAAAAAGTGACCGATGCCTCAGAAGTGAAGTTTGAAGTATGGAAACACGGTGAAGAAGATCGGCAGATGATTGAAGGGAAACACGTCGGTGACGGAAAATATGTCGCGCGATATACGTTTCCAACGAAAGGGACATATTCCGTTGTCGCACATGTGACAGCAAAAAATATGCACAATATGCCAAAAGTGGATGTCGTAGTTGAATAAGAAAAACGGCGGAAAATATTCGCCGTTTTTTTTCATATATATATAGAAAAAATGGACGAGTGGGGGAGAGTATCGTGTGGATGCGGGCGATTCAAATTGCGTTTGTGTATGTCGGAACAGTCGTTGGTGCCGGTTTTGCGACCGGAAAAGAAATTGTGCAATTTTTTACGCAATACGGAGCGATTGGGATGGTGATGATTGCGGTCAGTGGGGGGCTATTCATTTTTTTCGGGACGCGCTTGATGCTTATGGCCAATCGGCTTCATGCGCGTTCATATGAGCAGTTGAATGCGTATTTGTTCGGAAAAGTGAGCGTTGTTGTGAATATATTTATGTTTGTTGTGTTGTTTAGTGTTACATCAGTCATGTTGTCAGGAGCGGGGGCGGTGTTTGAAGAGCAGCTTCATATGCCGGCATATGTTGGACTTTTATTCACCATGGCGGTGACGTTTGTGACGATGTTATTTGGCTTAAATGGCATATTAAGCGTCAATATGGTCGTTGTGCCGCTTATGATTATATTTAGTTTCGCCATATCGTTAATGAATGGAAGCGATCTCGTCTGGACGAAACCGCCGTTTGCTGCGTTTTTTTCTCCGTTTGCGTATGTCGCGTTTAATTTGGCGATGGCACAAGTCGTGCTCGTTCCACTTGCGACAGAAGTGAAAGATGAACGAACGATTCGACTTGGAGGGTGGCTTGGTGGCATATTGCTTATGGGCATTTTATTCAGCAGTCATTTGGCTCTGTCTTTGCTTCCAGACTTGCAATCTTACAGCATTCCGATGGCGGAAGTAGTGAAACGTTCGCTTGCATCATTTTATGGACTATACGTCGTCATCATTTACGGTGAAATTTTCACTTCATTTATCGCCGGTGTGTTCGGACTGCATCGGAAACTAGCGCTTTTTTTTCGGACACCGATCTTTGTCCTCATTGCGCTTTTGATGGCGATGTATGCGTTTAGTTTAGTCGGATATCACTCGCTTCTCACTTTGTTATATCCTTTATTTGGATATATGAGCATCATATTTATTTTCTTGCTTTTCTATCGAAAAATGCCTAGCTAGAAAAAAAGAAGTATAGTACATTGAATGTAAGGGGGTGAAATGATGCGTCAAACGGTCATCGCTATTGTAGCTTTACTGATTGTATTTACGCTTGAAACGTTTCACATCATTCAATGGTATAATGCAAGCGTATGGCCTGTTATTGTTTTTTCTTTTGGACTTATTGTTCATATATATGTGTTCAAGCGCGGTGTACGTGAGCATGACGCGTTTCTTTTATTGCCAGCAGCCATTGCGCTATGGATGGGAGCTCTTGCATTTGGCCATTATTTTTCGCTAAATGACGGAACGATGTACGTATTGGCGTTTACGGTCGGTTTATTTGAATGGTGGTTGTTCAGTGGTGAACAGTGGTTGAAAACGCCGCTTCTTTTTTGTTTCGGATGTAGCGTAGCAGCTAGTTTAGAAACAGGGGACATATTTTTACTGCTTTTTGTTTTAACGATCGGCATCGGGGCATATATGCATAACACAAAAAACGAGCGAGCCAATGCGCATTAGGCTCGCTTTTTTTCTTAATTTATTTAATGCCGAAACGATGCAAAATTTGTTTCAGTTGCTGTACTTCTTCTGCTAGTATCGCTGCCTCTTTCGCAAGTTGATGAACGCTTGTTGCTTGTTGTTCAAGACCGCTTGCTGTTTCGTGCACAATTTTTGTAAAGTCGTTGGCGATCGTGTAAACGTCTGCAATGGCTTCATATAGTTCATTTCCTTCTTTTGTCGTTTGTTGCATAAGCGTTCGGTTTCGTTGAATTAAAGCGTTTAACTCATGCGACATCGTTTGAAAATGGGCAAGACTTTCGGTCATTTTTGTTAAGGAGGTAGTCGTTTCGTCCATTGTATTTGCTTGATTTATGACTGCGTTTGCGACAGTTGATAGTTGACGATGCGTGTTGGCAAGCGACGATAAAATTTCATTCGCAAACGCATTCGTATGTTCCGCCAGTTTACGAACCTCGCTGGCGACAACCGCAAATCCTTTTCCGGCTTCCCCTGCTCTTGCCGCTTCAATCGAAGCGTTTAACGCTAACATGTTCGTTTGTTCCGCAATGGCGGTAATGGCGGATACTTTTTGAATTAACGTATCTGCTTCTTTTGCGACCGTTTGAATATCTTGTGCGGTGTCATTCATTTGTTGTTTCGTTTCTTTCATTCGTTGTTCGATCGTCTGCATACCATGATATCCTGTTTTGGCGGATTCAAACGTCGATTGCGCTCGTTCAACAACTTGTTCGATGTCTGTTTGGACGTTGTGCATATATTGTAACATCGTTTGAATGCGCTCTTTCGCCTCATTTACAAATGCGGTTTGTTTTTGCGCCCCTTCACGAAATGTTTCCATTGTCGCGGATACTTCATCGAACGCTTCTGCAATGCGTTTCGCTTCTTCTTTTTGATCGTGGCTAACTTGTTCAACGGAGTGGGTAGCTTTAGCAATTTGTTGTAAAATCATGCGCAAACCGAGAATGACTTTGTTTATTTCGTAGCCGATTTGATGAAAAGCGTTGCGCTTTCCGACCGTTTTCACTTCTGCTTGCAACTGTCCAGATGAAACGGCACGAGTCACATGATACCACGCGCGAAGGCGATTCATGATGATGCGATAAAAGGAAAAAGAAACGAAAAAGCCGACAACACATGTGCCACCAACAAGAATGAACGTTTGTTTCAGCGATAAATGCACGAGAAGGGCAAGAATAAAGAGAGCGATGACGGGTAATAAAACGATCGCACCAAGCCACATTTCCATGTATGGCTGATGAATCAAACGACCCATTCGTAAATTAAAGCGCTTTCCATTTTGTTCGACAAGCGGACAAGAAGCGTCAATGAGCACTTCGCCTGTGTTTCGCTTATACAGTTGTAATAGAGGAGTAGTCGTTTTAGCTGATTTTTTCCCTACTTCATCATCAAACAACATACCTTCGCGTAACCGATTTGTATGTACAAGACTGTGTCCGTCTTCATCCACGATAACAAAATATTCATCGCGATCAAGATGGCGGTCTAATACGTCACGCAACGAATCGATTTGTTGAGCGAGCGGTTGATCGAATCGAATCGTTTGTTTTATTTCTTTCGCTACGTGTTGCACTTTTTTTAGCGCCTTTTTTGCTTGTTTCGATTGTAACAATTTTCTCTCCCCCTTTTCCCCTTACTTTAAATATACACAATTTTCAAACAATAAAAAAGTCATAAAAAAGGAAAATGAACAAATGATAAAAAGGGAGGTGAGACGAATGACTCAGTCTAAAAGACAAAAAGAGCGACAATGGACGGTTCGTAAGCAAGCGCAAAACGAACCACATGGGAAAGTGAAGTCGTTTGAACAACTATTGAAAGAAGAAAAATAAATGGAAAAGGCTGTCCCAAAGAAGTTTGTGACAGCCTTTTCATCGTTATCTTGCCTTTAACGCGCGAATTTCGTTTTCATGTACAAGTGACCGAAAAGCAAGTGATTGAATGGCAAGCTCTTGTTGTGCTTGTTTACGGATGACATCATCTAGTTTTTGGGACATTTCAGCGAGGTTTTGCTTGATCGTTGGAATTTCATTGACTGCTTCTAGTATTTCAAATACCGCTTGCTTAATGAGAGGAATATCAGCGATGTCATCTTTTGTGGCCATGCGTTGTTCGATGCTCGCGATATCATCTTTTGTGGCCATACGTTGCTCGATGCTCGCGATGTCATCTTTTGTGGCCATACGTTGTTCGATGCTTGCGATATCGTCTTTCGTGGCCATACGTTGTTCGATGCTTGCGATATCGTCTTTTGTGGCCATGCGTTGTTCGATGCTCGCGATATCGTCTTTTGTGGCCATCGTTTGCTCGATGTGCCCGATACGCTTGTCCATGGCAGCGATGTCATCTTTTGTGGCCATGCGTTGTTCGATGCTTGCGATATCGTCTTTTGTGGCCATACGTTGTTCGATGCTTGCGATATCGTCTTTTGTGGCCATACGTTGTTCGATGCTCGCGATATCGTCTTTTGTAGCCATCGTTTGCTCGATGTGCCCGATACGCTTGTCCATGGCAGCGATATCATCTTTTGTCGCCATGCGCTCACGCATCAATGCGAGTTCATCGAAAATACGTTTTAGCATTTCATCCACTTTCATTCACCTCCCCCGACACAATTATATCACCAGATCATTGAAAAATCGACAAATAAAAAAGATGCCTCAGACGATGTGAGGCACGGAAATGTTTAATAATTTAAATCAATGCGAATTCCTTTAACGCTATATAAAATATTTTCGGCAATGTTTGTCACATGGTCGCCAGCGCGCTCTAAATTGCGCGTCACAAACGATAATTGCGTAATTTGGTTCGTAAATTCTGGCTTTTCGCTCATTAAATCAATTAATTCTTGAATAATTTTTCCTTGTAATTCGTCAACACGGTCATCTTCGAGCGCAATTCGTTTTGCTTCTTCAATATCATCGTTATGGAACGCGTGAAGCGCATGTTCTAACATTTCATTGACAATAGCTGCCATTTCAGGAATGTGAACGATCGGTTTTACGTGTGGCTCTGTGCCAATAAATTTAACCGATTTTGCGATATTGACCGCAATGTCGCCAATACGCTCGACATCTGATGAAATTTTAAGGGCGACAATTAACCGCCGTAAGTCAGATGCGACTGGTTGTTGTTTTAAAATCGTCATAATCGCAAGCTCGTTAATTTCTCGTTCAAGCTCGTTAATTTTTTTATCGTTTTCAATAATTTCCTCAGCTTTCGTGACATCTTGCGTTTTTAACGCTTCAATTGATTCATGAAGCGCCTGTTGAGATGCAGATACCATCGTCATTAATTTTTCGCGTAGCTGTTGAAGTGCCGCGTCAAAAGTAGAACGTTTTGTCATATTGAATCACCTAACTTTTTTGTTGTTATTATATCCTGAAAACAGTTCACAAATAAAGCATAAATTTTTATAGAATGAATATATGTTTTATGGTATATTGTTAGGCGTACAATTGAAGAAGAATTCTACGCCACTTGCGTAGGAGAGGTTCTAGAACACCCTCTATAAAAAAACTAGGGATCGCTATGTCCTTAGGGGGTATAGCGTTTTTGTTTTAGAACGCTCTTTCTTCTCACCATGTAAGAAAGGGGAGCGAAAGATGAAAAAAGCAGTCGTTGTTTTTAGCGGCGGGCAAGATAGTACAACGTGTTTATTTTGGGCAAAAAAACATTTTGATGAAGTCGAAGCAGTGACGTTCGATTACAATCAACGCCATCGGCTTGAAATTGACGTCGCCGCATCGATCGCCAAAGAGCTTGACGTACCACATACGGTGCTTGATATGTCGCTACTAAACCAGCTCGCGCCAAATGCGCTCACAAGAAGCGACATCGCCATTGAACAAAAAGAAGGACAATTGCCATCCACGTTTGTCGATGGACGCAATTTATTGTTTTTATCGTTTGCGGCGGTGTTGGCGAAACAAAAAGGGGCACGCCATCTTGTAACAGGGGTGTGCGAAACGGACTTTAGCGGCTATCCAGACTGTCGCGACGTATTTATAAAATCGTTAAACGTGACGCTGAACTTAGCAATGGGTTACGAATTCGTCATTCATACGCCGCTTATGTGGTTAAATAAAGCAGAAACGTGGAAGCTTGCGGATGAGTTGGGTGCGCTGGAGTTCGTGCGCCACAAGACGCTCACGTGCTACAACGGTATCATCGCAGACGGTTGCGGTGAATGCCCAGCATGTGTGTTACGTAAGCGTGGTCTCGATCAGTATATGAATGAAAAGAAAGGAGCAGGTGTGCAATGATCCAACAAATTTATCCGCAAGTCATTCACCCGTTTCGCTATGAGTTAAATAAAGATATGCAAATTGCGGCTGCGCACTTTATTCCGCATGAAGCCGCAGGGCAATGTGCGAACATGCACGGACATACGTATTTTATAAACATTACGGTTGCGGGTGACGAGCTTGATGATTCTGGCTTTTTAATTAACTTTCAACAGTTGAAAAAACTTATACACAACCGCTTTGATCATACGGTCATGAACGACCATAAAGACGTATTTAGCGATACAGCTGCTGAGCATTTTCCGACGACAGAAGTGGTAGCGCGAAAAATTGCGGAAATCGTTCAGGAACATTTAAATACGTTGCCAAACAAACCAACGTGCGTCCAAGTGTTTGTACGAGAGTCCCCAACGAGTTATGTCGTATATCGTCCGAAAGCAGGGAAACAATAATGGAGCGCATTCCGGTTATTGAAATTTTCGGCCCGACGATTCAAGGAGAAGGGATGGTCATCGGGCAAAAAACGATGTTTGTCCGCACAGCAGGATGCGACTACCGTTGTCGTTGGTGCGACTCATCGTTTACGTGGGACGGTTCAGCTAAACATGAAATAAAACAAATGACCGCTGAAGCCATTTGGCAACAGATGAAACAGCTTGGTGGCGACCGTTTCAATCATGTGACCATTTCTGGGGGCAACCCTGCGTTACTCAAAGGACTTCGTGCACTTATTTCATTATTGAAAGAACATAACATGCGCATCGGTTTAGAGACGCAAGGGAGCGTATGGCAAGATTGGTTTTATGACATCGACGATTTAACGATTTCACCAAAGCCGCCAAGCTCAAACATGGAAACAAATTTTGCGACGCTTGATACGATGATGGAACGACTAACAGCGCATCGTGGACATGTAAGCTTAAAAGTCGTCGTGTTTGACGATAGTGATTTTGCTTATGCAACAATCGTACATCAACGCTATCCAAACGTTCCATTTTACGTGCAAGTCGGTAACGACGACATACATGAGGCAGATGACGTTGCGCTTCGCCTCAAACTATTGCAAAAACTTGAATGGCTCGTTGACAAAGTAGTACAGTCTAAAGAAATGAACGACGTCCGCGTATTGCCGCAACTGCACACATTATTATGGGGCAATCGCCGCGGCGTATAACTAAAGGAGGAGAAAAACATGAGAAAAGATGAAGAATTACAAGGTGTGACGCTCCTTGGCAACCAAGGAACGAAATATGTATTTGAATACAGCCCAGACATTCTTGAAGTGTTTGACAACAAACATCCCGATCGCGACTATTTCGTCAAATTTAACTGTCCGGAGTTTACGAGCTTGTGTCAATGAGGGCACACTTCAGTGGTGACACTGTCGGCTAAACCTTGTGAATTCAGGGAAAGAGAAAAAGGGTGGAAATTATCTGAATTTTTATGTACAATACAAACAAAGGAACGTATGTTTGTGGAGGTGTTTGTATTGTACAACACGCCATGGAGAGATAAGGAATGGTTTACTAAGCAGTTTATTTACATTGGGAAGAGTATTCATGAGTTGTCCATTGAATTAGGTATGGATTGGTCTAGTCTTGAAAGATGGAGACAAATTCATGGACTACCTAAGCACTCGGAGAAAGAAAAGATTATTGAAGAGTATGGATTAGATGTTTTTGAAAACATAGTGAGGAGAAAGAAGAAAAGGTATTCACTTTCTAATAGATGGACATCATCTATTATCTTTTACAAAAATTTTTCACGCGATTTGCTTTTATTTGGATCAAAGGAATTGTTTAGACACAATGTCTGTCATTTCTGAAATGCATAAGTTTCACAAAGAAAACTTTCGTGAAATTTATCAATGCCTATGTTCCCCGTGTCATCGTAATATCCATCGGCAAGACAATTACTATGCGAGGATGGAGCAAGAAAATCGCCTTATCTATTTATTAGAACCCTATTTCTCCAACCCTGAGCCAAGCCTTAAAGAAGAAAGGGCGATGTATGCAACCATGTTCTTTAAGGAAGGTGCAGAGACTATCGAAATCACTTTATCATGAAGCGAGTAAAGGTAGTGATAGAGGAAGAGAGTAGAGTACACCACGAAGTATCGTGGTGGAAGCGCAAGGGTTCTTATTCGATATCGCAGTCGAATAAGAATAAGATATAGTCCACCTGCTTTATAAAAAGCAGTTGCCTAAAACCGGACAACCAGATTTTGCGACAATTTACATTAGTTACATTCCTGATAAAAAATGTGTTGAAAGCAAGTCGTTGAAATTATATTTATTTAGCTTCCGCAATCATGGTGATTTTCATGAAGATTGCGTCAATATTATTATGAACGATTTAATTCGCGTCATGGAACCGCGTTACATTGAAGTGTGGGGCAAATTTACACCGCGCGGCGGCATTTCGATTGACCCATATTGTAACTGGGGACGACCAGGAACGAAATATGAACAAATGGCGGAATATCGTTTATTGAACCACGATTTATATCCAGAAAAAGTGGATAATCGTTAGTAAAGGCTGGCTTATGAGCCAGCCTTAAAAAATTCACAAAACACACCTAGTTTTTTTTCGTAAACGGGTATATAATGACAAATTGTTACGAACCTTTTTTTCGTCTGGGGGGTCTTCATTTGAGACAGAGAACTGCTCTTGTGATCGGGGCAAGCGGGTTAGTTGGAGGCGAGCTTCTCCAACGGTTGCTTCGTTCAGAGCATTATGAACGAGTTACTATATTTGTTCGAAAGCCAATAGCGTGCAACCATGAAAAATTACAACAAGTCGTCGTTGATTTTGACCACATCGAACAATATGAAGAATATTTCCACGTTGATGATGTGTTTAGCTGCTTAGGGACGACGATGAAAAAAGCAAAAACAAAACAACAATTTATTAAAGTCGATTACGAATATACGTTGCGTGCCGCGAAATTAGCGGAAAAATGCCATGTTAAAACGTTTTTATTCGTTTCTGCCATTGGCGCCCATCCGCACTCGATGTTTTTTTACAATCGCGTGAAAGGAGAAACGGAGGAGGCGTTGCAGCGGCTTACGATTCGTTCGCTCCACATTTTCCGTCCGTCTTTATTAACAGGGGAGCGACAAGAGTTTCGCCTCGGTGAAAAAACAGCAGAATGGCTTTGTCACGGTATTTCGTTTGCGTTCGTTGGCAAATGGGAAAAATATAAACCGATTGCGGCAAAACAAGTGGCAGAAGCGATGTATTATGCCGCGCTTTCGGAAAAGCAAGGCGTATATATTTACGAATGTAGCGAGATGAAAGAGCAATGTGGACAACAAAGAGGGCTGTCTCATCAACAATAAGCAGCCCTCTTTTCGTTATTCAACAATTTTGTAATTTTTATGGTTCACAACCGTCCGTTCTTGCAAGTCGAGTTCTTTGTAGTTTTCCATGTACGTTAAGTCGACAATGACCGAATTTTCGTTTACTTTTTCCACAATTCCCCGCAACCCATTTTTAAATTCAATGACGTCGCCAATTTGCGCTTTTTTCATTGAAAATCCCCTTTACTTTTGAATTTTTAAACCTTTTTTCTATTTTGCATGATTTTTCCTCGTTCGTAAAGGGCATTTTCAACTATTTTTAACGCGTTGGCCAATACGGCATTGGCATTCCCGGCCACATCGGTGCCCCGCAACCGCCCGGCATCATCTGCGGCATTTGTTGCGGCATTTGTGGGAACGGCATTTGCTGTGGCATCATATGTCCCATCGGCCACATCGGTCCCATTGGCATGCCACACCCACAATCGCCCGGCATCATTTGCGGCATTTGTTGTGGCATCATTTGCGGCGTCGGCATCATCTGTGGCATCGGTTGCGTTTGTTGCGGCATCATTTGTTGATCTAAGCGGAAATCTTCATACATATTCCAGTCATTCATCGTTCATCTTCCTTTCTTTCATTTAGAATCCACCAACATTGTATGTGTATTTTTTATAGACGTGTGTTGATATGACAAAATTAGGCATTCGCACATCGTATTGACATGTGTCCGTAACCACGTTAAAACAAAGAGGGAGGGATGACGATGACTGAACAAGAAGCAAAGCAACTTTTGCAACAATTGCGCACAAGAGATATTCCGTATGTGCTTGTGAAAAAAGAACATTTTTTAACGTTTCGTCATGTGCTCGTCCAGCAAGACGATTTTAAACATTTTCGTGGTGTGGCGCAGCGCGGTGGCGACGTTGTATATTACTACATGGATCGACCGCGCAGTTAACATATTGCCGTAGCTTTTTTACAGCTGACATGCGCCATTGCTTCACCGCATTGACGGTGACGCCTTCTTCAGCAGCAATTTGTTTGAGCGTTTTTCCTTCCATTACGTGACGAACGAGCCATATTTGCTCGCGTGGTGATAAATGTCGCATCGCATCTTCCCATACGATATTGGCAAAAAAATCGACATCTTCTTTTAACACATATTCATCTGGCAACGGAACGTATACGTTTTTCGTTTCTTTGCGAAGCTGCGACACGATGCGCCAACGAATCATTTTAAAGGCAAACGTACAAAACGAACCTTTCGTTTCATCATACCGTTCGTACGCTTCCCAAAGCGCGATTAAACCGATTTGCACATATTCATCGACATGGCGATGAATATGTAATTGACGAATGATATATGAAATGAGCGGGCGATATTGTTCGACAACCGTTTCAAACAACATAAATATCCCTTTCCCGAAGGCGCGCCTTCACGTATTCCGCGGTTACATGTAGCTTATCAAAAACGTTTACGTTGCACGAAACAGAAAGTAGGAAAAAACGTCCCGTTTATGTTAGACATATGCGGTGTTTCCCTTAGGGAAATACAGAAAATGAGGCGAAAAAAGGGCGGGAAATAGCGTATTTGCCTAAAAAAATGTTTTGAACGATGGGAATTTTTTGTGCTATGATAATAAAAAATGGAAAGGCATGAGCAACATGAAAATAAGAAAAGTATCAGTTCAACAAAACTCTACTCAACAAAACGTATACATTTATGAAAATAAAAAAGAACAATATATCGTTGTCGCCATTCCTTATTTAGAATGGTCGATACATGTCACTTATGACGATTTTACTCATATCGAATCACGTCTACAACAATCGCTTGCGAACGTGTTAGACGAAGAGTATGTGTTGCCACTTGCGATGAAGCTCGCACAATGGATGAGAGAGATGTAAAGAAAGGTTTCGTTGCCAGATGAAATACGCTATTCCTATTTATGTGATTGTAAGTGTTGCTTGGATTGTATTGACCGATTGGTATGTGGAGAAATTACCGATTCCTCAACATATCGCACCGTATGTTCAGACGCTCAAAGGCTCGCTTTTTGTTATTTTATCTGCTGTATTTATGTATATCGCTTTAAGGAAACATCGCCAGTTAAAACAAATGGAAGAAAGCGAACAAGAATTGTTAACGCTTATTCATGCGATGCCTGATTTCGTATCGTTTAAAGATGGACAAGGCCGTTGGTTAAGAGTCAACGATTTCGGTTTAAAACTATATGGGCTTGAGCATGTCGACTATAAAGGAAAAACAGATGCCGAGCTTGCGGAATACACTCCCCATTTTCGCGAAGCATTACTTTACTGCATCGATTCCGATGAAGAAGCGTGGCAAGCGAAAACGGTGACGCGCGCAGAAGAGTCGTTTTCGATGCCGAACGGTGAAATGAAAACGTTTGACGTCATTAAAGTGCCACTATTTTACGAAAACGGCAAACGCAAAGGACTTGTCGTCATCGGGCGCGACATTACACAACAAAAAATTGCCGAACAGCTGTTGTTGAAAAAAGAAAAACTGTCAGTGATTGGCGAGTTGGCAGCTGGGATCGCTCATGAAATTCGGAATCCGTTAACGTCGATTAAAGGATTTTTGCAAATGATGAAAGAGACGAAAGAAGTGGATGAGCGATTTGTACAAATTATGTTAGATGAAATTGAACGAGTCAATCAAATCGTCACCCAACTGCTCGTGCTTGCGAAACCGCAAATGAAAGCGTACAAACCGCTTGCTTTACACGACGTGCTCGAATATGTGATCGAGCTGTTTACGTACGAAGCGATTTTACAAAACGTACAAATGAAATACGAACCGCGCACATCCGCAATGATATACGGGGACAAAAACGAGCTCATTCAAGTATTTGTCAATATCGTGAAAAACGCATTAGAAGCGATGCCAAAAGGGGGAAAACTTACGATTTCCACGAAAGATGAAGATGACTGCGTTTATGTTGTCATCGAAGATACAGGAAAAGGCATTGAACAAGAGCGGTTAAAACATATCGGTGAACCGTTTTATACATTAAAAGAAAAAGGTATGGGACTTGGCTTAACGACAAGTATGAAAATCGTTCATGAGCATAAAGGCACGATGCAAATTGAAAGCGAAGTCGGCAAAGGAACGCGGGTTCGTATGATGTTGCCCCTCTATAAAAACGACCCGTCTTAAAACGGGTCGTTTTATCCATTTACCCACGTCGTTATTTCGTCAATTGATAAACGGGACGATGGATGAGCAGGGGCGCTCGCTTTTCCGATTGTAATAAGCATCACCGGAATGTAGCGGTGTGGGATGTGGAATGCTTCCATAAACGCTTGTGTGTCAAAGCCGCCGATGGCGCACGTATCAAATCCTTCCGCTTTTGCCGCAAGCATGAATTGCATCGCAGCTAACGATGCATTTGTGAATGCCGCATCGCGCGCATATTGGCGGTTTGTATATGCCTGTTCAATTTGCTTTGCGAGCGTTTCTTTCACTTCTTTTGTCATTTTTCCTGCTGCGACAAGTGGATCATAGACCGCATCTGTTTTTTTATTGGCTTCTAAGTCGCCAAGTACCGCAACAACGGCAGACGCATCAACGATTTGTTGTTGGTTGTAAGCGATCGGAAGAAGTTTTTGTTGCGCTTCTTTTCCGTAAATGACGACGAAATGCCAATGTTGTAAATTCCAAGCGGAAGGCGCTTTTCCTGCTAACTGCAACAGTTTTATTAATTGTTCCTTAGAAATCGAAGCAGTCGGATCGTATTTTCGGACGGATTGCCGTTGTTCAATAATCGAAAGCATATATAATCCTCCTTTATAAAAGAAAATAACTTACTTTTTGTTAGAAACAATGTTTATATTAATTTAGTTACAATAAGTTTGTCAAATTTCATGCATAGGGTGATGAGAGATGGAACATTCACACGTCTGTCCGAAAATTGAAGCGGCGTTTCAACTGCTTGGAAAGCGATGGAATGGACTGATTATTCACGTATTATTTCGCGGACCGCTTCGGTTTAAAGATTTAGCAGAAAGCATTCCAGAAATTAGTCAAAAAATGTTAACGGAACGATTAAAGGAGTTAGAAGAAGAACAAATTGTCGTCCGTCATGTATATCCTGAAAAGCCTGTCCGAATTGAATATGAATTAACAGCAAAAGGAAAAGATTTGCATATTGTGATGGAAGCTGTGCAAACATGGGCAGAAAAATGGGTGTAGTCCCTAACCTTTCGCCGTTATCGTTGCGATAGTTATAAGTGAAAGGAGGGGAGGAACATGCTTCAACGTTCACAACTTCGTTTAACGTTTGAAGTGGGCGTAACAGAGGCGGGCAAACCGATCTATAAAAATAAGACGTATACGATTAAACCGAACGCAACGGAAAGCTCGCTCGTCTCTGTCGCTCAAGCGCTTGCATCTTTGCAAAGCGCCCCGCTCGTTCACGTGTATCGCAACGATGTGCATGTATTAGGCGAATAGGGAGGGATAACAAATGAAAACGCTGGAATTACAGTTTGTAAATGAAGAAGGAAAGACCGTTCGTTTGAGCGTTGATGCTCCGCGTGACGATGTGACACAAACGCAAGTTGCCAATGTGATGGATGTGATCATTGCTGCAAACGTCTTTCCATCAAGCGGAGGCGATCTAATGGCGAAAAAAGGCGCGCGCCTCATTGACACAACGATCACAGAATGGACGTTTATGTAAACGATTCGGGTGCCCTATGTTTCGGGGCACCTTGTTATATATCAACCGAAAAAGAAAGGGATGAGAAAGATGGAAGCCTATTTGTCGCTTCTTTCCGATGTCGGTTTTCCGATTGCGGTGACGTTTTATTTACTGCATCGGATCGAAGGCAAACTAGATGCGGTCATCGACTCGATTCGCATGTTAGGCGAACAATGGAAAGCACCCAACTAAATGGGTGTTTTCTTTTTGTTCCTCGTTTGTTAACATATACATGTAAACATGTTGTTTATGTGATTTAAGGGGGCTCGGACATTGTTTAAACGAAAACAAGAACAGCGAGATGAAAAACTTGAAGTCATTTTACAAATGAAAGAAGAGCCGATTCGTCTAAGCGAAGGAACGGTCGAACGGCAACTCGCGCTCATTGGGATGACGACAAAAGATATGGCGATTTTGCAACATGTCAAACCTTATATTGATGCGCACATTGCGCGCATTGTCGATGCGTTTTACGGTGCATTACAAAAAGAAAGCCATTTGCTTTCGATCATTCAACAACATAGTACGATTGAGCGACTAAAACAAACGTTAACGGTACATGTAAAAGAAATGTTCAGTGGAAACATCGATGAAGCGTTTATCGAAAAAAGACGTCGCATTGCCCAAGCGCATGTGCGCATCGGCTTAGAGCCGAAATGGTATATCGCTTCGTTTCAACATTTACTTGAGGAAATTTTAGCGGTGATGCTCGAGCAATTGCCTCAACAATCGTATGTCATCGCAGTCATGAAAACGGTTTCGAAAATGTTAAACGTTGAACAACAACTCGTTCTTGAACAATATGAACGTGAAAACGAATTGCTTCGTCTGCAAATGGAGACGCTAAAACAACAAATGAAAGAACAAGTGAAATTATCGCTGCAACAGTTAAGTCACGCATCTGACGAAGTTAGCGCTTCCGTTTCGTCATTAAACGAACAAGCAACAAGCATTTCACAAGCGGCAAAAGAAGCGTCTACCGTAGCGATAGCGAGCGCAGAAAAATCGACGCAAGGAAAACAACAGTTGCAAATGCAAGTCGAAAACATGTTACAAATGAACGAAAAAATGAAACAAATCGAGACGAATATGGACAAGCTTCAACAAGCGATGAAAGAAATTGAACATATCGCATCTCTTGTCACATCGATTGCCGATCAAACGAATATGCTTTCATTGAACGCGTCGATTGAAGCGGCACGCGCAGGAGAACATGGCAAAGGATTTGCGGTCGTCGCTAACGAAGTGCGTAAGCTTGCTACGCAAACGAAACAGTCCGTTGCAGATGTTGCGCGCGTATTAAGTGACATTCATCATCACATTTTAGCCATGTCGCAATCGCTCGAACAAGCATCGCTTTCAGTGACCGAGAGTACAAACGGAATCGAAACGGTGTATACGTTTTTTGATGAATTTGCGTCAGCGCTTGAGCGAATTTGCCAATATAACGTGCGTATTGATGATGAAATGAAAGCATGTGTACAAGCGGTTAGTGAAATTCACGAAGCGATGACACACGTATCGGCATCGGCGGATGAATTAGAAGGGCTCGCAAGCGAACTGTAAGCTAGTTTGTTTTCTCCTTCTCTTTTTCGATTTTCCGAATATATTGCCTTGGTTGAAACGGCTGCTCGAGCTTTTCGTTTACGGTGGCGTAAACGGGAGGCTCTATTTTTTTGACTGTTGTTTCATAGTGATCGACCATCATGGCAATGATAAAAAAAAGAACCATCACGTGTCTTCCTTTCTTCATTTTTACTATGTATTTTGAAAAAAAGTGAAACTTTTTATACATATGGCACGTATAAAAAAGAGGATGGCTATGTCAGAAGGGGGTTGATTGTTATGCCGACATTACATATCGCGATGTTTGCGCCATTTTTGTTGGCGCTACTCGTTCCGTTTTTGTACAAATTGATTCGTTCGCTTCATGTCGGATGGTTTGTTTTACCGTTGCCGATTGCGCTATTTGTCTACTTTTTATCTTATATGGAGAACGTGCGTCAGTACGAAGCAGTGAGCGCCACGTTGCATTGGATTCCGTCGCTTCACATTTCATTTGACGTATATGTTGACGGATTAAGTTTATTATTTGCGCTACTTATTACAGGTATCGGCTCGCTTGTTGTCCTTTATTCGATTTATTATTTACAAAAAGGAAAAGAGCAGCTCGGAAACTTTTACGTCTATTTGCTTTTATTTATGGGAGCGATGCTTGGGGTTGTGCTTTCCGACCACTTAATTTCGCTATATGTATTTTGGGAGTTGACGTCCATTTCGTCGTTTTTATTGATCGCCTATTGGTACACACGCGATCGATCGCGCTATGGCGCACAAAAATCAATGCTGATTACGATGTTTGGCGGACTGCTGATGCTCGGGGGATTTGTGGCGCTTGCGATCGCAGGTGGAACGTATAACATTCGTGAGCTTATGCATACACCATTAACGGAACATCCGCTTTTTATCCCCGCACTTTTCCTTATTTTGTTTGGTGCTTTTACGAAATCAGCGCAATTTCCGTTTTACATTTGGTTGCCTGATGCGATGGAAGCGCCAACGCCCGTCAGCGCATATTTACATTCTGCTACGATGGTGAAAGCAGGTATTTATTTAATTGCTCGTTTGACGCCGATTTTCGCCGTTTCATCTGTTTGGGTTTGGACGATTGCGCTCGTTGGCCTTGTGACGTTATGTTGGGCTTCGTTTTTAGCCTCCAAACAAACAGATTTAAAAGCGATTTTAGCGTATTCAACGGTCAGTCAGCTCGGTTTAATTACGGCGCTGTTAGGAATCGGAGGGCTATCGTTTCATTATGATGGGATAGACGAAAATGTATTTATGGTCGCGGTGTTAGCTGCTATTTTCCATTTATTTAATCATGCGACGTTTAAAGGAAGTTTGTTTATGGTCGTTGGGATTGTCGATCATGAAACAGGAACGCGCGACATTCGTCGTCTTGGTGGTTTAATGACGATCATGCCGGTGACGTTTACGATCGCGCTAATTGGTTCGCTGTCGATGGCGGGTTTGCCACCGTTTAACGGCTTTTTAAGTAAAGAAATGTTTTTTACCGCAATGTTGCGGGCAAAAGACGTTGCGGGATGGGCGGTTGTGTTGCCTGTCGTCGCATGGGTGGCAAGCATATTTACGTTTTTATATAGCGCGCTTTTCGTTAGTCGAACGTTTTTCGGGAAATATAAGCCGCACTTGTTGAAAAAAGAAGCGCATGAAGCACCGATCGGCATGCTTATCGCGCCAATTGTGTTAGCGTTGCTCGTCATTTTCATCGGATTTGTGCCGAATGTATTGTCTGACGCTGTATTAGCTCCAGCCGTATATGCGGTGCTATACGGATTGTTTACGCCAAATGAAGCGCTTGATGTGCATATTTCCCATTGGCACGGCTTTACACCAGAATTGTTTATGACGATCGGCGTATTATTGTTTGGTTTGCTGTTATATCGTACGTTTCCAAAATGGAAAAAAATACATTATCGCTTTTCTGAGCGGATGTCGCTGAACTTTTTGTACGATCAATCGTTCGTCTGGATGGAAAGAGGCGCTCGGTCGTTTACATCGCGCATCATGACAGGCTCGATGCGCACGTATTTAATTTATATTTTTACATCGCTCGTTGCCTTGCTTTTGTTTACGATCGGTTGGAACGAGCAATGGAACATCGATTTAAGCCGTTTAGCAAACATTCGTGTGTATGAAGTCGTTTTAGCGGTAGCGATTGTGGCGGCAACGGCCACAACGGTGATTGCGAAATCACGTTTAACAGCAATCGTTTCATTAGGGGCAGTTGGCTATGCAGTTGCGTTATTTTTCGTTTTATTTCGTGCGCCTGACTTAGCTTTAACTCAACTTGTTATTGAAACGATTTCGGTCGCACTCTTTTTGCTTTGCTTTTATCATTTGCCGAAGTTTAGTCAAAAGCAAGAAGGCGTCGGTTTTAATTTAAAGAACGCCCTGATTTCGATTGCAGTCGGGGTGACGATGAGCGTCATTGCCTTTTTAGCGTATGCCGGAAAACATTTCGATGCCATTTCGCAATATTACGTGGACAATACGTATGAAAAAGCGGCTGGAAAAAATATGGTCAATGTCATTTTAGTCGATTTTCGTGGCTTTGATACGTTGTTTGAAATATGCGTATTAGCGATTGCCGCCTTAGGCATTTATGCGATGGTGAAATTGCGGCTCGCGAAGGAGGAGGAGCGATGAGACGAAACGATGTCATTTTACGAACGACAACAGCGGTTGTCACGCCGATCATCGTGTTATTTTCCGTTCAGTTGTTTTTTGCTGGGCACTATTATCCTGGTGGCGGATTTATTGGTGGTTTAATGACGGCTGGAGCGATCGTTTTGTTGCTTTTAGCGTTTGATATTGAAACCGTTCGAAAAATGGTTCCTATTAATTACAAATGGCTTGTTGCGATTGGACTGTTGTTTGCGGTCGGAACGGGGATGAGCAGCATGTTTCTCGACCGCCCGTTTTTAACGCATGCGTATGAATACGTCCATTTGCCGTTGCTTGACCATACGTCGCTTCATACCGCTGTGTTGTTTGACTTAGGTGTTTATTTTGTCGTCGTTGGTGTGACGTTGATTATTATTGAAACGATAGGGGAGAGCGACTAATGGAATTGCTTATGATTGTCGTCATCGGTGTGTTATTTACCGCTGCGACATATTTGTTGCTCAGCAAAAGTTTACTTCGCATTATTATCGGCACAGGGTTGCTTAGCCATGGCGCTCATTTGTTGTTGTTGACGATGGGCGGGCTAAAAGTAGGTGCCCCACCGCTTTTAGGGGAGAAAGCGGCACGATACGTTGATCCGCTCCCGCAGGCGCTCATTTTAACAGCGATTGTCATTAGTTTCGGGGTGACCGCATTTTTCTTAGTGTTAGCGTATCGTTCTTATCAAGAAATTGGAACAGATCATATGGAAGGGATGAAGGGAGATGAGTAACCTTCTGCTTTGGCCAATTCTCATACCGCTTGTGACGGCCATTATTCTTATTTTCTTTCCGAAGCACGTCTTTTGGCAACGCGCTGTTTCGACGCTTGCAACAACGAGTTTAGTCGTCGCAAGCAGCGCCTTGCTTCATCGCGTGCATACGGACGGCATTCAAACGTTAAATGTCGGAAATTGGCCAGCGCCATTTGGCATTACGCTCGTGTCGGATTCGCTATCTGCTTTGCTTGTGTTGACGACGAGCATCATTGCGCTTGCTTGTTTAATGTATTCGTTTTATGCGATCGGACATAAACGGGAAACGTTTTATTACTATTCGTTTTTTCAATTTTTGCTCGTTGGCGTCAACGGGGCATTTACGACAGGCGATTTGTTTAACTTGTTCGTCTTTTTTGAAGTGATGCTCATGTCTTCTTACGTGTTGCTTGTACTTGGAGGCACGAAAATTCAATTGCGTGAAACGATTAAATATACGCTTGTCAACGTCATTTCGTCCGCGCTATTCGTCGTGGCGGTTGCTTATTTATATGCGGTGACAGGGACGTTAAATATGGCTCATTTAGCTCAGCGCATTCACGACCTAGGCTCATCGCCAATTTTAACGGTCATTGCGGTGTTGTTTATGATCGTATTCGGATTAAAAGGGGCGATTTTCCCGCTATACTTTTGGCTTCCAGGTGCGTATTATGCGCCACCAACACCGGTGTTAGCGCTGTTCGGTGGATTGTTGACGAAAGTAGGGGTATATTCCATTTTGCGTACATTTACATTGTTATTTACGCATGATGCGATGTATACGCATACGTTGCTCGCTTGGCTTGCGCTCGGCACGATTGTCATCGGCGTCATCGGAGCAGTCGCCTACAACGATATGCGCTACATCGTCATTTATAACATTATTGCAGCAGTCGGCGTGATGATTTTCGGCATTTCCATGATGACGCCAGACAGTTTAGAAGGAACGATTTTTTATTTGTTGCAAGATATGGTCATGAAAGCGATGCTCTTTTTATTCGTCGGTATCGTCTTTTCAATTACTCGTTCAAACGATATTCGTTCATTTTCTGGGTTGATGACATCGTATCCGCTTCTCGGTTGGGCGTTTTTTATCGCTGCGTTATCGCTCGCAGGCATTCCACCATTTAGTGGCTTTATCGGCAAGCTGTTCATTGTGAAAGCAAGTTTCGATCAACATCTGATCTTTGAAGCAGTCGTCATTTTATTGTCGAGTTTGCTTGTGCTATATTCGATAATGAAAATATTCATGAACGGCTTTTGGGGCGAGAAAAAAGGATTTGAACAAAAGAAGCTTGATGGACGATTTGTTCCGGTGTTGTTTTTGCTTGTTTTATCTGTTGCATATGGCGTTAGTATTGAACTTGTCCGCCCGTTTGTTGCCGATGCGGTAAGTGTATTAGTCGATCCGAGTATGTACATTCAAGCGGTGTTAAAGGAGTAGAGAAGATGGCATTTCAAATTTTATTAAATGTCTGTTTAGCGTTCGTATGGATGTTTTTAACCGTTTCGTTTAACGGAGCATCATTTATCGTCGGCTATATGATCGGATTGTTTATTATTTTTATGTTGCGCCGTTTTTTCCATTCCCGCTTTTATCTCGTTCCGGTGTTCGTCATGATGAAATTGCTGTTCATCTTTTTGAAAGAGCTCATTTTATCAAACATTGCTGTAGCAAAAGTCGTCATGAAACGTCAGTTGACGATTCAGCCTGCTATTTTCGCTTTGCCAACGGAGTTAAAAAAAGAATGGGAAATTACGATGTTAGCTATGCTCATTACATTGACGCCCGGGACGCTCGTTTTAGACGTATCGGATGATGGAAGCACGTTATATATTCACGCGTTAAACAGCCCAGATGTGCATGAGGCGATTGAAAGCATTAAACAATCGTTTGAAAAAACGATTATGGAGGTGAGTAAATGATTTTAAACATCGCTCTCGTCATTCTTTCATTAGCGATGATCGGTTTTTTATATCGCGTCGTCAAAGGTCCAAGCACAGCCGATCGCATTATTGCACTTGATGCGATGGGGATTACCCTCGCTGGAATGGTCGCAATCGTTTCTATGCTATTAAACACGAGCGCGTTTTTAGACGTCATTTTGCTCATCGGCATTTTAGCGTTTGTCGGAACGGTCGCATTTGCGAAGTTTTTAGAGAAAGGGGTGGTGATCGAACGTGGTAACGATCGCTAACGTGCTTGTTGCTGTACTTATTTTACTCGGTGCGGTGCTTACACTTTTATCTGCTGTCGGTGCGATTCGATTGCCGGATGTATATACGCGTAGCCACGCCATCAGCAAAAGTACGACGCTTGGCATCATGTGCATTTTACTCGGGGCATTTTTGCATTTTTTTATTGAAAATAACCATTTCAACTCCCGCTTATTACTTGGCATCGTTTTTATTTTCATGACATCTCCTGTAGCGGCTCATTTCATTAGCCGAGCAGCATATTATACAAACGTCGATCGGTGGGAAGGAACGGTTCGCGACGATTTAAAACAAAAAGCTGGCGGAAAATAACCGTCAGCTTTCCTTATGAAAAATATGAGCGAATGATCAAGTTAAGCTCTTTGTGATGTTTCGTTGGAATTTGATGTCTTGCCCCGTCCACATATACGATGCGGACATCGTGTGCATGTTGTTGAAATATACGGCCGTATGTATGGACGTAATAATCGCGACTACCGTATATGAGTAAAATCGGGCAACGAAGTTCATGTAGGCGATCGGTCGACCGATAATGAAGCCCTGTCACATACATCTCATACAGTCGCTGACGATCGCATAATCGAACGTAATCGGCAAGCATTTGTTGTTCTTCTTTCGTTATGCCATGCGAGTTGCCGAGCACGTTCGCGAGAATAGGAATGCCATGCCATTTTACCGCATAAATCCCTATGAAAAATTCCCCGTACAATAGCGGCGTACATACTTCAGAAAATCCTCCAATTAATACAAGCGCTTTCACTTGATGCGGATATTGCAACGCAAAATGTTGGGCGATCGAGCCGCCGTTTGAATAGCCACAAACAATCGCTTCTTTCAGTTCGAGATGGTTGAACAGCTCATGCAAATCGCTCGCTAATACGTCCATCGTTATCGGTTTATTTCCTTTTCCGCTTTTTCCATTTCCTCTTAAATCATATGTCACGACTTGAAATGAAGAAGAAAGTTCGCGCTGACGATGAAATGTCACGCTTCCCATGCCGGGTGGATGAACAAATACAATCGGTGTTCCGCTTCCAATCGTCTCATAGTACAAAGGAACGGAATGTTCGACAAATGTATAAGGCATATCGCATCTTCCTTTCGTTTTCATACGAATAGTATGCGAAAAAAGACCGATCATTTATGCTTATTTCAATTTAATGGAAAAATAGTATAAAAGTATACGGTTAATAGATTCGTAGTTTCATGTTATCATATGAGCAAGGAAGCGCTTCAAAAAAAGAAAAAGGAGTTTGGAACGATGAAAAAAACGATTGTAGCTGGAGCGGTATTATCGACGTTATTTTTAGGCGAAAAAGCGGTAGACGCCGCACAATATACGGTCAAATCAGGGGATTCATTATGGAAAATTGCCCAAACGTTCCGTACATCCGTCAATGAAATAAAAGCGTTAAATCAGTTAACGTCAGATACGATTTTTATTGGACAAGTATTACAAGTGCCCGATGCCCCGACAACCGTACAAACGCCAGCACCAACAACACAAACGGTAGCATCGACGACAGCGACATATACGATTCAAAGTGGCGATACGTTATCAACGATTGCAAGAAGATGGAATACGACAGTGACACGTCTCCTTGAATTGAACCCAACGATTACAGATGTGAATCGGATTTATGTCGGACAAGTGATTAAAGTGCCAACAATCATCACAACTAATACAACGACAAATCAATTGACGTCACCAACACCAGCGCCGACAATGACACAAACATCGGTGCCAACGTCGACAACTAGCGCAAGTAAATCGTATATTGTCCAACCGGGCGACACGTTATCAACGATTGCGAAAAAATTTAATGTGACGGTAAACGATTTACTCGCACTAAACCCAAATATCACAAATGTTGATTTTATTCGCGTTGGGCAAACGATCAATGTGCCGCTTTCATGGGAAGAACGAGCAAATGCGATTATTGAAACAGGGAAAAAATACGTGGGAGCGAAATACTTGTTTGGTGCACCAACGACGCGCACAGATGTATTTGACTGCTCATCGTTTACGTATCGCGTATATAGCGAAAACGGGATCACATTGCCGCGCACATCGCGGGAACAAGCCATGGTCGGTACTGAAGTGCCACTTGCGAGCGTAAGAAAAGGCGATTTAATCTTTTTTGATACGACAGGAGATGGCGTCATTAACCATGTGTCTATCGTTGTAGATAGCGAAACGCTGTTGCATGCCGCAACGAGCACAGGAGTCGCGTTTGCGAACATGAAGCCATATTGGGCACCGCGTGCAGTGAAAGCCGTCCGCTTATTCTAGTAATGATAAAATGAAAAGATGCCTCTTACGTTTGAGGCATCTTTTCGTTTATGGAAAGCACCGTTTCAATCGCTTCATGAACGGAAGAAACGATATAGCGCGCTTCTTTTTTTACTTGTTCGGGCGCATGCGACATGACGAAACTATGCGGAGTGAGGCGAAACATCGGAATGTCGTTAAACGAATCGCCGAAACAAGCCACTTCTTCTGCTTTCAGTTGTAAATGATTCATGAGCAATCGGAGCGCTTCGCCTTTGCTAATTTGTTTTGGCATAATGTCTAAACAGCGCGGTTCAGAAATAAACGTATCGACATGTTGTGCCCACGTTTCGCGAACGAATCGCTCAAAGTGCAGGACGACGTGCTCTTCCCCAATCACAGTAATTTTTGATGGAAATATGTCACGACCGATCGCTTCGAGCATATTTCGTTTTTCGACAATATCGAAAAATAACCGCGCTTTCATTTGTTCGATTTGCGCTGTTTTTGTCTCGACAAAGCTCGTTTGTTCGTTGCACACAAGCACAATCGCTTCTAGTTTGCGCGCTTGTTCATAAATGGAGCGGGCAATGTCTGGATGAAACGCGCTATGATGAAGAAGGCGATGATTTTTTGTGTACACAAATGCACCATTTTGGCTAATGCGATGTGCGTCATGACCGATTTCTTTTAACACTTCTAAAATTTCATTATCCATGCGTCCAGAGGCGACAGCAAAATCGACGTTGCTTGTTATGGCGCGAATGACAGCCTCGCGATCTTCTTTTTTTACGCGCCGGTCATAGCCGAGTAACGTTCCGTCTAAATCAGTAACAATGAGTTGAATCATAATGGCAAACTCCTTCCATTTTTATACTGAACAAAAGTTTAATCGAACAAATGCATTTGTGCAACTGAAACGTCTTTTTGACAAAAAACATTCACAGCTGTCTTGACAAAATACAACGCATTTCCATTGACGTAGCTTTGTTCGTTTCGTAACATTGAAAGTAATGTAAACGTTTTTAAAGGAGCGAACTAGACGTGGAACAATCGTTTCGCATTGAAAAAGTATTAAATAACAACGTGCTCATTGCCTCGCATCCAACGTACGATGAAGTTGTGTTGATCGGCAAAGGCATTGGCTTTGGCAAAAAGAAAGGGGACATCATTGCACAAAAAGACGTCGAAAAATGGTTTATTTTAAAAAATGAACGAGAACAAGAACAATATAAAAAATTGTTGCCACATGTCGATGAAGAATTTATCGGCTTAATGAACGACATTATTCACCACATTCGGAAAAGAACGAACAGCTCGTTGAATGAACATATTCACGTTGCGCTAACAGATCATATTTTGTTTGCAATCAAGCGGCTAGAACAAGGAATGGACATTAAAAATCCGTTTTTAGTCGAGACAAAAAGTTTATATCCGCTCGAGTATGATGTAGCAGCTGAAGTGGTAAACATGTTAAATGAACGGTTACACATTCAGCTCCCCGAAGGAGAAATTGGCTTTATTGCTTTACACATTCATAGTGCGCTAACGAATCATCAATTATCCGAAGTGAATCAACATTCGCAACTCATTTCTCGTTTAGTTTCCGTTGTTGAAGAACAGCTCGACATTCGTATTGATCGCGAAAGCATTCATTATTTACGGTTTGTCCGTCATTTGCGCTATGCGATCGAGCGCGTGAAAAAAGGGGAAAAAATTGAAGAGCCAAAAAAATTGTCGAACATATTGAAAGAGACGTACCCACTATGTTATAATTTGTCGTGGAAGCTCATAAAAATTATGCAGCAAACGTTGCAGCTTCCGGTAGATGAAGCCGAAGCCGTATATTTAACGTTGCACTTGCAACGGCTAACTGGAAAAAGTGAATAATTGGGCACTTATCTTTACGTGTTACTGATTCGATCAGGCATGAGTAAAGAAGGCAAAAAAGTGGTGTAACGACAAAAATCGTTACATAATACCCTTTTTCTGTCATTCTTTGCTCGTGCCTTTTTGTTTTCTCTTATTTGCAAATGCTTACATTCGTTAGACGTCTAACGTTTCGCTTCATCTACTTTTCATACATGAAAATGCCGTTTGTTGCAAACGTTAACATGATGAAGGAGGGTTTTATATGAAAAAAGCGTTTGGTACGTTACAAAAAGTCGGTAAAGCGCTTATGCTTCCGGTTGCGATTTTACCGGCAGCAGGTATTTTGCTTGCGTTCGGTAACGCATTGCAAAACCCAGCATTAATTGAAAAAATTCCAGCGTTAGAAACAGGCTGGGTCGAAATGGTTGCAAAAGTGATGGAGCAATCTGGTGGGATTGTGTTTGCGAACTTGCCGCTTTTATTCGCGGTAGGGGTTGCCGTCGGATTAGCTGGCGGTGAAGGGGTTGCTGGTTTAGCGGCAATCATCGGTTACTTAGTCATGAACGTGACAATGAGCGTTATTTTAGGTGTCACAGCAGACCAAATTGGGACAGACCCATCATTTGCAAACGTGTTAGGTATTCCGACGTTGCAAACAGGGGTATTCGGCGGGATTATCGTCGGTATTTTAGCAGCATATATGTACAACAAATACTTTAACATTGAATTGCCATCTTATTTAGGCTTCTTTGCAGGAAAACGTTTCGTTCCAATTGTGACAGCCGCATCGGCATTAATTCTTGGTATTGCGATGACATGGTTATGGCCACCTGTTCAACATGGCTTAAACGCATTTTCGCACAATATGATTGATGCAAACCGTACGTTAGCAGCATTCATTTTCGGTGTCATCGAGCGCGCATTAATTCCGTTCGGTTTACACCATATTTTCTACTCACCGTTCTGGTTTGAGTTCGGTCAATACGTGAACAAAGCAGGTGAACTTGTACGCGGTGACCAACGTATTTTCTTCGAACAAATTAAAGACGGTGCTGAATTAACAGCAGGTACATTTATGACAGGAAAATTCCCGTTCATGATGTTCGGTTTACCAGCAGCAGCGCTTGCCATTTATCATGAAGCGCGCCCAGAAAACAAAAAAGTTGTTGCCGGTATTATGGCATCTGCAGCGTTAACATCGTTTTTAACAGGAATTACAGAACCAATTGAGTTTTCATTCTTGTTCGTTGCACCAGCATTGTTTGCGATTCATACCATTTTCGCTGGATTATCGTTTATGCTTATGCACATCTTAAACGTCAAAATCGGTATGACATTCTCTGGCGGTGTCATCGACTACTTACTATTCGGTGTATTGCCAGGTCGTACAGCTTGGTGGCTCGTCATTCCGGTCGGGCTTGTGTTTGCGGTCATTTACTACTTCGGATTCCGCTTTGCGATTCGTAAATGGGATTTAGCGACACCAGGACGTGAAAAAGAAACAGTTGAAACAACAAGTACAGCGGACGCAGGTGAACTTCCGCACGAAATTTTAGCGGCGCTTGGTGGAAAAGAAAATATCGCGCATTTAGATGCGTGCATTACGCGTTTACGTGTATCTGTCAACGACATTCAACATGTCGATAAAGATCGTTTGAAAGCGCTCGGCGCAGCAGGAGTATTAGAGGTTGGCAACAACATTCAAGCGATTTTCGGACCAAAATCAGACATATTAAAAACACAAATCAAAGACATTATGGAAGGTCGCGTACCGACAAAAGCGGTAGAAAAAGCAAAACCAACTGTACAAGCGACAGGCGAAACAGAACAAGTGGCATCACCGTTAACAGGAAAAGTTGTTCCACTTTCTGAAGTGCCAGATCAAGTATTTTCAACAAAAATGATGGGTGACGGTTTTGCGGTTGAGCCAACAGATGGCACAGTCGTATCACCAGTAGACGGCACGATCGTCAACGTCTTCCCAACAAAACATGCGATCGGTATTCAATCAAAAACAGGTCGTGAAGTGCTTATTCACTTCGGCATTGATACAGTGAAATTGAACGGTCAAGGATTTGAAGCGCTCGTATCGGAAGGAACAGAAGTGAAAAAAGGGCAACCGCTTTTAAAAGTGGACCTTGAATATGTAAAACAACATGCACCTTCTGTTGTCACACCAATTATTTTTACAAACTTACAAGCAGGAGAAACAGTAAATATCACGAAACAAGGAACAGTAACAAAAGGCGAAGACGTTGTCGTCGTTCAAAAATAATTTACTTGCAAAACACGTCATTTTTCGGTAAAAAAACATAGAGGGTTTTCGCCCTCTATGTTTTCAAAATAAAAAGTGAGGAGATGAGCAATATGCAAAAAACATTTAAAGTAACTGCAGAATCTGGTATTCATGCCCGTCCAGCAACTATGTTAGTACAAACAGCGAGCAAATTCGATAGCGACATTCAATTAGAGTACAACGGCAAAAAAGTCAACTTAAAATCCATTATGGGTGTCATGTCTTTAGGCATTCCACAAGGTGCGCAAATTACGATTTCAGCTGAAGGTAGCGATGCAGCAGACGCGATTAACGCATTAACAGAAACGTTAGCAAAAGAAGGATTAGCGGAGTAATGAAACGATTAAAAGGGATTGCTGCATCGAATGGCATCGCCATTGCGAAAGCGTACCGTTTAGAACATCCTGATTTAACAGTTGAAAAACAAACGATTGAAAACCCAGCTGAACAAATTCACCGTTTTCAACAAGCGCTCGCTAAATCAAAAGAAG
Source organism: Anoxybacillus eryuanensis (assembly GCF_051200995.1). NCBI lineage: Bacteria > Bacillati > Bacillota > Bacilli > Caryophanales > Anoxybacillaceae > Anoxybacillus > Anoxybacillus eryuanensis. The sequence continues at coordinate 187,318 of NZ_JBPODS010000001.1, read as the reverse complement.
AACTTGAAGTCATTCAAGCGCATGCATTAAAAGAGCTTGGCGAAGATAAAGCGGCTATTTTCTCCGCCCATTTGCTCGTACTAAGCGACCCAGAACTCGTCCAAGCCGTTGAACAAAAAATTGAACAAGAACGCGTCAACGCAGAATTTGCTCTTCATGAAGTGGCATCGATGTTCATTGCAATGTTTGAAGCGATGGATAACGAATATATGAAAGAACGTGCGGCAGACATTCGCGATGTGACAAAACGTGTTCTTGCTCATTTATTAGGGGTTACGATTTCCAACCCAAGCATGATTACAGAAGAAGTTGTCATCATTGCCGAAGACTTAACGCCGTCCGATACAGCTCAATTGAACCGAAAATATGTGAAAGGTTTTACAACTGACATCGGTGGACGGACGTCTCACTCTGCCATTATGGCGCGCTCGATGGAAATTCCAGCTGTCGTTGGAACGAAAGAAGCGACAGCAGCGATTCAAAACGGTGACATCGTCATTATTGACGGACTTGACGGAGAAGTCATCATTCACCCAACCGAAGAAACGATTGCTGAATACGAACAAAAACGGGCCGCGTTTGCTGCGCAAAAAGCAGAATGGGCAAAGCTCGTTCATGAACAAACGGTTACAAGCGACGGACATCATGTAGAACTTGCTGCAAACATCGGTACGCCAAATGATGTTGAAGGTGTGCTTGCCAACGGTGCAGAAGGCATCGGCTTATACCGTACTGAATTTTTATACATGGGCCGTAACGAGTTGCCGACAGAAGAAGAACAGTTTGAAGCATATAAAACGGTATTAGAAAAGATGGAAGGAAAACCGGTTGTCGTGCGTACGCTTGACATCGGCGGCGACAAAGAATTGCCATATTTAGACCTTCCAAAAGAAATGAACCCGTTTTTAGGTTTCCGTGCCGTTCGTCTTTGCCTAGATATGCAAGAGATGTTTCGCACGCAACTTCGCGCGTTGTTGCGCGCAAGTGTTTACGGCAACTTGAAAATTATGTTCCCGATGATTGCGACGTTAGACGAATTTCGTCAAGCAAAAGCAATTCTTTTAGAAGAAAAAGAAAAGCTTGTTGCTGAAGGTGTGTCAGTGTCTGACGACATCGAAGTCGGCATGATGGTTGAAATCCCGGCTGCTGCTGTATTAGCGGATCAATTTGCGAAAGAAGTCGATTTCTTTAGCATCGGTACAAACGATTTAATTCAATATACGATGGCGTCTGACCGAATGAACGAACGCGTATCGTATTTATACCAACCGTACAACCCAGCCATTTTACGTCTCATTTATAACGTCATTGAGGCGGCGCATAAAGAAGGCAAATGGGTTGGCATGTGTGGGGAAATGGCAGGCGAAGAGCTAGCTGTACCAATTTTATTAGCATTTGGTTTAGACGAGTTTAGCATGAGCGCGACATCGATTTTACGCGTTCGCTCGCAATTAAAGAAACTTTCCAAACAAGAAGCCGAACGAGTGAAAGATCACATTTTATCGCTTGCGACAGCAGAAGAAGTTGTTCGTTTCGTGAAAGAAACGTTTCAACGATAAGAACCGGACGCCTCCGGTTCTTTTTTTATGGAAAAAAAACAGTAAAAAACGGTCATAGACATGATGATGTAAACCTTTTATAATGAAACTACAACTTTATTAATTTTTCGACAACATTCGACACAGCTAGGGGGGAGCCACTTTGTTTCGGTCATTAACGATGAAATTAACGAGTTTAATGGCATTATTATTAATTATTGCACTTGTTGCTTCACAAACGGTCAACTATGTTCAAATGGCATCGGTTATGAAAGATGATGCAAAAGTGCGTGCGGAATCACTTGTGACAGAGCTTGTTGACGATATTGAACATAGCTTTGACAGTCAAGAAGATGCGCTAAAGCAATTTAGTGAAACAAAATCATTTCAAACGTTTTCAAAAACAGAAGATGCACAACTTTGGCAAGAGATCGATCAACAACTTGCAACATTTTTAAACATTCATAAAAAAGTACAATTAGCTTACATCGGTACAGCAAACGGCAACATGTATACGACGCCATCCGTTGATTTGCCGCCGGATTTTGATCCGACGACACGCCCGTGGTATAAAGCGGCAGTGGCAACGCCAGACAAAGTCATTTGGACAGAGTCATACGTTGATGCGGTAACAAACGATTACATTGTCACGATCGCCAAAGCGATTGTTGAAAACGGTCAAGTGATCGGCGTCATCGGTTTAGACGTGTCGTTAAATACGCTTGCCGAGACGGTTGAACAATTCCGCGTTGGCTACAACGGCTATCCGGTATTGTTTGACCAAAACAAATTGGCAATCGTTCATCCGCAATACAAAGGAAAAGATATGTCTGACCATCCGGTCGTCAAAACGATGTTTTCGGAAGACAAAGGCGCTTATGAATATGAACAAGACGGCGAAAAACGGTTATTGTATTTTGCGACGATTCCAAAGTTAAATTGGAAAGTCGGTGCAGTGTACAAAGAAAAAGATTTATTAGCGACGTTAACGACGATCGGAAAAACGTCATGGACGATTGTCGTCATTGCGACAGTGCTTGCCTCGCTTCTTATTTATGCAGTGTCGCGTTCGATCGTCAAACCGATCGTTCAACTGAATGAGCGCGTGCAACAAGTGGCGACAGGCGATTTAACGGTGCATGTCGAACCGAAAGGAAAAGACGAAATTGCGCAGCTTACTAGCCACTTTAATGAAATGGTGTCGCATATGCGCTCACTTATTGGCGAAGTCGATCGTTCCGTCGCAGAACTCGGTGGTGCGGCTGACCATTTAAGCGCGGTGTCCGAAGAAACGATGGCGACAAGCGAACAAGTGACGACAGCGGTAACTGATATTGCGAAAGGTGTATCCGAACAAGCAAGCAATTTAGATGCGATGAACGACCGCATGAACGATTTATCTGAAAAAATGGGTACGGTGACGCAATCGGCCGAGCGTGTGAAACAACTTTCCGATGAAACGAAAGACGCAAGCTACATGGGCATCGAAAAATTAAATGTGCTTCAAGCGAAATCAGCGGAATCGCAAAACGAATTGCGTTCGGTTGAAACGGTGATCACCGATTTAGGCGAAAAAATGAAACAAATCGGTGCGATTATTCAAACGATTACCGACATTTCCGCGCAAACGAACCTTTTAGCACTCAACGCTTCGATTGAAGCGGCACGTGCAGGAGAGCATGGCAAAGGATTTGCGGTTGTTGCGGAAGAAGTGCGTAAGCTTGCCGAACAATCGGCGCAAGCGACAGAACAAATTCGCCAAACGATTACGTCCATTCAACAACAAGCCACCCTTGCGACTGAAGCGGTTGATCATACGAAGCAAATGAACGACCAGCAACAACAAGCAGTAAACGAAACTGCAGAATCGTTTATGCATATTGCGACGATGATGGAACAATTAACGTCAGCGATTGAACATATTTTTACACAAATTCACGACGTGAACGAGAATAAAGAACAAATTGTTGCTGCATTACAAAATTTAGCAGCGATTTCAGAACAATCAGCCGCATCGGCAGAAGAAGTATCCGCGTCATCGGAAGAACAATTAAAAGCATTAAGCACGGTGACAGAAGCGGCAGAACGACTAAACGATATGAGCCGCTCATTGCAACAACTCATCCATCGTTTTCGTGTATAAAGCTAGGCATCATGCCTAGCTTTTTTACGTGTTTGTAACAATTTTTTTCCTTGATTTTTTTTTACGTGAGAATTACGATAAATTTAGGATAAAAGGCCTATATTTGTTCGTTTTTGGAGGAGAGGGCTATGGATCGCTCGCTGATGGCGGCGTTAGAAAGTTTGCGCATTGCGCTTCATGTGACGCGCGTCGCCATTTTTCGTTTATATGCAACGGACCAAACATATACATTGCAACGCATTTACGATATACAAACACCCTCTGCACGTTTTCTGCCACGTGATGACATCGTACTTCCAACAGAAGACGCTCATTGTTTAGCCCATTTATATGACGGAAATGTGTTTGTCGGGCATACAAATGAATTAGATGGGAATGTACGCACTGTTTTTGAGAAACACGCCATTCAGTCATTTATGATCGCCCCCATTTTTATTCACGATGAACGATGGGGATTTTTAAGCGTCGTCGATTGCGAACAAAAACGAATGTTTTCCGCTCATGAACGTGCGATTTTTTGGGCGCTTGCTCGCACGATTGGCGAGGGGATTAAACGGGAACAAGAATTGACGGAACTTCAACAGCTAAAACAAGAAATGGAACAAATGAATGCAACACTCCAACAAAAAGTTGAAGAAGAAGTGCGAAAAAATCGCGAAAAAGATTTTATGCTTATTGAGCAATCACGCTATGCAACGATGGGAGAAATGTTAAGAAACATCGCTCACCAATGGCGACAGCCGTTAAACGTCCTCGGCTTGCTTTTACAAGATATACAAGAAGCATATACGTACGGAGAACTAAACGAATCATATTTGCGCACATCTATTCAAAAATGTCTTGCTCAAATTCAACATATGTCCCGAACGATTAACGATTTTCGCAATTTTTTTAAACCGCATAAGGAAGCATCGTACTTTCGTCCCGTTCAAGCCATTCGCCAAGCGTTAAAAATTATTTCAGCAAGTTTAGACCATTATGACGTTCATTTGCACGTTCAAAATCGGACGCGTGCGCACATGTATGGCTATCCGAATGAAATGAGTCAAGTGCTCATTAATTTGTTGACAAATGCGTGCGAACAATTTGTTGAACGGGATGTGGGGCGACGAATCATTTGCATTCGTACATATGCAGACGACTCATTCATTTACATTCAAGTAAAAGACAATGCAGGAGGCATTGACGAAACGATCATGCCACGTATGTTCGAACCGTACGTGACAACGAAAAAAGACGGCACTGGTCTCGGACTATATATGTCAAAAATGATTGTGACAAAAATGGGCGGTGATTTGCTCATTTCATCATCCAAAAATGGAGCGACGTTTACGATCCGCATGCCGCGAAGTAAAGGGGGAAGGGGTTCATGATTGCGGTTCAAACAGATGTAAAAGTATTATATGTCGAAGATGAGCCGAGCGCACGCGAGATGTTGACGCGTTTGCTTAAACGGCGCATTCGTGAAGTAAAAATAGCGAAAAACGGTCAAGAAGCGCTCGAACTATTTACGACGTTTCACCCGGACATCGTCATTACAGATATTAAAATGCCTATATTAAACGGATTAGAGCTTATTCGCCATATTCGTGAGATGGATAAACATGTGCAAATTATTATTACGACCGCCTATGACGATAACGACTTTTTCATTCGGGCGATTGAATACGGAGTGAATCATTTTATTTTAAAGCCGATTGACCACGAAAAATTTTTGCAATCGTTGCAACATTCGATTTATCAACGTCAGCTCGAGCGGGAACTAGAAAAACAAAAACAATATACGCGCACGATTATTGATTTTCAAGAAAACTTAATATGCATTTTAAATGATGAACGATTGCTCGATTGCAATTTATCGTTTCAACGGTTTTTCGGACGAGAACAAATGGAAAAACTTCGTGCTGGTCAAGCGCACGTATGCGATTATTTTGTTGCTGAACCTGGCTATTTTTATATGAAAGGAGAAAGGCGGTGGCTTCGCCCGCTCATTGATCGCACGATTCCGTTTTTAAAAGTAAAAATGATGTGCAAGCAATCAGAAGAACACGTGTTTTTAGTGAAGGCGACGTCGTTTCCTGATGAGCCCGAGTCGTATTTAGTCGTACTCACCGACATTACCGCGCTTGAGGAAGAAAGTAAACGGAATGAATTTTTAGCGACAAAAGATCCACTTACAAAAACGTTTAACCGCTTAAAATTTGACGAGTTTTTTACCCGTGAAATTCATCGCGCGAAACGATATAAACATACGTTTTCTATTATTTTGTTTGACATTGATCATTTTAAAAAAGTAAACGATACGTACGGGCATGATGTCGGTGATATGGTACTGACGCGCATGTGTGAAACGATTTCGAATCGATTGCGCGACTGCGACATATTGGCGCGTTGGGGCGGGGAAGAATTTATTATTTTAGCGCCTGCCACATCGCAAACGGGAGCGTATCGTTTAGCGGAAGCGCTTCGCCAGCTCATAGCAACTACTCATTTTCCGAAAGTTGGGCATATTACGTGTAGCTTTGGCGTTTGCGAATACGAACAAGGAATGACGAAAGAGCAAATGGTTAAGCGGGCGGATGAAGCGTTATATGAAGCGAAGCGAACAGGAAGGAATCGCGTCGTCGTTAGCGAATGTATATGTTGAGGGGAGGATGGGAAATGAAAACAGCGATTGTAGCCGCATCAAGCCAAGGGCTTGGCAAAGCGATTGCGACAAAACTTGTTTCACAAGAAGTGAACGTCATGCTTGCTAGCCGCGATGAGCAAAAATTGCACGCTGTCGCTGAACAGCTCAATGCGCTCGGAAAAGGAAAAGCGGCCTATGTTGTAACAGACGTGACGAACAACGCAATGATCGAGCAATTAGTCGAAAAAACAGTAGAAACATTTGGCGACATTCATCTATTAGTGAATAACGCTGGCGGTCCGAAAACGGGAACGCTTGCGACGTTAACAGATGCGGATTGGCAACAAGCGTTTGAGTTAAATGTGCTCAGCTACGTGCGGCTCATTCGCGCAACATTGCCACATTTGAAAAAGACGAAAGGGAAAATCGTCAATATTGCCTCATCTTCCATTAAAGAACCGATTCCGGGCTTGCTTTTGTCGAATACGTTTCGTCTCGGCATCGTCGGTTTGACAAAAACGCTCGCACAAGAGCTTGCCCCATACGGCATTTTAATCAATACCGTTGCTCCGGGGCGCATCGCAACGGAACGTGTCGCCTATTTAGACGAACAAAACGCCAAAAAACTCGGCATTCGCAAAGAAGAAATGGAAGCGCGCATGAAAGCGACCATTCCGCTCGGTCGTTACGGCACGCCTGAAGAGTTTGCGAACGTCGTCGCCTTTTTATTGTCGGATGAAAATACGTATATGACAGGACAGTCGCTTTTAGTCGATGGCGGCATGGTCAAAGCGATTTAGAATGGAGAGAGAAACATGCAAACGATTGGTTTCATTGGACTTGGTGTCATGGGAAAAAGTATGGCGCGCAACTTGCTTCGGGCAGGCTATTCGCTCGTTGTATATACGCGCACAAAGGAAAAAGCGGAAGATTTATTAGCAGAAGGTGCAGTATGGAAAGAAACAGTAAAAGACGTCGCTCAAGTGGCGGATGTCGTCATGACGATGGTTGGTGAGCCGCACGATGTGGAACATATATACTTTGGCGATGACGGCATTTTGAACGATGCGAAGCGCGGCGCGTATTTGATTGATTTTACGACATCTAAACCGTCGCTTGCGGTACGCATTTATGAGGCAGCAAAGGAAAAAGGAATGTTCGCTCTTGATGCACCTGTATCAGGCGGCGATATTGGTGCACGCGAAGGCACGTTGTCGATTATGGTCGGCGGGGACAAGGAAGCGTTTTCCGCATGTATGCCGCTTTTTTCGCATATCGGAAAAAACATCGTTTGGCAAGGGAAAGCAGGAGCAGGGCAACATACGAAAATGTGCAACCAAATTGCGATTGCGACAAATATGATTGGCGTATGTGAAGCGCTTGTTTATGCTGAAAAAGCAGGATTAGACCCAGAACGCGTCTTGCAAAGCATTTCGCAAGGAGCGGCATCGAGCTGGTCGCTTTCCAACTTAGCTCCAAGAATGCTTGCTGGCGATTTCGCCCCGGGCTTTTATGTGAAACATTTTATTAAAGATATGGGCATCGCGCTTGCCGAAGCAGAAACGCTCGGTTTATCACTGCCGGGCTTAAAGCTTGCAAAACAATTGTATGAGTCGCTTGCGGAGCGTGGGGAAGAACAAAGCGGTACACAAGCGTTATATAAATGGTATAAAGAATGGTAAAAAGGTGCTTTTAGCGAGCACCTTTTTTTATGTACGATTCGATGCGGTCGAGCCCTTTTTGTAGCTCCTCCATCGCACAAGCATACGATATACGAATATATCCTTCACCGTATGTCGAAAATGCACTTCCTGGCACGACAGCGACTTTTGCTTCTTTCGCTAGCTGTAACGCAAAATCAAATGACGAATGATGAAACTTTGCAATGGAAGGAAAAATGTAAAACGCTCCATTCGGCTTTTGGACGTCAAAGCCGATGGTACGAAGGCGCTCGTACACATATGACATTCGTTCAGCATATTGCTTTTTCATGTCGTGCGCATCGTTCATCCCAACTGTTAGCGCTTCAAGCGCCGCTCGTTGCGAAATAGATGTCGCGCATGAGACGTTATATTGATGCACTTTCAACATATGCTCAATAATCCATTTTCGCGCAAATAAAAACCCGATGCGAAACCCAGTCATCGCATGCGACTTACTAACGCCGTTAATGACGATCGTTTGGTCAGGAAGCGATGTTGCAATCGACTCGTGTTTCCCTGTAAACACCAGTTCACTATAAATTTCATCGGAAATGACCCAAATCGGTTTGTCTTTTACAAGTGTAGCAATTTGTTGCAGTTCATCGCGCGATAGCGTCATTCCTGTCGGATTAGACGGGTACGGCAACACGATGCATCGCGTTCGCTCGGTCATAAGCGGTTCGATTTGCTCTGCTAATAGTTTAAAGCCTGTATGCCGCGTATCGACATATACAGGTGTTGCCCCGCATAACCGAATGATCGGTTCATATCCCGGATACACAGGGGCAGGGAGAATGACTTCGGAACCTTCTGTTAAAATCGTACGAAAGGCAATATCAAGCGCTTGGCTCGCCCCGACGGTAACGATCACTTCATCAGCGGTATAATGCAAGTTGTATTTCGTTTCAACAAAGCGACAAGCCGCTTCACGTAACGGTACATATCCTGCGTTATGCGTATAAGAAGTAAACTGCTCATCAAGCGCACGTTTTGTCGCTTCTTTAATATGATCGGGTGTCGGAAAGTCCGGCTGTCCAATCGTTAATGAAATCATATCTTTTTCTTTGGAAACGAGATTAAAAAACTGACGAATGCCAGAGAGTTGAATATGTTGCACACGTTCATTCATCGGTAGCGTCATCGTCTTTCACCTTTCTTTGTTTTTTTCTATTAAACAATAAAAGGTGAACGTTTCGCAATGTGTTTTGCAGAAAACGTTCACCTTATGTGCTGTTCTGTCATATCACAGTCGATCATGCGTGTACATCCTCCAAATGACGATAGCGAGCGAGAAGCTCATTATATTGTTGCGCGAGGGTTAGAAACAACGTTTCATTCCGTTCTTCAAGCGCCTTGTCAATATCGCGCATGAGACGCTCTCTTTCAAACCGGAATAACGCCTGTTCGATCACGAATTGTGCTGCTTGCCCATAACCATTAGCGACATCGTGTGGCTGCGATACGAGTGCCATATCATTGTACTTTTCAAACATGTTTCATTCCCCCTTAGCGAGAAGAATACTCTTCCCCCTTTTCTACATTATAAAGAGTTTTTTGTAAATTGTAAATAAAATTTCGAAAAATTAAAACAAAAAAATAAAAGCTGACGAACGCCAGCTTGATCTATTAATAACCGTAGTCCCAGTCGATTTCTTCATCATGCCAAAGAACAGCTTCTGTTTGTTCATCGGCCACTTCTTCTAGCTGTTCTTTTTCTACATCTTCTACAATCGTTACTGTATGATCTTCTTCAAAAAGAATGGCTAACCCTTTCATTTTGACACTACCTTTCGTGTTTGTTTTCACAATCATTGTAACGCGCCATATTTGTCCACGTCTATCGTGTTCATAAAGATGTCAATGTTTTTGTTTTTTCTGAAAATAAAAACGAATATAGCCGTCACACTTCTTATGTTACAATACATGTGGAACAACCATCATGGAGGCATCATATGTTTGTTGCGATTATTAAACCACTCGTTGTCAACATCACCATTTTATTTTCACTCGTTTTTAATGCGAACTTATTTTTTCCATTCCGAAGAAAAATGGTGCTCACATGGAAACAAAAAGTCATTTACGGTATCGTTTCATCATTTACAGCCATTTTATGTATGATGTATCCGATTCAGCCGCTTGCGAAAACGAACTTCGACTTTCGCATGATCGTCATTTTAGTGACAACATTATATATTGGAAAAACCGCAGGGTTGTTATGCACATTTACAGTTGTCATCGTTCGTTTAATCATCGGTGGCCCATTCGCTTATGTAGGTTCGGCGGTGTCCGTATTTGCCTACATCGTCGGTATGATGTTTCGTACGTCTTTTTTTAACGTAAAAAGAAAAATATTATATGGGCTTATGATCGTTTTCATTTATCTTATTTTGTATGTCGCAACGATTATATACGCCGTTCCACCGCTTCCTTGGCGGTTTTATGTCGTATATTTTTCGTTTTTTATCGCCATGTTTTTAGCGCTTGTTTACGTGATTGAACGGCTCATTCAATTTAACGAGCAGTTTGACGATATGATTTACGTCGATAAACTAGCCACCGTCAGCGAAATGGCGGCATCTTTCGCTCATGAAATTCGCAATCCGCTCACAACGGTGCGCGGCTTTGTCCAATTTTTAAGCGAAGATACGACAGATGAAAACGTGAAAAAATTTGCTCCCGTCATTTTAGAAGAATTAGATCGAACGAATCAAATTATTACCGAATATTTAACATTAGCTAAACCAACGCCATTTGAACGTCAAAAAGTGAATATCGATGACGTTTTACATACATCCGTTCATTTGTTAAGTCCGCTCGGTACGATGACAAACGTATCGTTGCAGCTATATACGGAAGGGAAAAGCGATGTGTATGGCGATAAACATTATTTAAAACAAGCGCTATTAAACGTCATAAAAAACGGAATGGAAGCAATTGAATATGGCGGGGTCGTGACGATTCATAAAACGGTCGATGAAAAAGAAAAGCAAGTGATCATTACGATTCGCGACACAGGAAAAGGAATGACCGAAGAACAGTTAAAAAACATCGGCTTGCCGTATTATACGACAAAATCGAAAGGAACAGGGCTTGGAAGCATGATTACCGCACGTCTGATTCGCCAAATGGGAGGAACGATTACATATGAAAGCCGCTTGAACGTCGGAACGACTGTCACGATCACATTGCCATTGTATGAAGGGGATTAGTCCCCTTCTTTTTGTATATAAGAAAGAAATACATGTAACGTCTCATGGAGAAACGTCGGCAACGGCTCCGTAATATGTGAAAAAATCCATAACTGTAATGCGCCAACGTATAATTGGACTGCCATTAAAGCAAGCGATGAAGACGAGTGTCTCGTTCGAATATCGCCACATCGTTTTCCTTCCTCAAACAAATGTACAAGCATATGAAGCAAAGGGGTAAATGGAAACGTTTGTTTAGAAGTATATATATGTAAAACCGATTTCGTCACTTTACGTCCAAGCTGCTCATGCATCATTGTCAGTTCATAAAACAGTCGCTCCATTCGTTCACGCCAATGCTCATGTTCATTGTTTTTCATTTTTTCATATACACGCTCGACAGACGAAAAAAATACACTTTGCAATACGTCTTCTTTCGTGCGGAAATAATTAAAAAACGTCCCTTTTGCGACGCCTGCTTCGTTTGTAATTTGCAAAACGGTCGTTTCATCGTATCCTTGTTTTTGAAACAATTGAAGTGCCGTTTGTTGCAGTAATAGTCTCGTTTGCTTTTTTTGTCGCTCTCGTTTCATCATACATCCTCCGCGATGATTATCTATTTTTATTATAGTTAAATTTACCTAGGAATAAAGTATTATTTTCATAGACTGAAAGTTTTGTTTAGACATGTATCATTCGCATATATATGGAAAGACACATAAAAAGGGGGAATGGTGCATGTGGGGCGTTGATTCAGCTGCAAAAGTGACGGAAGCGTTGCTTGCATGTGTGAGACGGGAATATGGTTTTCCGAAATTTTGGGGAAGATATGTGACGACAGTGCCGAACGTATCGGACGGGTTGACAAAAGAAGAAATCGCTTTCCTTCGTAGAAACGGGATACAAATTGCACCGATTTACAATGCATTTCGCGAGGCGACACAATACGAAAAAGGAAGGACAGCAGCAAGAAATGCGATTTTTCATGCGCGCAGACTAGGTATTCCGAAAAACAAAGTTATTTTTGCGAATATTGAAGATGAATTTCAAGTCGATGCCGCATGGATTCGCGCGTGGGTCGATACGTTTTATCCGAGCGGATATCGTCCGGGTATTTATGCAAATCCAACGAAAGGCGCATTCGGTGAAGCATATTGTGAAGCGGTAAAAAACGATGAACGTGTGGCACAACAAACGATTATATGGAGCTCTTATCCGCGCCCAGGGACAACACCAGCAACAAAAGCGCCAACGTATCGCCCTAACGTACCAAACTGCCGCGCGAACGTTTGGATATGGCAATACGGACGCGATGCGGACCGTTGCGCGATCGACACAAACGTCGCCAATCGAAAAGTGAGCGAGTTTTTATACTAAAATTTTTTTCCGTCGCATAAAAGAAGTATGATAAAATAAGCAGTAAATGATGTCGATGGAGGTTTTTTTTATGGAAAATAAAAACGGAATTTTATTAGAAAGTGGAACGAATGAACTAGAAATTGTCGAATTTTTAATTGGGGACAACCGATTTGCCATTAACGTCATTAAAGTGAAAGAAATTATTCAACCGATTGCGCCAACGAAAGTGCCGCATGCGCATCCGTACATTGAAGGGATTATTGAATTGCGCGGCGAGGTGCTTCCGCTCATCGACTTAGCGAAAGCGCTCGGCTTTGGGCCATCGAACAATCCAGCGCAAGATAAATATATTGTCGCACAGTTTAATCAACAAAAAGTTGTGTTTCACGTCCATAACGTCACGCAAATTCATCGCATATCATGGAAACAAATTGAAAAACCGTCGCAAATGTATCAAGGATTAGAAAGTCAAATTATCGGCGTTGTGAAGTTAAACGGAAATATGATTTTACTTCTCGACTTTGAAAAAATCGTTGTAGACATTAATCCACAATCTGGAATTAACGTCGAACGCGTGAAAAAATTAGGTAAGCGCGATCGTTCGAATAAAAAGTTGATCGTTGCGGAAGATTCACCGCTATTACGTAAACTACTTCACGATACGCTCGCTGAAGCGGGATATGTATACGTCGAGTTTTTTGAAAACGGCGAAGATGCGTTCAACTATTTACAATCGATCGTTCAAAAAGGAAAGCCGGTTGAAAGCGAAGTACAGTTAGTCATTACCGATATTGAAATGCCACAAATGGACGGCCATCATTTAACGAAACGTATTCGAGAAGATGAAAAATTAAAACATTTGCCAGTTATCATTTTCTCCTCTTTAATTACAGACGACCTTCGTCATAAAGGAGAGCGCGTCGGAGCGACAGCACAAGTAAGTAAACCTGAAATTGCCGAGCTTGTCCAAATGATCGATCAACACATTTTATAAGTAGTAGGGGATCACTATGGATCGTTATGAAAAATATCGCCAACATTTTTTAAAAAATATTCGCAAACGGTTAGAAGAATGGGAAAACGTTGATGAGATCGCCCATCAAGACGTCTATCGCCTTCTTCACTCCATTGCGGGCACAGCTGCGATGATCGGCATGAACGACATCGGAAACTATGCGCGCAAGTTAATGGAGCAGTGGGGAGAAAATGAAGAGAAAAAGTGGAAAGCGTCAGATGTGAAAGAGCGGCTCGCCCCGCTTTTTCAACTTTGTTACGAACAACAAATTGGAGAAGTGGCACAAAACGAACAAGGAACGAAACAAGGCGACGAACCGACCGTTTTGCTCATTGATGATGATCCGTCGTTTTTAATGTACGTGAAAGAACATCTTGAACAAAACGGGTGGTATGTCGTAGCGATTGCCGATCCAGTCAAAGCGGTCGCTTCGTTTTATGACGTTCGTCCGGATTGCGTTGTTATCGATATTCATATGCAAACGAAAACAGGATTTGAAGTACTAGCATTTTTAAAAGAAAAATTAAAACAACAATTCGTTCCGATGGTTATGGTTAGCATCGATGATCGAAAAGAGACGCGCATGAAAAGCTATGAAATGGGTGCGGATGACTTTATTCCGAAGCCGTTTGACATTGATGAATTGATCGTGCGCATTCATAGGCAACTCGAGCGAAAACAATTAATCGATGAGTTGCTTTTGTTAGATGAGTTGACGCATGTGTATAACCGAAAATATTTAAAACAAGCATATGAACAATTAAAAAGCGACTGGCACCGCACGCATGAACCGTTTTGTTTAGCGGTGCTCGATATTGACCATTTTAAACGAGTAAACGATCAATACGGTCATTTAATTGGCGATGTCGTCTTAAAACAATTTGCCCAATTTTTAAAAACGAACGTTCGTGCGCACGATATCGTGATTCGTTTCGGGGGCGAAGAATTTATCGTTTTATTGCCAGCGACCGAAGCGAGCGAAGCGTTTCTCGTATTTGAGCGCCTGCGCGAACAATTTGAACGCATGACGTTTCAATCTGGAGAAACGACGTTTTCATGTACATTTTCGACAGGCCTTGTGGAAGTCAACGACCCGTCCAAACCGATCGGTCATTGGATTGAGCTTGCCGATTCCGCATTATATAAAGCGAAAAACACAGGAAGAAACTGTGTCGTGCTTGCGAAGCAACAAGAAACGTCGTATCGCCGTACGGTGAAAGTAGCGATTGTTGATGACGATGCGATCGTGCGCGCCATTGTGACCGACGTCGTTCAAAAAATGTTTGCGAAAGAAAAAGTGGCGCTCGATTTACGTGCATTTAAAGACGGCGAACAGTTTATTACATCGGAGTGGCATCGTGGAAAAGAATCGTGCCTCGTCATTTTAGACGGCGTCATGCCGAAAATGGATGGACTGGAAGTGTTGCAACAATTAAGAAGCCAAAAAGACTCATCAAGATACAAAGTCATTATGTTAACGGCACGAAAAAGCGAACACGATATTGCCCGCGCCCTTGAGCTTGGCGCAGACGACTATATGACAAAACCGTTTAAATTGCTTGAACTTGAAGCGAGAATACGCCATATGTTAAAAAGGATGAATTGACAATGTCCCATTCGCTTGTTTTGTTCACTTTGATTGTCATGACGTTATCGCTCATATTACTGACTATTTTTCTTTATTTAATTGTGCGAAAAAGAAAAGACTACCGATGGAAACAAGAAGTAGAGACATATAAACAGTTGTATGAGCCGATCTTGTTTCGTCATTTAGCATACGGCGACGAACAAATCACTCCTCCATCATCGTCTGCGCAACATGTGGCGATGATGGAATTGTTAGACCATTTTCTTCGCGTTTTAGCTAACGGTCATGTAAAACAACGAGCGACGGCATTAGCGGAAACTTATTTTTCAAATTACTTGCGCCAACAATTGTATCATCGTCGGCTCGGTAGAAGGATGAACGCCCTTTTTTACATCGAAGATTTTGGACTTCGTTCCCTTTTACACGAATTAGAAAAGATGTATGAACAAAAACATGTAACGATGATGGAGAAGCGCCAACTGTTAAAAATGTTTGCTCTTTTTCGCCATCCGCACGTATATGAATATATGAAAACGAACGATGAATCATTTACACAGTTTGACTATCGCCTCATTTTATCCCGCATGGACGATAAAATGTTTGCGAAGGTGGTCGATCATTTTTTTGATTGGAACGAAAAAATACAATATGCGTTAATCGATATGATCGGCATTATGCAAAAAATAGCGCACGTATCGTTTTTGCGCACGTTGCTTCAACATGAACAAAGTGAGTATCGCATTCGCGCTTTAAAAGCGTTAGCTGAAATGGCGTTTCCACTTGAAACCGAACAACTTGATGTACATTTACGTTCACAAATTTGGCAAGAACGGTTGATGGCGTTGCGATTATGTGCGCGCGTACGAAAAGAGGAATTGATCGAACAGATCAAAGAGCTTATAAAAGATCCGATGTTTTCCGTTCGATCCCAAGCAGCAGAAGCGTTGTTGCGCATGCCGAACGGGTTGGCGATGCTCGAACAAATCGCCCAAACATCAGATGACCGCTATGCGCGCGATATGGCGCTTGAATGGTTAGAAAGAGGTCGACAATATGATTGAACTGGCGGCGCTGTTTGTCTTTTTCTTTATGATTGCAGTCATTGTTTTTTATACGTTTTTACTCGTCGTCTCGTTCGTGCAATTGCGTCGCATGTACGAGTTAGACGAATGGGAGCCGTATGAAGAAATGCTCGATGTCAGTTATACAAAACCAGTTTCCATTTTAGTGCCTGCTTACAATGAAGAAGCTGGCATTTTCGCAACGGTGCGCTCGCTTTTAAGCATCGAATATCCGGAATATGAAATTGTTGTCATTAACGATGGGTCAACAGACGATACGCTTGAGCGGCTCAAACGAGATTTTGACCTTGTTGAAATGAAGCGCGTCATTCGTGAGCAGTTAAAAACGAAACGTGTGCGTGCGGTATATCGCTCACAAAAATTTTCTCACCTATTTGTTATCGACAAAGAAAATGGCGGAAAAGCAGATGCATTAAACGCAGGCATTAATTTTTCATCTTATCCATACGTTTGTTCCATTGACGGCGACTCGGTCATTGAGCGCCGCGCCTTTTTAAAAGTCATGAAACCCATTATTGATTCAGACGAAGAAGTGATCGCTTCAGGGGGAAGTGTGCGCATCGCCAACGGCTGTGACATTGAAAAAGGGGAAGTCATTCGCATCGCCCTCTCTCGTCAACTACTCGTTGTTATGCAAGTGATCGAATATTTGCGCGCTTTTTTAATGGGACGGATCGGATTAAGTCGCCACAATTTATTGCTCATTGTTTCAGGTGCTTTCGGTGTTTTTTCAAAACAATGGGTCATTCGTGCTGGCGGATATGCGCATACAGTCGGAGAAGATATGGAACTTGTCGTCCGTCTTCATCGCCTTATAAAAGAAACAGATGCTGATAAAAAAATTGTGTACGTGCCTGATCCAGTTTGTTGGACGGAAGCGCCAGAGTCGATGACCGACTTACGTAAACAACGTCGCCGTTGGCATCGCGGATTATTTGAAAGCCTTTGGCTTCATCGTCGCATGTGGTTTAACCCGCGCTATGGGTCGATTGGGCTCGTTTCCATGCCTTACTTTTTACTCATCGAATTTTTTGGACCTGTCGTCGAACTGCTTGGTTACATCCTCATCGTCATCTCGCTCATTTTAGGCGACATATATATAGAATTTGCGATTTTACTATTCCTCGTTTCCGTTTTATACGGTTCGATTTTTTCAATGGCTGCCGTGTTGTTAGAAGAATGGACAGTGCGAAAATTTTCCAACGTTTCCGATGTTGTGCGCCTCTTTTTTTATTCGTTGACAGAGACGTTATGGTATCGTCCGCTCACGGTGCTATGGCGCTGTGAAGGAATCGTTGACGCGCTGTTAAAAAGAAAAGGATGGGGAGAAATGAAAAGAAAAGGTGTGTCGAAATGATGAAACGACAACGATGGCTCATTGGATATGTAGTATGTATTTTTCTTGCCATTTCTTCACCGTATTGGCTGTGGAAAATGAAGCCTGAAACAACGTTGAACATGCTCATCGTCAATAAAACGGTTCCAGATGAAACGTATCGCGAACATGAAGGGCTCGTTTGGCTATTAAATCAACAAAAATATGTGAAGCCAAACGGGGAGCGCTATGAGTTAAATAAAGATTACGTTGGTTTTGTACCAAACGGGAAAAAAGAACGACCGTGGCCGGCATCGTTACAACCGTACGACGTCATTTATGTGGCGGATACGTACGGTGTATATGAAAATGATTTCACTGCAGAAAAAAAGAAAGGGAAACGCTCGAAAAAAGTGTATGGCGGATTGACAGAACAAGAAGTCAGTCGCTTGCACGATGCGATGTTTGAAGGAAACAAAACGCTCATTGCGGAATTTAACTCGTTTGCAAGCCCAACGGATCGAGCTGTTCGTAATAAATTTTACGCGTTATTAAACGTCGAATGGACGGGCTGGATCGGCCGCTATTTTCCGAAGCTTGAAGATGACGAAGTGCCTGTATGGGTGAAAGAAAACTACGAAAAACAATACAACAAACGATATACATTTACCGGACCGGGCTATGTGTTTGTCGATGAGTATGATCGGCTCGTCATTTTAAATAAAAAAGAAATCGGAAAACGAGGGGTGCTTTTTACTCCGACGGACAAAGGGAAAAAAGAACTTCGGATTGACGGTTCGATTCCATATTCCTATTGGTTTGATATCGTTAAGCCACTATATGACGATGAAGTGTTAGCGACATATACGCTTTCGTTATCGGAAAGCGGAAAAGAGAAATTGCAAGCGATCGGCTTGCCGACGACATTTCCAGCAATCGTTCATCATCGCAACAAGCAATACGATGCGTACTATTTTTGTGGCGATTACGCCGATCAACCGGATGTGCCGAGCATTTATCAAACGGTCGGCATCGACATATGGCGGAAATGGACGACGCGCCACGATCCAAATAACACCGTCTCGTTTTATTGGAAAGCGTATGTTCCGATGATGAAAACGATTTTAAAACATGTGCATGATGACGAAAAACAAAAACGTGAGCGAACGGTAGCGAAAACAGACGACGGCATTCAACTTGCTGGACGAGTTGGAGAGCAATATATCCAAATTTATAAAAACGGCAAATGGGAAAATATGTTGTTAAAAGGAGTGAATATGGGCATCGCGAAACCGGGTCATTTCCCGGGTGAAACAGCGATTACGAAAGAAGAATATTTTCGATGGTTTAAACAAATTGGCGCGATGCATGCCAACGCTGTTCGGGTGTATACGATTCATCCGCCCGCGTTTTATGAAGCGTTTTATGAATATAACAAAATCGCACAACAGCCTTTATATTTATTCCATGGCGTTTGGATCAATGAGGAAACATTTTTACGAACAAACGATGCGTTTGCGAAAGACAATACAGAGGAATTTGTTGCTGAAATGAAGCGAACGATTGACATCGTTCATGGAAAAGCAATCATCCCAGCTCGCCCGGGGCATGCAAGCGGTGTATATCGCTTCGATATTTCGCCGTATGTACTCGGCTGGATTTTTGGTGTCGAGTGGGAACCGACCGTTGTTTATGCAACAAATACGAAACACGCTGGTTTGCCAGATTATCAAGGGACGTACGTGTATACAAAAGGTGCTTCGCCGTTTGAAATTTGGCTTGCGCGCATGATGGATGAAGCGATTGCTTATGAAACGAAAACGTACGGTTGGCAACGTCCGGTGAGCTTTACAAACTGGGTGACGACCGATTTGTTAACACATCCGAGCGAACCGTTAGAAAAAGAAGATTTTGTGTCCGTCAACCCGAACGTCATTTATACGACAAACGCTATGCATAGCGGCTTATTTGCGTCGTATCACATTTACCCGTATTATCCAGACTTTTTAAACTATGAGCCGAAATATGTCAATTACATCGACCATCGTGGCAAGAAAAACAACTATGCCGGTTATTTGCACGATATGAAGCAAGTTCATCGCATGCCGATCGTTGTCGCAGAATTTGGCGTACCATCATCGCGCGGCATGACGCACCGCAACGTATACGGGATGAATCAAGGATTTCATTCCGAGCAACAGCAAGGCATCATCAACAAAAAACTATTCGAAGATATTGTGCACGAAAACATGGCAGGCGGATTTATTTTCACATGGCAAGATGAATGGTTTAAACGAACGTGGAACACGATGGATTACGACAATCCAGACCGTCGTCCATTTTGGTCAAACGCGCAAACGAACGAACAACAATTTGGTTTATTAAGTTTTGATCCTGCGCCAGACGAAACGAAAATGATCAAAGTTGACGGACGAAAAGAAGATTGGGCATTCCAACAAATCGCCCCAGCGTTTCAACAAAACGGTCGTGCGCTATATATGACGAGCGACGAACGATACGTATACATTCGTTACGATACCACTGTAAAGCAAAACAAAGACGTATATCTTTTATTTGACACGATCAACAATCAAGGACAATCAACCATTCTCGACGTGCCAAATGTCAAAACAGAAGGAGTTGACTTCGTCCTCCATTTACGCGGGGAAAAAGAAGGACGATTATGGATTGATAGTTATTACGATTCGTTTTATTATCATTACGGACACGTTTTAAATATGATCGATCGTCTGCCGTATGCGAACAAAAAAAATAACGGCGTGTATCATCCGATTCGCTTAACATTAAATAAAAAACTACAAATTAAAGGAAAAACATACCCATTCGACTTTTATGAAACAGGCGTCATGACGTTCGGCACAGCCAATCCGCACGATGAAGCATACAATTCATTAACGGACGTGAGCGTCAGCAAACAAAAAGACGGATATGAAATTCGCATTCCATGGGCGCTGTTAAATATGAAAGACCCGAGCATGCATGAAGCGATGGGGGATATGTGGCAGAAGGGACTACAAAGTAGCGAAACAATTGACGGCATTCGCGTCGGCGTGTATGAAAAAGGATTTTCGTTCCCTGCCCATTTAGATGCAAAACAATTTTATACGTACACATGGGACGGTTGGGAAGAGCCGACGTATCACGAACGGTTAAAACGTTCATACGAAATCGTGAAACAAACATATAAGAAGTTTGAAGGAGAGGGACAATAATGGCAAAAATTTTATTAGCGGAAGATGAAGAAGTATTGCGCATGCTTGTCGTTGATACGTTAGAAGATGAAGGACACGACATTGATGAAGCGTGCGATGGGGAAGAGGCGCTTGAAATGATTAAACAAAACGATTACGACTTAATTTTGCTTGATTATATGATGCCAATATATACCGGCTTAGAAGTCATTCAACAAGTACGAAATATGCCCGATAAAAAACATGTAAAGATTATGATGCTGTCGGCAAAAAGCCAACAAGCCGACAAGCAACGCGTACTAGAGGCGGGGGCGGATTACTTTATGGCAAAGCCGTATAGTCCGCTAGAACTTGTGCAACGAATCGAGGCGATTTTACATGGAGAAGATGCGTAATTACTTTCGAAAAAGTTTAGCAAGACAATTTATCGTGCTTGTCGTTAGTTTTCTAGTCGTATTTATGATCGGTTCGGCATCATTGCTCGTCTATCAATCGTCATTAACGACATCGTTTGAACAAAAAAAGAATCAAATCGAAACGAAGATGAAATACGCCCAAGAAATCGAACGGGCGTTTAATCAAGCGTTTTCCGATGCGCGTGGCTATTTAGCATTTAATCGAAAAGAGTTTAAATTGAGCATTTTCCGCGAACAAGAAAATGTCCAAACGGCGCTTGATGCGCTCGAACTCGTCGCAACGACAAAAGATGATACGCAATTTATTTTAAAGGCGCGTCAGTTTGCGAGTTATTATTTTGGCAATCTCGTTCCGCAAGCGATCGAAGCGTTTGAAAATGGAAACATTCAAAAAGTGTTGAGTTTATCAGAAAATGGCGGTACAGCGTCCATTGAACAATTTCAATTTCAAATGAAAACGTATAAAAACAGACTAACTGAACAACTTGATGGTGAATTTCAACAATTACGTAATGCTCAAACGACGGCGCAAACGGCGTTTATTTTATTCATTGCTGTGATTTTAGCTATTTTAATTACGATTGCGCGCATCATGATGAAAAAAATCGGCAGACCGCTTAATGAACTTGCGAAAGTGGCGGAAAAAATCGCACACGATGAACAAGTCGTTTATGACATGCAAGAAACGACTAAACGAGAAGATGAAATCGGCAAATTAGCTAATGCTTTTAAAAAAATGTTAACGAGCATTCAAGAAAAAGAAGAAAGTTTAATGGCGCACAACGAAGAGTTGCTTGCTCAACAGGACGAACTAGAAGTACAACAAGCGGAGCTTGAACAAGCGCTTGAGACGATGCAAGCGCGTGAAAAAGAGTTAAAACGGCGCAACGATTTTATTAACGGACTATCGAACTCGCTTGATAAACAACAAGTATTAAAAAATATCGTTTGCAATATGGCGCGTGTGATGGAAGCGGACCGCGGCATGATCGTATTAATGAACGACGAAAAAACGCACGCCTCGTTCGGTTTATCAGAAGAAGGCGTCCATCAGTTTTTAACGTATATATACAACGGGCTGCATCAGCGATTATTCGAACAAAAAAAGCCGTTTATGTTGAAGCGGGAGCTGACACCGTCTGAAAAAGGGTATCATCAAGAAACGATGTTCGTGCACGACGTCTTTTTACCTGTGTTATCCAATACAAACAACGTGCAGGCGATCTTAGTGTTTAGCCGTTTTGGCGGACCGTTTTCGGACGAAGACATTCAAGAATATGTCGGCTTAACGAAACAAATATCGATTTCATTGCAAAAAATTGCGCTATATGAACAGTCCGAACAGGCGCGCGAAACGGTGCAACATATTTTAAATACGGTGCAAGAAGGGATTCATTTCGTTGATCGTGACGGCCGTAGCGTGATGGTAAATAAACAAATGGTTACCTTGCTTCAAAAAGAGACGATTGCTGAACTAGAAGGAGCAAGTTATGAACAATGGGCGCGCGGTTTAGTTGAACAGTCTGATGCGGGCAAAAAGCTATGCGATTATTTACAAGCCATTATTTTTAACGGCGATGAAGAACATGAACCGTTTGTATATCATTTACCACAAAAACGAAAAGTGATGCAAGTGTACGCCAAACCGTTATATCGTAACGGTGAACGGCAAGGAACGGTATTTGTCCATCGCGATATTACGAAACAATTTGAAGTCGATCAAATGAAATCAGAATTTGTTAGCACCGTCAGCCACGAATTGCGCACGCCACTTTCAAGCGTGCTCGGCTTTACGGAACTGATGTTAACGAAGGAATTAAAACCAGAACGTCAAAAAAAATATTTAACAACCATTTACCAAGAAGCAAAACGGTTAACTGCGCTTATTAACGACTTTTTAGACGTGCAACGAATGGAGTCTGGAAAACAGACGTACGATAAAAAATATGAAGATATCGTATCTATTATTGAAAGTGTGATCGAAACGCAAAAAGTAAATACGAAAATCCATCAGTTTCATTTACAAAAAGAAACGGATAAAACGACGGTGTTAGGCGATCGCGATAAACTCGCCCAAGTGTTTACGAATTTAATTAGCAATGCGATCAAATATTCACCAGAAGGCGGAAACATTACGGTGCGAATTTACGAACGAGGCAATCGCTTATGTATCGATGTGCAAGATGAAGGATTAGGCATCCCTGAAGAAGCGTTGCCAAACTTATTTACGAAATTTTATCGCGTCGATAACTCGGATCGCCGCCGTATTGGTGGAACAGGGCTTGGACTTGCGATCGTCAAAGAAATTGTAAAAGCACACGAAGGGGAAGTAAGCGTCACGTCCGAATTGAAAAAAGGAAGTACGTTTACCGTATCGCTTCCGCTTGTTGCCCTTGCGAACGCAGAAGAAGAGGAGCGCGACAATAACGAAAAGTACGCGCATGCGCACGTCATTATTGTGGAAGATGACGAACATTTAGCGGCGTTACTAGAAGCAGAATTAAAAGATAGCGGTTTTCGCGTCAAACATGTGAAGGAAGGAAAAGAAGCG
This sequence comes from Anoxybacillus eryuanensis, assembly GCF_051200995.1. Classification (NCBI taxonomy): domain Bacteria; kingdom Bacillati; phylum Bacillota; class Bacilli; order Caryophanales; family Anoxybacillaceae; genus Anoxybacillus; species Anoxybacillus eryuanensis. The sequence goes on along the minus strand of NZ_JBPODS010000001.1, from coordinate 163,579 downwards.
ATTGCCCTCATTGAAAAAGAAAAACCAGATGCGGTCGTTTTAGATATTATGTTAGAAGAACACGACGCATCTGGTTGGGACGTGTTAAAAGCGTTAAAACAAAACGACAAGCTTTCCGATATTCCAATTATTATTTCTTCCGCCTTAGAAGAACGAGAAAAAGGGATGGCGCTCGGGGCAAGTAGCTATTTAGTCAAACCGTATCAACCGAGCCAACTATCGAAAATGATTTTACAAATGTTGTTGAATAAAGAACGACAAGGAGAAATTTTTATTCCAATGCCAAAAGAGGAAGCCGAATAAGGTTTCCTCTTTTTTGTATAAAAACGGGCAGTTATTACAAACTAGTAAAAAACGAAGCGGAAGAAAAAGGGGACAACATCATGTGGTTTACGAAAAAAAATCGAGTCGATGATGTCGCGAAACTGCTCGCCCATTCACCAGATTTCATGTGCCGGCGCATTCGATGTCAAGGAAAAATCGTTAACGTTTTATTTTTAAGTAATTTAATTAACCACGACCATCTCCAACAAAACGTTTTAGCGTTTATTCATGAACAAAAATATGTTTCGATTGATGAGCTTGCTCGTTGTTTGCCGGTTGGCGCAATACGTATATGTGAAACAGAAAAAGAAATGGCATCCGCTATACGTGACGGCTGGGCAGTTATCTCTATTGAAAAAGAGAAGCGTACGCTTGCTGTCAACATCGCTGAAAAAGTCGAACGGTCGCTTGAAAAAGCAGAAACGGAGTCGCTCGTTTTAGGACCGAAAATATCATTTACCGAGTCGATTGATACAAATATTCGCATTTTACGTCAAAACATTACAGATAAACATTTAGTAACGGAAAAAGTGGAAATTGGCGAACGCAACAAACTTGAAGTACGCGTCGTCTATATTCAAGACATTGCGGATGAAACGAACGTTCAAACCGTAAAACAACGACTATCGGAGTTGCGTATTGATGAGGTCATTGATAGCTCCGTATTAGCTCAACTGTTAGACGATCATGCATACACCATTTTTCCACAATATTTATTAACAGAACTTCCTGACCGATTAGCGTATAGCTTAATGAAAGGGCGCATCGGCATTTTTGTTGATCGCAGCCCGACGGTCATTGTTTGTCCGACGACGTTTTTTAGCTTTTTTGAAACGACGGAAGATATTTATTTACGTTGGACGATGAGCACGATTTTGCGCGCTGTTCGTATGCTCGGTATTTTTGCTTCTATCTTTTTATCGCCACTTTATGTCGCTGTCATTACGTATCATTATGAAGTCATCCCTTCTGCTTTGTTGTTGACGATTGGCGAATCGCGTTCACGTGTACCATTCCCTCCTGTGATTGAAGCGTTATTTCTTGAATTTATGATTGAGCTGTTGCGCGAAGCAGGCGCACGCTTGCCGACAAAAGTTGGTCAAACGATGGGTATCGTCGGCGGTATCGTTCTCGGACAAGCGGCGGTCGATGCGGGATTTACGAGCAACGTGCTCATTATTATCGTTGCATTAAGCGCGCTCGGTTCATTTACCGCACCAAGTTATGAAATGGGCGCAACGATTCGCATTTTACGCTTTCCGATCATTTTACTCGCGGCACTTTGGGGACTTGTTGGTATTTTTATTGGCGTGAGCCTTTTGCTTATTCATTTATTAAAGCTGACATCGCTTGGAAGACCATATTTGTCGCCTGTTTATCCGTTTCGTTTTGCGGATATGAAATATGCGCTCATTCGTTTGCCAATTAAATTTTATGGCGAACGTCCGAAGACGAACCGTCCAAAAAACTCTCGCCGCTTTTCATGGCGGGAAGCGATGAAACGAAAGGATTTGGATGAATGATGAAAACGCCACACGAACGGCTATCGATTAACGCTTATCTCGTTTTTTTCCTCGTTCATACCGCACAAATTGGACTTGGAATTGTCGGTGTGCAGCGCGTCATTTTCGTCGAAGCGCGTCAAGATGCGTGGATTGCTGTGTTGCTAAGCGGTCTATGGATTCATCTCGTCGTTTTCGTCATATATCAAACGTTAAAACAAACAGAGCACGACAACATTTTTTCGCTTCATACGTTCGTTTATGGTCGCGTGTTTGGCTGGATGGTGAATGCTGCAGTTGTCGTTTATTTTTTAATGGCATATACGTCCATTTTGCTCGGCTATGTTGAAATGGCGTTAACGTGGATGTATCCTGACTTTCCGCTTTGGGGCGGGGCGCTTATTTTAGTTGTGTTAACCGTATATGCACTATACGGCGGGGGATTTCGTCTCGTAGCAGGTGTCAGTTTTATCACATTTTTTATGGCGATTTGGATTGTTGTCGTCGTATTTCAACCGCTGAAATACGCGGAATGGATTCATTTATTGCCGATTTTTGAAGCGACGCCGAAACAAATGGCAAACGGCGTATTAAAAACAGCATATACGATGCTCGGGTTTGAAGTATTGTACATCATTTATCCATTTGTAAAAGAAAAACAACGCGCCCATCGTTACGCCCAACTTGGCGTTTTACTCACAACATTTCTCGTAGCTGTAGTGACCGTCATCGCCATCGCCTTTTTTAGCCCGAAGCAACTCGAAGTGACGATTTGGGCGTCGTTGTCGATGTTTACAATCATTAAATTTCCGTTTATTGAGCGATTTGAATATGTCGTCATTCCGCTTTGGCTTCTCGTCATTTTACCGAATTTACTTATGTTTATGTGGGCGATGACGCGTGGCGGAAAAGCGCTTTTTCACGTCAAACAAAAATATTTGCTTTTTGTTTTTGGGCCCATGTCTTTTTTTGTTGCCATTTTATTTAAACGAAGGGCAACGATTAACGAATTTATTGATCAAGTCGGATGGTACGGCTTTTGGTTAAGTTTCGTATATCCATTTATTTTGTATATGCTTGTCAAATACAAAGCATGGATGAGGGAGAAAAAACAATGAAATGGCTACTTATGTTTACATTATTGCTTTCTGGCTGTGTACAACCGCGCGTGTTAGAACGGCAAGGCATTATTACCGCTGCTGGGTTTGATAAAGAAGGAAAACAATATAAAGGGGCATCGGTCATGCTTTCGTTTCAAACGACCGGTTCGTCGATGTCGGAAGTCATTGAAGCGACAGATGTGACGAGCAAAGGGGTGCGTCAAGATTTAGAGGCACAAACGAGCCACGATTTAGGGTCAGGGCAAATTCGTGTCGCTGTATACGGAAAAGAACTAGCAGAAAAAGAAGGAATTTATCCATTAACAGATACGTTGCAGCGCGATGCGAATATTGGCTCGCTCGTTTATTTAGCTGTTGGCGATCCGAGTGCTGTTGATATTATCAAGAGTAAAAAAACGGAGGATACGCCTGATATCGGAACGTATTTGTATCGTCTAATTGAAAAAAATGCAAAAACAGAATCGGTATTAGCGGCAACGCTTCATGAATTTATTGCCCATTATTATGACGTAGGAAAAGACCCGACGTTACCATGTTTAACGTTGCGCGATGGGAAGCCGATTATTCAGCATGTCGCTTTATTTAAAGGCGATCGGTACGTTGGAAGGGCGAGTTTAGATGAAAGTTTTTATATTAAGTTATTAGCATCTGGACGTAACGTCGGCATTAAAGACGTCCCGTTGCTCGTTGATGACATTTCACCGCTTATCGTGAAAAAGCGTGGAAAAAAAGTGAATATCGTTTTAAATGAAATTCGTACAAAACGAAGCATCACACTCGTTCAGCAAAAACCAACTCCTCGCTTTCAAGCAAGCATTGAAATAGAAAGTGAAATATTAGAAACATCAACCAAGTTAAAACCGATTACAAAAGATAACGTCCACATTCTTGAACGAGCGATTGAGAAACAAATGAAAAAAGAAGTAGAGCGTGTATTACATAAATTAAAATCATACAAAACCGATCCGATCGGATTTGGGCAAATATATGACCATTCGGTGCGCAAGTTGCAACTGACGTCGAAACAATGGGATAAGTTGTATCAAGATACACAAATTGATGTCGATGTGAACGTATCGATTTTACGGACAGGAACAATTGACTAATTTGTATTTCTTCATGAAAAAATATTTTCAATTGTTGAACCATATGTTTTAATAAAGAGGGAGGGAAGAAAACAAAAAGCGAGGATTACAACATGAGTGAACAACAGTTTCTGTACCAACACCCTCCATTTGCGAAATGGAAGGCCGTTGGGCAACAGTTTGACCAATATGCCATTTTTTTTATTACGAATGAAGACGGAACGATTGTGTATATGGACGATTCGTTTATGAACCAGTTGTCACGTCGTTACGGAGTCGTCCAACAATTTGTTGACAGCGCCCATGAAGTTTTGGCTACATTACATACAAACGATGCGTGGCGTGGCAAAACCGTTGTCGATCATCGTCCTGCGTATATGCACGTATATTCGTTCCATTCGCACTTCATTTGGACAGGTTGCTTTTTATTCGATCACGATGATGCGGATATATTAACAGGTGTGCTATCGTACGATGCATTTAGCGACATGCTTCGTGCGCGCATGAATAAACGTGAGCCGTTTGCGTTATTATCGCTCAATTTAGATCGTTTTAAATTTATTAACGATTTAATTGGCTATGAGTGTGGGAACGAATTATTAAAACAAGTGGCCGAGCGTTTGCGGCGCTATGAAGGGAGCATCGTTGCAAGACAACATCGCGATCAATTTTTTCTCGCTTTTTATACGATTGATCGAAATGAACTACGTCGCATTATCGGCGACGTCATTCAACTATTTACGCCCCCATTTCAGCTGACTGACCAAGAGTTGACCGTGACGCCAAGCATCGGCGTAAGCGTCTTTCCTCATGATGCAACCGATTGGACGACGCTCATTTCATGTGCCGATTTGGCGCTTGAAATTGCGAAAGAAAACGGTGGAAATACGTATTGTTTTTATACGAACGAATTAAAAAAGACGAACGAAGAAAAATTGTACATTCAACATAGCATTCGCAAAGCGTTAAAGCAAAATGAGTTTACCGTTCACTATCAGCCGATTGTCGATATTCAAACAGGCAATATTGTTGCGGTTGAAGCGTTATTGCGGTGGTTCCACCCGAAGCGCGGTTGGATTTCACCAGCAACGTTTATTCCGATTGCCGAAGAAACGAACTTAATTCAGCCGCTCGGCGACTGGGTATTGCGCCAAGTATGTGAACAAAGTAAAGTTTGGAGAAAAAAAGGTCTGCCACATGTCCAAATAGGTGTAAATATATCCATTAAACAGTTTTTACAAGCCGATTTAGTCAAACATATTGAACATGTGTTGCACACGTACGATTTAGACCCATTTTGTTTAAAGTTAGAAATTACTGAAAGTATGGCGATGCATCACGTCGATTATGTGCTCGCTCAGTTGCAGTCGTTAAAAAATTTAGGATTGCAACTGGCTGTCGATGATTTTGGGACAGGCTATTCGTCATTAAATTATTTAAAAAAATTGCCAGTAGACATCATTAAAATCGACCGATCGTTTGTACAAGATATGGTGAAACATTCATACGATTTATCGATCGTTCGCGCTGTCATTGAAGTGGCGCACAGCTTGCAGATGAAAGTTGTTGCTGAAGGGGTTGAAACGGAACAACAGCTTGCGATTTTACAGCGAGAAGGATGCGACCGCGCCCAAGGCTACTACTTCAGCAAGCCCCTCTCTGCTGAACAATTTGAACAATTAATCCAACATAACAAAGGGCGATCTCATTAAGAGGCCGCCCCTTTTGTGTAATATAATAGAGTGTATAAATATGCTTGTTACTTTTCGAAGGAGGCTTGTCCTTATCGAAACGTTTTCCCGAACCGATGCGGACGTGCCCAATCGTACCTTTTCGCTTTCGGCTCGGCATCTTCTGGTGAAATGCCTGTATATGCTTGTAGTAATCGCTTCGCTTGAGACAACGGCATTTTAACAACAGGATTGCGATATGAATCGTCCAACGTACCGAGATGAGGCAAATGCTTGAAGTCTTCTTTTGTTGGAGGTATGTGGAAGTAATACGCACCGATCGCCACAAGCACATCCGATTTTTGTTGGCTGTACTTCGGATTTCGGGAAAAATGAAGCCCAACTTTTTTCGCTTTTCCTTCTTCGAGCATTTTTTCAATCGTTTTTTTCTTTAATAAATACAAGTAAGAAGGGTTTAAAGCTGTTTTCGCATGACGGTTGACAGTAAACAGCGCGACCGACAAATTTTCAACGGTGCATTCGACTGTTTCCATAATTTACTCAACTCCTTTTTATTTTGGTACACTTATATTATACACGATCGTTTATGTTTTTGGAAAATTTTCAATTTATTTTTTAGGGAGGTTGAACGTTGAAGTACGGTATTATTGATATTGGCTCAAATACGATGCGTCTTGTCATTTACGAACAAAGTAAAAGCGGTCGTTTGCGCGAGCGAGAAAACGTAAAAATTGCCGCTCGCTTGCGCAACTATTTAACTGAAGACGGTTGGTTCACGGAGGAAGGATTGCGCGTTCTTTTAGACGGGCTTCTTACGTTTCAAGATGTGACGCGCTTCCATCGGTTGCACGATGTGAAATGTGTCGCAACGGCAACGATTCGTCAAGCGCGCAATCGCGACGATATCGTTCGTATCGTTGCGGAACGAACGGATTTTCACATTCGTATTTTATCCGAATATGAAGAAGCATACTACGGTTTTTTAGCTGTCATTCAATCGACATCGTTTTATGAAGGAATTACGATTGATATTGGTGGGGGAAGTACGGAAGTAACGTATTTTTACAATCGCGAACTTGTCGACTATCATAGTTTTCCGTTTGGTGCGCTATCTTTAAAGCGTGAATTTGTCGCTGGAAACGTGCCAACCGATGAAGAACTACAAACGTTACGAGCATACGTCGAAAAACAATTTCAGTCGCTTCCGTGGCTCAAACAACGTCGCTTGCCGATCATTGCGATTGGTGGAAGCGCCCGCAACGTCGTCCAAGTACATCAAATGTTGCAAAACTACCCGATTGCCGGCATTCATCAATATGAAATGAATCGTGAGCATATTGTGCAAGTAAAAAAATATTTGCGCGCGCTTACATTTGAACAACTTCAAAAAGTGGAGGCGTTATCGAAAGATCGGGCTGATTTAATTATTCCAGCTGTCGAAGTGTTCCAAACGTTATACGAAACGGTCGATGCGACGATGTTTATTTTAAGTCGAAAAGGATTGCGCGACGGCATTTTTTACGAACAGTTTGGACCGATTATTTTTCCCAGCGTATTAGATGAAAGTTTTTTTGAATTGGCCCAAGACTACGAAGTGAATACAAATCATGTGCAGCACGTATTAAAGCTAGTTATCCAATTGTTTGAACAAATGCGTTCGCTCTCCCTTTTCCCATTGACAGGCGAAGACCTCGTTCTATTAAAACGCGCAACCCACGTGTTTTATTTAGGACAATATGTCGATGAAGAAGCGAGCAGCCAACATACGTTTTACCTTTTAGCTAATCGAACGATTGACGGATTAAGCCATCGCGATCGTGTGCAATTAGCACTTGTTGCTTCATTTAAAAATAAAACGTTGTTTAAACAATACGTCCAGCCGTTTCATTCGTGGTTTACTCGTGCAGAACAAAAAAAGCTTCGTTTTCTTGGTGCGCTATTAAAATTTGCTTATAGCTTAAACGACACGAAGCGAAATATCGTCAACCGCCTGCAACTCGAACTTCAACAAGAAACGCTCGTCATACACATTTTTTGCAGTCAATCGTTTAAGGCGGAGGAGTATCAAGCAGAAAAACATAAAAAGCATGTGGAAAAAATGTTAAAACGCCCGATTCAATTACAGTTTCATTTGGAGGGATGAGAATGGATTTTAGTCATCCGCGTTATTACAACAACCGCGAATTAAGTTGGCTAGCGTTCAACGAGCGCGTCTTGCAGGAGGCGATGGACGAACGCAATCCGTTATTAGAACGATTGAAATTTTTAGCGATTTTCAGCTCGAATTTAGATGAGTTTTTCATGGTGCGCGTCGCTGGCTTAAAAGATCAAGTGAAGGCTGGTTTTAATAAGCCAGAAAATAAAGCAGGACTAACGCCGAAAGAACAGTTGAAAAAAATTGCGAAAAAAACGCATGAGCTCGTTCGGTTGCAGTACGACATGTACAACCGAACGTTATTGCCGATGTTGCATGAGGAAGGGGTATATTTGCTTGCGCCAAACGAATGGAGCGATGAGCAACGAACATACTTGCAAACGTATTTTATGAAAAATATTTTTCCTGTGTTAACGCCGATGGCTGTTGATGCGTATCGTCCGTTTCCGATGTTGTTAAACAAAAGCTTAAATTTAGCAATCGTCCTTGAAGATGATGAAGAAGATGATGACGATCGAAAAAAATTAGCGATTGTACAAGTGCCTGCTGTGTTACGTCGTTTCATTCCTTTGCCTACACATAGCGACACGCACGCTTATGCGCTATTAGAAGATGTCATTACGACATTTATTTATACGTTATTTAAAGGATACACCGTTTCATCCGTCACACAATTTCGCATTACACGCAACGCAGATTTAACGATTCATGAAGAAGGGGCACGCGATTTATTAAAAGAAATTGAAAAAGAGTTAAAAAAGCGAAAATGGGGCGCTGCGATTCGACTAGAAATGAGCAAAAAAGGATTTGACGAATGGGTGCTCGACTATTTATTAGATGAGCTAGAAATTCATGAAAAAGATGTGTACAAAATTGACGGACCCATTGATTTAACGTTTTTATTTTCGTTTTATCATGAAGTGGCGCGATACAAAGAACATTTAATTTTTGAAACGCTCATTCCACAACCGCCAAAGGATTTAGATGATGACGAAGACATATTTGAAAAAGCGAAAGAGCACGATTTATTATTTCATCATCCGTATGAGTCGTTTGAACCTGTCATCGATTTCATTTCTGATGCGGCAGATGACCCGGATGTGTTAGCCATTAAACAGACGCTATATCGTGTGAGTGGTGATTCACCGATTATTGAAGCGTTAAAGCGTGCGGCGGAAAACGGGAAACAAGTGACCGTTCTCGTTGAATTAAAAGCGCGGTTTGACGAAGAAAATAACGTCCAATGGGCGAAAGAGCTTGAAAAAGCAGGTTGCCACGTCATTTATGGCATGACGCATTTAAAAACGCATAGTAAAATTACGTTAATTGTTCGGCAAAAACAAGGAAAAATTGAACGGTTCGTTCATTTAGGAACAGGCAACTATAACGATGCGACTGCGAAAGTGTATACGGACTTCGGCTTTATTACAGCAAACGAGCAATTTGGAGAAGATGCGACAAATTTCTTCAATTATTTAAGCGGTTATATGGAAAAGCCACCGTTTCATCATTTATCCGTCGCCCCGTTTGATTTACGGCAACAATTTTTACAACTCATTGATGAAGAAATTCGTTACCATAAACAATACGGTGACGGTCGCATTATCGCGAAAATGAACTCGCTGACAGATAAACAGCTCATCATGAAGCTATATGAAGCGTCGCAAGCGGGGGTACAAATTGATTTAATTGTGCGCGGCATTTGTTGTTTACGTCCACAAATTGAAGGAGTAAGTGAAAATATTCGCGTTCGCAGCATCGTCGGGCGCTTTTTAGAACATAGTCGTGTCTATTATTTTCACCATCACGGACAAGCGCGCGTCTTTTTATCGTCTGCCGACTGGATGACGCGCAATATGGATCGGCGCATTGAAATTTTGTTCCCGATTTTCCGTCAAGAATTAAAAGAGCGACTCATTGAGGTGCTACACATTTTGCTTTCTGATAACGTCAAAGCGCGTGAACAAGATGAACATGGGGAATATCATTATGTGAAACGAAAAGATGGAGAAGAAGAAATCGACAGCCAAATGATATTGTTTCAAATGGCTTACGATGTTGCAGATGATGAAGAATGAGGTGATATGATGAAAGAAAGCGGAGCAGTCGCCATAGGCGGAGCGTTAGGAGCGTTATGTCGATACGGTGTGGCGCTTATCTTTCCGTTTCTCACATTTCCGTGGGGAACGTTGCTTGTTAATTATATCGGTTCATTTTTGCTCGGTGCGCTGACGTCTTATGTCGGAAAACGGAAAATAGCTGAATGGTTGCGACTTGCGATCGGTACGGGATTTTGCGGCGGATTGACGACGATGTCGACGTTTAGTAAAGAAACGGTGATGTTATGGCATACACATGCTGCATTAGCGAACGGATATGTACTTATATCTTTTATTGGCGGTTTGCTTTGTTGTTATGCGGGCGTATATGTCGGTGAACGAGCAGGCGGAAAACAAGTAGGTGGACTGTCATGATGTATGTAGCACTTGGTGGGGCATTCGGTGCGTGGTGTCGGTACAAGCTTGGCATATGGCTACTACGTTGGACAAAACAGTCACCTGTTCCGCTATCCATTTTGCTCATCAACTGGCTCGGTTCATTCGGGCTCGGTTTCGCTCTTTCGTCCGGTGTTCAATCGATTGGGGTGACAGTCGGGTTTTTCGGGGCGTTTACGACGTTTTCAACATTTAGCGTGGAAGCACTTCAACTTGTATTGCATAAACAACATAAAGAGGCGCTAATTTATATCGGTGCGTCAATCGTTGGGAGCATATTGTTGTTCCAAGCCGGGTTTATGTTATAACCCGGCTTTTAACGTAAATAACGTGAGTTCTGGCGGCGTTAAAAAGCGAAATGGCATGCGCGTCGTACCAAGACCGCGATTAACATATAATGTAAGCTGCTCGACGTCGTAAAATCCTTCCACGTATCGTTTCGCTAACGGAGGGGTGACGACCGGACCGATCCATGGCAATTGAATTTGTCCACCGTGGCTATGACCAGAAAGCTGAAGATGAAACGGATAGACGCTTGCTTGCGTCACAAGATCAGGTTCATGAATTAAAGCGATCGTATACGTTTCTTTTGGCAACTGTTGCACCGTTTTTGCGAAATTGGGCTTACCGAGCATAAAATCATCCAACCCAGCAATGACAATTTGTTCGCTACCTCGTTTGACAGATACCCATTCGTTTACAAGTAAACGAAATCCACTCGTGTGCATCATTCGTTTATATATGTCTGTGCCGTATCCGCCATGATCGTGATTGCCATAAATACAAAATTTCCCTAGTGGAGCGTGAAGTTGGGAGAGCAGCGATGTAATCGCATCGACATGTGCATATTTGTTCGGCTCATCAAGCAAATCGCCTGTAAAACAAATAAGATGTGGCTTCAAGTCATTCATTCGTTCGACGACTTGTTGAAAATGACGAACCGTATAATGATATCCGATATGCACATCGCTAAATTGGAGCAGTCGACACCCGTCAAAGCTTTTTGGAATGAGCGGATGCACGACATCGTAATGACGCACCGTCAGCCGTCGCGGTTCAATATATTTCGCATACATATATCCTGCCGTTGAAAGCAATGCCCCTTTGACGAACAAAGAAAAAAACGTTTCCAAAAAATCTCGTCGTTTCATTCGCTTCAAACCTTATACGTAAAATGTTCTTCACTCATTATAAAAGAAAAAAGTTGATAAAAACAGTAAAAACAATGTTAAAAATTTTCTAAATATATAGTACAATAAAAATGAATGAATAACCATTCATAAAGGGGATGAGAAAATGAACGGAAAAGTCATTATTGTGACAGGCGGTTCAAGCGGTATGGGGAAATATATGGCGAAACAATTCGCGGAACAAGGGGCGCATGTCGTCATTACAGGAAGACGAAAAGAAGCGCTTGAAGAAGCAGCGAACGAAATTGGCGGGAGCGTGTTGCCGATCGTTATGGACGTGCGCAAGCCAGAATTAGTCGCTGCGATGGTGAAAGAAACGGATGAACGTTTCGGGAAAATTGATGCGTTAATTAACAACGCTGCCGGCAATTTTATTTGTCCAGCGGAAAAACTATCCATTAACGGATGGAATAGCGTCATTGACATCGTCTTAAACGGCACGTTTTATTGTAGTCGAGAAGTCGGAAACTATTGGATTGAAAAAGGGCAAAAAGGGTCAATCATTAACATTGTCGCTACATACGCATGGGGAGCGGGAGCGGGCGTCATTCATTCTGCGTGCGCCAAAGCGGGCGTATTAACGATGACGCGCACGTTAGCGGTTGAATGGGGAAAAAAATACGGTTTTCGCGTAAACGCTATCGCCCCAGGCCCCATTGAGCGAACAGGCGGGGCAGAAAAGCTCATTTTATCAGAAGAAATGGAAAAGCGCGTGAAAGATAGCGTACCGCTCGGACGCTTCGGAACGCCAGAAGAAATCGCTGGTGTCGCCTCATTTTTACTTTCCGATGCCGCTGCCTATATTAACGGCGAATGCATTACCGTTGACGGCGGGCAATGGCTCAATCAACATCCGTTTTAATGCGACGTTTTTTGACGTCGCTTTTTTTATTTGATGGTACGATGATGCGCATTTCTTATGATATAATGAGTGAAAAAACGGGGGAGGAGGCGTCGTTTTGGATGCGCTAGACATTTTAACACATATCGATCAAGTCGTTCCGTATTATCAACCGATTTTTAGCGCCGATGAGCAATGCATTGTTGGTTATGAAGTGCTTGGTCGCTTTCAACATGGCAATGAAGTCATCAGCCTCGGCCCATTTTTCCACGACGAAACGATTCCAGAAGAATTTCGCATGGAAGTCGATTATGCGGTGACGACGAAAGCGCTCGAACAGTTCGTAAATGAACAGCCCGCGTCACTTATTTTTATTAACCGCGATGCCAATGTGTTAATGATTGACCGCGGTGAATCATTTTTACAACTGCTTTTTCAATACAAGGAAAAAGGGTTGTCGCTCAATCAAGTCGTTCTTGAAATTACGGAACATCATTTTAAAGGCGACATTCAACAACTCGGGCACGTGCTCACATATTTGCGTACATACGGCATTCAAATTGCGGTCGATAACATCGGAAAAGAAAGTAGCAATTTAGATCGCATTCGTTTGTTAGCACCCGATTTGTTGAAAATTGACTTGTATTCGTTGCGCACGTCAGCGACAATCGTATCATACGACGATGTACTATATTCCATTTCGCTTTTAGCACGCAAAATTGGTGCGACACTTTTGTATGAAGATATCGAAAACGCCTTTCAGCTACAATATGCGTGGCGAAACGGCGGAAGGTATTATCAAGGTTATTATTTGCACGAACCTTCGCCATCATTTCTTCCGAACGATTTATTAAAAGATCGATTGCGCGATCAATTTCATACGTTTATTCAACACGAGAAAAAGAAACTGCAAACGTTATACGATATTTCCGAACAATTTCAAGCGCGCGTATCAGATCTTGTTGCTAAACATAAAAAAGTATCATCGTTTAATGAGCTCATTTCCGCCTTGGCGAAACAGTTAAGCGATTGTAGTTTTCGCATTTACGTATGCGATGAAGACGGTTTTCAACAGTCGGCGAACATGTTTAAAAAAGGGGATATGTGGGAATTACAGCCACAATATGAAATGAAAAACTGGAGCTGGCGACCGTATTTTCTCGAAAATATCATTCGCATGCGCTCACGCAAGCGTGGCATTTTATCTGATTTATATAGCGACATTGAAACAGGAGAAACGATTCGTACGTATTCGTATCCGATTGACGAGCATCATTATTTATTTATTGATTTAACGTATGAGTATTTATTTGAACATAATGCCCATCTGTAATAAAACGTCGCCTGCGGTGGAAAAGTAAATATGAGGTGAGTGATGATGGATACATTTTCATGGATGCTTTTGCTAATCGCAAGCGGGGTATTAGTCGGAGGGCTTATATATACGTATCAAGTTGGTAAGCGGCAAAAAACGCAAGGCGAATACGATACGAGCGTTGGCGAAAAGGTGGCTGCTCATCCGTATGTGCGCAATCCAGTTTTTATTGCATACATCGTGTTTGTTGCCCTTTTACTCGGTTATGTTGCATACGTCGCGCTTCAAATGTAAGCCCGCTTTTGTGGGCTTTCGTTTTTGTTTACTTTTTCCGCGATTCTTGGTACAGTAGTGAATAGTCGTTGAAATACGTATCGGAAAGGAATGAACGTCATGTCGCAATTATTAGGCATTATTCAACGCTTAATTAGCTTACAAGAACAAAAAACAGGAACGAACGAAGCGCCGCAACGCAATTTTGAAGTGAACGGTGAAAAAAAATGTAGCGTCACATATTACGAAAAAACAAACACGTTCGTATTAGAAGTGTACGAAAAAGGAGAAAAGCCGAAATCGTATCAATTTGACAACATTGATATGATCGCCATCGAAATTTTTGATTTGTTGAATTAAGTCTTCACATGTGTGAAGGCTTTTTATTTTACTTCTCGCTTTTCCTTATCGAAATGAACATGGTACAATGACAAATGGGGATTATATTGGGAAAGGCGGAATGACGATGCAACAACCACCGCTCATTGACTTGATGATTCCGTCCGATAAAGTGGCGCACGTACAAGTGGGGAATCATTTAGAACACGCATTGTTAGTACTAACGCGCACAGGATATTCGGCTGTCCCTGTGTTAGATATGACGTATAAACTACAAGGGCTCATTAGTATGACGATGATTATGGATGCGATTTTAGGTATTGAGCGCATCGAATTTGAACGACTAGAGACGATGAAAGTTGAACAAGTGATGCAGCGCAACATTCCGCGCTTACATGTGAACGATTCATTTTTAAAAGCGTTGAAGTTGCTCATTGATCATCCGTTCGTTTGCGTTGAAAACGATGCTGGCTACTTTGTGGGAATTATTACCCGTCGCGAAATATTAAAACGGTTTAACCGCTCGATGTACGAAAAGCGACAATAAGCTTGTCACTGCTTGTTTCATTTGTTAAAGTAAAAAATAAAGCGATAAGGAGGAACTCACGATGATGATGGATGCGAATGAAATTATTTCATTTATTCAAAACAGTAAAAAGAAAACCCCTGTGAAAGTATACATAAAAGGAGATATCGCCGACATCGACTTCGGTCCGAGCGCGAAAACGTTTATTACCGGTCATACAGGCGTCGTATTTGGCGAATGGGCGGACATTGAAGCAGCTATTGAAGCAAATAAACATAAAATTGAAGATTACGTCGTCGAAAACGATCGTCGCAATTCAGCCATCCCGCTTCTTGATTTAAAACATATAAAAGCGCGCATCGAGCCGGGAGCGATCATTCGCGATCAAGTACAAATTGGCGACAACGCGGTCATTATGATGGGTGCCGTCATTAACATCGGTGCCGTTGTTGGTGAAGGTACGATGATTGATATGAACGCTGTGCTCGGTGGACGTGCGACAGTAGGGAAAAACTGCCACGTCGGTGCAGGAGCAGTTCTTGCCGGTGTCATTGAGCCACCATCAGCGAAACCGGTCATCGTCGAAGATGACGTCATGATCGGAGCAAACGCGGTCATTTTAGAAGGTGTAACGGTTGGAAAAGGCGCGGTCGTTGCCGCTGGGGCAATTGTCACAGAAGATGTGCCGCCATATACGGTTGTCGCAGGTGTGCCAGCGCGCGTGATTAAACAAATCGATGAAAAAACGAAAGCAAAAGTAGAAATTAAGCAAGAACTTCGCCAACTATAAAGCGTGGATCGATTCCACGCTTTTTTCAAAAGGAGGATCGAAATGTTTGTAAACATTCGTCGCGATTTGCATCAAATTCCCGAACTCGGCTTTCAAGAGTTTAAAACACAACAATACATATTGAATTATATTGCAACGCTTCCGCAAGAACGAATGCAAATCAAAACGTGGAGAACAGGCATTTTCGTTCGTGTCCTCGGCACAGCGCCAACGAAAACGATCGGTTATCGCGCCGATATGGACGGATTGCCGATTGACGAACAAACAGACGTCCCGTTTCGTTCAACACATGAAGGACGCATGCACGCTTGTGGGCACGATATGCATATGGCGATTGCCCTCGGTGTGCTCACTCACGTTGTCCATCATCCGATTCGTGACGACATGCTTTTTATTTTTCAACCAGCAGAAGAAGGGCCGGGTGGAGCGCTTCCGATGCTTGAAAGCGATGAAATGAAACAATGGATGCCCGATATGATTCTCGCTTTGCATATCGCTCCGCAATATCCGGTCGGAACGATTGCGACAAAAGAAGGGTTGTTGTTTGCGAATACGTCCGAGCTGTTTATTGATTTAATCGGCAAAGGTGGGCATGCCGCATTTCCGCACGAAACGAAAGATATGGTTGTTGCGGCAAGCGCCTTAATTATGCAACTGCAAACGATCGTCTCGCGCAACGTCAATCCGCTTGATAGCGCTGTTATTACAGTTGGCAAACTGACAAGCGGCACGGTACAAAATGTTATTGCACAACGCGCGCGTCTTGAAGGAACGATTCGTACGCTTTCACCTGAAGCGATGGAAAAAGTGAAAGGGCGCATCGAAGCAATCGTGCGCGGCATAGAAGAGGCTTACGAATGCGAGGCGCATATCGATTATGGTTCGATGTATTATCAAGTGTACAACGACGAGACATTAACGAACGAATTTATGCAATTTGTTGAAAAAGAAACAGATGTCCGCCTCGTTCGTTGTCAAGAGGCGATGACAGGTGAAGATTTCGGCTACATGCTTGCGCGCATTCCGGGCTTTATGTTTTGGCTCGGTGTACAGTCGCCGTTCGGTTTGCACCATGCGCAATTAAATCCGAACGAACAAGCCATCGATGTCGCCATCCAACTACTCACCCGTTACGTCACTTGGAAAGGAAATCATCATGAAAAGGAAGAAGAACGATGAAATTACGAGAACAAATGCCATCATTAGACGGAGCAACGATCGTATTGAATGGACACGTCACTCGCGAACAGCTCATCGGGAAACCGACGCTCGTTCATTTTTGGGCGGTGAGTTGCCATCTTTGTAAAGATGGAATGAAACAAGTCAATGCTTTTCGTGATCGCTATCAAGATGAATTGCACGTCATTTCCATTCATATGCCGCGGCGCGATGGCGATGAAAACGTAGAAGTCGTCAAACAGCTAGCTGAACAATACGGCATGACCCATCCAATTTTCATTGACAACGATCATCGGTTAAAAGAGGCGTTTGATAATCGCTGTGTGCCAACGTATTATATATTTGATGCGGACGGTAAACTTCGTCATTACCAAGCAGGTAGTGGCGGTGTCAATATGCTAGAAAAACGGCTTTTGCGTGTGCTTGAAGAAAATCGAACAAGAGGGGATATCGGATGAAAAAGAAGGAGTTTGCTGTCATCGGCCTCGGACGATTTGGCGGGAGCGTATGTCGTACGTTAAGCGAACAAGGCATGGAAGTGCTTGCGATTGATATGAACGAAGATAAAGTGAACGAATACGCGTCCATTGCCTCGCAAGCGGTCGTTGCTGATTCAACCGATGAGAACGTTCTAAAAAGCTTAGGCATTCGCAACTTTGACCACGTCATCGTCGCCATCGGTGACAACATCCAAGCGAGCATTTTAACAACGTTAATTTTAAAAGAGCTTGGCGTTGAAAAAATTACAGTGAAAGCAACGAACGATTATCACGAAAAAGTATTGAAAAAAATTGGAGCAGATCATATTGTTCACCCAGAACGAGATATGGGTGAACGAATTGCTAACAATATGATTTCAAACAACGTACTCGACTATTTAGAACTATCTGATCGCCATAGCATCGTTGAAATTGTCGCGAACGAACAACTTCATGGCCATTCGCTTCTCGAATTAGACATTCGCGCGAAATATGGGATTAACATTGTCGCGATTAAACGAAACAACGACATTATCGTTTCACCGCTCGCATCAGAAATGATTTACGAAGGCGACATTTTAATTGTCATCGGTGCGGATCACGATATTGACCGCTTTGAAAACGAAGTTGTTGGGGAATAAGAAAAGAAGGTGTCCAAACGGGCACCTTCTTGTTTATACTTCCATAATAATCGGTAAAATCATCGGTTTTCGCTTCGTTTTTTCGTATAAAAACGGTGCGAGTGTATCAGTAATTTCCGTTTTAATGTCCGACCATTGATTTGTTCCTTGTTCAAGCAGCTGTTGTAAATGTTTGGCGATTAGTTGTTGCGCATCGCTAATTAAATTGCCTGATTCACGCATGTAGACGAATCCGCGTGAAATAATGTCTGGACCCGCAGCAATTTTCATTTCTTTCATATTAATGCTCACAACGACAATGACTAATCCTTCTTCTGACAAAATGCGGCGGTCGCGCAAAACGATGTTGCCGATATCGCCAATGCCGCTTCCGTCAATATACACCGAGCCAGACGGAATTTTGCCGACAATGCTTGCTCCTTCTTCACTAATGCCAAGCACCTCGCCGTTGTCCATAATAAAGCAATTTTCTTCTGGCACACCGCAATCAACCGCAAGTTTCACATGCATTTTTTGCATGCGATATTCCCCGTGAATCGGCATAAAATATTTCGGTTTCATTAAGCGAATCATCAACTTTTGTTCTTCTTGTCCGCCGTGACCAGACGTATGAATGTCGCTAAGCGGTCCGTGAATGACTTCCGCTCCTGCGCGCGCCAACATGTTAATGATGCGGTTGACGCTTACTGTATTGCCCGGAATTGGTGAAGATGAAAAGACGACTGTATCGCCCGGCATAATTTGAATTTGGCGATGAGACCCGTTAGCGATGCGCGATAACGCTGCCATCGGCTCCCCTTGGCTTCCGGTGCAAAGAATCGTGACGCGATGAGCAGGAAGGCGATTAATTTGCGCGGCATCAACGAACGTATCTTTCGGACACTTAATGTAGCCGAGTTGTTGACCAATTTCAATGGCTGCTTCCATGCTTCGTCCGAATACCGCAATTTTTCGATTGTTTAATACGGCCGCTTCTGTGACTTGTTGTAAGCGGTGAATGTTGGAAGCGAACGTTGCGAAAATAATGCGCCCTTGCACTTTTCGGAAAATGTCATGAATGCTTTCGCCGACGCGTCGTTCTGACATTGTAAAATGTGGAATTTCGCTATTTGTACTATCCGACAATAAACAAAGAACGCCTTCTTTTCCGATTTCGGCCATTTTCGTTAAATTCGCTGGCTCGCCAACAGGCGTAAAGTCGAATTTAAAATCGCCCGTATGCACAATTTGACCGACTGGCGTTTTAACAACGATCCCGTAGCTATCCGGAATGCTATGGGTTGTGCGGAAAAAGGTGACCGCTGTTTTTCCGAACGAAATGACATCATCTTCTTTAATTTCAATCAGTTTCGTTTGACGAAGCAATCCGTGCTCTTCTAGCTTATTGCGAATGAGTCCGAGTGCTAGCTTTCCGCCATAAATTGGTACGTTCACTTGGCGAAGCAAATACGGGATACCGCCAATATGGTCTTCATGTCCGTGTGTAATAAATAGTCCTTTAATGTTTTCTGCATTTTTTACTAAATAGCTATAATCAGGAATGACGTAATCAATTCCGAGCAATTCATCTTCCGGAAACTTAATGCCGGCATCAATGACGATGATTTCATCCTCATACTGTACGCCATATGTATTTTTTCCGATTTCGCCTAGACCGCCGAGAGCGAAAACACCAACTTGTTTATTTTTTAACATGTTCATTGTTCAATCTCCAATACGTGAAAATCAGGGTTTTGTTGCTCGTACGCTAAATGCGCACCTTCAAGTGGCTGAATGTATTCAATATTGATATGACGGTCTTGTAATTTTCGGCGCACATCTCGCTCGCTTTCCGCTTCAATATAGAGCGTCTTCGTTTTTTCCCTTACCGGCACTTCATCGATCGTATCTTGGTAAAACACTTTGAAAATCAACGTTCATCTCTCCTTATGTGTCATATTGCTTTTTTATTATGTTCCCTTTTAAAAAGTAAAGCGATGTGTAGCTCCGGACGCTTTCCGCTTTTCTTATTATATATAAAAAGTGGGGAATAGGAAACAAAATTGAAAAGAAGCCCTTCGATCGAAGGGCTCGTACAACTATGCAATGGATTTTCTGCGCAAAAGTTCTTTCCATTGTTTGAGCAGCTTGCGTTTCAACTTTTTCAACATGACGCATCACTCCTCACTTTTATTGTATCCGATTTTGTCGGAAAGTAAATGTGTTCTCTTATTATTTATTATAAGAAGATGATCGACAAATTTTGCATGGGAAAATATACATGGTTCTAACCTATTCACTACCGTATGCATGGTGGACAAGATGTTTTCTTAAATAATCATGTATTATTAACGTGAAACGCTTTTTGATGAGTGAAAAAGCACGTCAGCATAGCAAAAAGTTTTTGCCACTCAGCATGTTGACGTTTTTTTTTTTTTTTATAATTAAGAAAATTCTTATATAATTATTTGAAGGTTAAATAAATTGTAGTGGGGGAGATTTAATGAGAAAAGTTTTGCTTAGTTTGTTTGTTTTGGTGATGTTCTACATTTTATCTACAGGATCCTCGACTTCCGCTACCATCATCACCGATGATAAAAAGGTTAAGGATGTAAATGAAATGTTAGAGTTGCTTGGTTTTTCTAAAGAAGATGTTAAAGATCTAAAAGCGAACAAGGTCGATGTAGCAGATATAAATTTTCAAAATGAAGGCACAAGAAATTTGAAACTAAGAAAGAAGGATATCTTATTTTTAGCTCACTTTGGGTTTACTAAGGAGAGAATTGAGCATTTCACGCTAAATGACTGGGATCATTTTAAGAATATGGAGCAACCTGAATTGATAGATGTAAATGTTTCGTACTTTAAAATTGATGGAAATAATGGGGAACTCACTCCTATAACGAAATATGAGTTTGAGAAAAACAAAAAACAGCGGGATGAGTATTATAACAAAATAAAAAATAATCCACAATTAGTGACAGCCTCTTTATGTGATCCAGACAATACTTGCCAAGGATCAAACTCATCGTCTATGCTGAAACTTACTGTTGCGGTTACCCATTCGTCAAAATATGCAATTGTATCTGATTTTGATTGGGTAAACGATTCGAATGAGCGACACGTTGATTTATTCGGAACTGGACATAAGGAGGCATTGACTGTAGATTATAAATCAATATTTGGAAGTTGGACGACGAAGTACTATGACAATTATGGTTACGTAGCAGGAAGAACCTCTCATTTTAATGGTGCGACATATAAATTTTCGACAGGATATGTTCACAAATTGGATAGAAATTCTTCTGATCATCAAGAATTTTGGCAGTATAATGGAAAGTGGATACGTGCACAAGATGATTCAGGATATACGTATGCCGAATTTGAGTGGAGTTCTGGAGCGAATTCTTCTGCATATGCTAATTATACTCATATGAAAACGGGATGGAGTTCTTCATTTAGTGTGTCGATGCCGCTAGGAGCGTCAATTTCTGTTTCGGGAACAACTAGTTACGTACAAATACCAAATGCTGCAGTTTCTTTTACGAGATAAAACGATGTTGTAAAGATATAGTGAAGGGTGGCTTTCTGTTGAAACGAATCCTTAGTTATTTGTTGTTGTGTACAATGCTAGCTGGTTGTGATCATCAGGGGATGTATTCACAGGGTCAGCATTTGGATGAAAAAAGACAAGGTTTTAATAAAGAAGAGATCGAAAGTCTCATTAGAGAGCCGGAAAAAGTGAATAATACAATTAACTCACAGTTTAAAAACAAAGATATTGTGAATTTATTTTTGCTCGGGTTGACGAAAGAAGAAATGAAACACATGGGTAGTGAGGAGTTGCGCTTCTTCAGCAATAAAATTTCAATAGATAAATGGAATCACCTAAATGAGCAAACGTTGAGAGACATTTTCAAAAAGCAGACAAAGAATCAAATCATTCAATGTGATCTCTATAAACAGATGTTATGCACAGCATCGACAATTTACACGATTCAAAAAAAGAAAGTGATGGAATTAACGATGTCTATTTCTTTGCTCAATCGAAAAGAGTCTCGATATGCTGTCGTTTTGTCATATAGATGGCTTACAAATCCACAAGAAAAGAAGGTGGATTTTTACGGAGTTTTGACAACGGAAAATGCGGTCGTAGATTATCAAAAGCTTCACAGCGTTTACAAGACATATCGAGAGGAGTCTCACATCAGCACAAAACATTACAATAAGCCTTATCAATCTTCTGTTAGTGGCTATGTCATAAAAAATTCTTTGAACAAGGAAAATAATCGGCATTTTGGCTATTTGTATGCCGAAATCGTACCCTCAGATCGTACGCATAAATATATTGATGTTGAGGGGTTTTATATACATGCTAATGAAGACAACTCCTTTTCTTTTCAAGATATTCTTGATGCGGGCGTGAATGATGATACGATGATGTTCAAGTCTCCGATTACCCGAATTGCAATCCAAAAGTGACGAGTAGAATGAAGTAAAGTTTAAAGGGAGCGCTTTTAAACAAGCGCTCCTTTTAATTTTGCATAATGAATTCACTCATTTTTGAAAATGAGTTGAACTGGTGGTGAAGAGATTGCTAACCATTTCATTGACAATATTGCGTAATTTCGTTACGGTAGGTTTGTGAACTTTTACACGAGGAGCGAGAAACATGGAGAGAAAAATCGTCTTTTTTGATATTGACGGAACGTTACTAGACGATGATAAACAGTTGCCACCATCGACATATGAGGCGGTGCAAGCGTTAAAAAAACAAGGAGTATATGTAGCGATTGCAACCGGGAGAGCGCCGTTTATGTTTGAATGGTTGCGAAAAGAACTCGACATTCAATCGTTTGTTAGCTTTAACGGACAATATGTCGTTTTTGAAGGGGAAGTGATTTACAATCAACCGCTTGATCGCGAACAGCTCCGTTCATTAAAGCAAATGGCGCACGATCACGACCATCCGCTTATTTTTATGGACGCGGATACGATGCGCGCAAGTGTTGCGGATCATCCGTACATTCACGAGAGCATGGGAAGTTTAAAATTTACCCATCCACCGCACGATGAAACGTATGACGAACGAAACGACATTTATCAAGCGCTTTTGTTTTGTAAGCCGGAAGAAGAACAGCCGTATATTACATCGTTTCCGACGTTTCACTTCGTTCGTTGGCATGCCGTTTCAACCGATGTATTGCCGTATGGCGGATCGAAAGCAGAAGGCATAAAAAAAATGATCGAACAGCTCGGGATTGCTCGCGAAAACGTTTACGCGTTTGGCGATGGATTAAACGATACGGAAATGTTACGTTTTGTCGGCACAGGCGTCGCGATGGGAAATGGGCATGAAGAAGCAAAAAAAGTGGCTGATTTTATTACAAAGCCGGTCGATGAAGATGGCATTTTATTCGGATTACGTCATCTTGGCTTGTTAAAATAAAAGGGCTCCGTCATGGCAGCCCTTTTTATCAGGCAAAATTAGGGCGCTTTCCGCTTTTCTTATTATCGTTCAATCGGAATAGCGCCAGCTGGCACGTCGTACGGATGTTGTTTATTAATATGGTCATAAAACATAATGCCGTTTAAATGGTCAATTTCATGTTGAAATACGATGGCAGGCAATCCTTTTAAACGTAGCTTCACCGTTTCGCCTTCAAGTGTCGTCCCGGTGACGGTAATGCGCATATAGCGCGGCACGTAACCAGGAATCGCTTCATCCACAGACAAACAACCTTCTCCGCTCGTTAAATAGCACATTTCAACGGAATGACTGACGATTTTTGGATTAAATAGCGCATAGCTATGTAATGTTCCTTTTTCGTCCGTCACATGCACCGCAATCATGCGCTTTGAAACGTTAATTTGCGGTGCAGCTAAGCCGATGCCCGGACGAAGCCCGTACGTTTTCGCTAGCTCTGGATCTTGGCTCATTTTTACATATTCCAACAAGCTCGCTAAAATGCGGCGATCTTCTTCAGAAGGCGGAAGGGGTACTTCTTCCGCTACTTTTCGTAACGTCGGATGCCCATCTTTAATAATATCTTTCATCGTAATCACGTCGTTTCACTCCTTATCCACAAAGTAGACTACGTTTTATTATGGGACATCATACGCAAAAGTGCAATCCGCTTACAAACATACATATTCACATTGTAAAACAGAAATAATACAGATTAAGAAAAATAAGTATAACAGGTTCATAACACAGTTAAAATTTTCTAAATTTCATTTTTATATAGAAGGTCATAAGCAAACTCATTGACGAGCGTTGTCGAACGGTGTAAACTTAAAGTTGTAAAAAAACAGTTGTATTAATCTTATTCACTTTTTTCATTAATACAGCTTTCCATACACAAAATATGGTGAAAAGAAAGCGTTTTTGGGCAAACTAAAAGGTGCATGATTTTACGTTTGGAAGAAGAAAGGATGAGGTGAACAACATGGGTAAAAAGCCCCTATTTGATGTGAAAAAGCAACTTGAAAAAGTCGCTGAGCAGTTCCCGACATTTCAAATTTTAAATGAAGAAGGCGAAGTCGTAAACGAAGCGGCGATGCCGAATTTAACAGATGAGCAATTAAAAGAGCTCATGCGCCGTATGGTATATACGCGCGTGCTTGACCAACGTTGCATTTCGTTAAACCGTCAAGGACGTCTCGGCTTCTATGCGCCAACGGCAGGACAAGAAGCGAGCCAATTAGCGAGCCATTTTGCGTTAGAAAAAGAAGATTTCATTTTACCGGGCTATCGTGATGTTCCACAAATGATTTGGCATGGTTTACCACTTTACCAAGCATTTTTATTTTCACGTGGTCATTTCCATGGCAACCAAATTCCTGAAGATGTAAACGTGTTGCCACCACAAATTATTATCGGTGCCCAAATTATTCAAACAGCCGGCGTTGCGCTTGGCATGAAAAAACGTGGCAAAAAAGCAGTTGCAGTTACATATACAGGTGACGGCGGTGCATCGCAAGGAGACTTCTACGAAGGAATTAACTTCGCAGGCGCATTTAAAGCACCAGCGATCTTTATCGTTCAAAACAACCGCTTTGCGATTTCAACACCAGTCGAAAAGCAATCGGCAGCAAAAACAATCGCACAAAAAGCAGTTGCCGCAGGTATTCCGGGCATTCAAGTCGACGGAATGGACCCGCTTGCAGTATATGTAGCAGTTCGTGACGCTCGCGAGCGCGCAATTAACGGCGAAGGCCCAACGCTAATCGAAACGCTTTGCTTCCGTTACGGTCCACATACGATGGCAGGAGACGACCCAACACGTTATCGCTCTAAAGAACTTGAAAACGAATGGGAGAAAAAAGATCCGCTCGTTCGCTTCCGTAAGTTTTTAGAAAACAAAGGATTATGGAGCGAAGAAGAAGAAAATCGCGTCATCGAACAAGCGAAAGAAGATATTAAAGAAGCGATTAAGAAAGCGGACGAAACACCAAAACAAAAAGTAACCGACTTAATGTCGATCATGTACGAAGAAATGCCAGCGTTCTTAAAAGAACAATACGAAATCTACAAAGAAAAGGAGTCGAAATAAGCAATGGCGCAAATGACAATGATTCAAGCAATCACGGATGCGTTGCGCGTAGAAATGCGCAAAGACCCGAACGTTCTTGTGTTTGGTGAAGACGTCGGTGTAAACGGCGGGGTATTCCGCGCGACAGAAGGATTGCAAGCAGAGTTTGGCGAAGACCGCGTATTTGACACACCGCTTGCAGAATCAGGAATTGGCGGTTTAGCGATCGGTTTAGCATTACAAGGATTCCGCCCTGTGCCTGAAATTCAGTTTTTCGGATTCGTATATGAAGTGATGGACTCGATTTCTGGCCAAATGGCGCGCATGCGCTATCGTTCTGGCGGCCGTTTCCATGCGCCAATTACCGTTCGTTCGCCATTCGGTGGCGGCGTACATACGCCAGAATTGCATGCCGATAGCTTAGAAGGGCTTGTTGCGCAACAACCAGGATTAAAAGTTGTCATCCCATCGACACCGTACGATGCGAAAGGTTTATTAATTTCAGCAATTCGCGACAACGACCCGGTCATTTTCTTAGAGCATATGAAATTGTACCGTTCGTTCCGTCAAGAAGTGCCAGAAGGCGAATATACAATTCCAATCGGCAAGGCGGACATTAAGCGCGAAGGAACAGACGTATCTGTCATCACATACGGTGCCATGGTACACGAATCATTAAAAGCAGCAGCAGAACTTGAAAAAGAAGGCATTTCTGTTGAAGTCATCGACTTGCGTACAGTTCAACCGTTAGACATTGAAACGATTATCGCATCAGTTGAAAAAACAGGTCGTGCGGTTGTTGTACAAGAAGCACAAAAACAAGCAGGTATTGCCGCAAACGTTGTTGCAGAAATTAATGAACGTGCGATTCTTAGCCTTGAAGCGCCAGTATTGCGCGTCGCGGCACCAGATACAGTATATCCGTTCTCACAAGCAGAGCCGGTATGGTTACCGAACTTTAAAGATGTCATCGAAACAGTGAAAAAAGTCATGACGTTTTAATGGAGGGGACACGCCCCTCCACATTTAAGAAACAGGAGGTTGAGGTACAATGTCATTTGAATTTAAATTACCGGACATCGGTGAAGGGATTCACGAAGGTGAAATTGTCAAATGGTTCGTCAAACCGGGCGATGAAGTCAACGAAGATGATGTACTTTGTGAAGTGCAAAACGATAAAGCAGTAGTAGAAATTCCATCTCCAGTGAAAGGAAAAGTATTAGAAATTTTAGTGAGCGAAGGCACAGTCGCAACGGTTGGCCAAACGTTAATTAAATTTGATGCGCCAGGATACGAAAACTTAAAATTTAAAGGCGATCATGGCGACGAGCCAAAAGTAGAAGAAAAGGTAGAAGAAAAGAAAGAAGAAGGAAAACAAGAGACAGCACAAGCACAGCCGAAAAAACGTGTGATCGCGATGCCATCTGTGCGCAAATATGCGCGTGAAAAAGGTGTCGACATTCGCCTCGTGCAAGGAACAGGCAAAAACGGCCGCGTGTTAAAACAAGATATCGATGCATACTTAGCAGGCGGTGCAGCGCCACAAACAGAAGCGCCAAAACAAGCAGTAGAAGTCGTTGCGCCAGCACAAGAACAAAAAGCAGCACCAGCTCCACAACCAGTTGTTGTTGAAGGCGAGTTCCCAGAAACACGCGAAAAAATGAGCGGCATTCGCCGTGCGATCGCCAAAGCGATGGTGAACTCAAAACATACCGCCCCACACGTCACATTAATGGACGAAGTCGATGTGACAAAACTTGTTGCGCATCGTAAGAAATTTAAAGACGTGGCAGCGCAAAAAGGCATTAAGTTAACGTTCTTACCATATGTCGTTAAAGCGTTAACGTCTGCGCTTCGCGAATATCCAGCGCTCAATACGTCGATTGACGATGCGACAGAAGAAATTATTCATAAACATTACTACAACATCGGAATCGCAGCGGATACGGATAAAGGCTTGCTCGTTCCGGTTGTTAAACATGCGGACCGCAAATCGATTTTTGCGATCGCGAAAGAAATTAACGAGCTTGCGACGAAAGCACGTGAAGGCAAATTAATGCCAAACGAAATGAAAGGTGCGACATGCACAATTACAAACATCGGTTCTGCAGGCGGTCAATGGTTTACACCAGTCATTAACCATCCAGAAGTTGCGATTTTAGGTATCGGTCGCATTTCAGAAAAGCCGATTGTGCGCGATGGTGAAATTGTCATCGCTCCAGTATTAGCGTTATCATTAAGCTTCGACCACCGCATGATCGACGGTGCGACAGCACAAAATGCGTTAAATCATATCAAACGTTTATTAAACGATCCTGAATTATTATTAATGGAGGCGTAATGCGATGGTAGTAGGCGATTTCGCAATTGAAACAGAAACTCTCGTCGTCGGTGCAGGTCCTGGCGGTTACGTCGCAGCAATTCGCGCGGCGCAACTCGGTCAAAAAGTAACGATCGTTGAAAAAGGAAACCTTGGCGGTGTGTGCTTAAACGTTGGATGTATTCCATCAAAAGCGCTCATCTCTGCCGGTCATCGTTACGAAATTGCGACACATTCGCAAGATATGGGAATTTTTGCAGAAAACGTAAAAGTTGACTTTTCCAAAGTGCAAGAATGGAAAGCAGGCGTCGTCAAAAAATTAACGAGCGGCGTGGAAGGCTTATTAAAAGGAAATAAAGTAGAAATCGTGCGCGGAGAAGCGTATTTCGTTGATGAAAATACCGTTCGCGTCATGACAGAAAATAGCGCGCAAACGTACAAATTTAAAAACGCGATTATCGCAACAGGTTCTCGCCCAATCGAGTTGCCAACGTTTAAATTTTCAAAGCGCGTCCTTGACTCGACAGGCGCATTAAACTTGCCTGAAATTCCAAAATCAATGGTCGTCATCGGCGGCGGTTACATCGGTACAGAGTTAGGGACAGCATATGCAAACTTCGGAACGAAAATTACAATTTTAGAAGGTGCAGATGAAATTTTATCTGGCTTCGAAAAACAAATGAGCGCCGTCGTTCGTCGTCGCTTAAAGAAAAAAGGTGTTGACGTCTTTACAAACGCCCTCGCCAAAGGTGTCGAAGAGCGTGAAGACGGCGTAACAGTCACATTTGAAGTGAACGGCGAAACGAAAACAATTGATGCTGAATACGTGCTTGTCACAGTCGGTCGTCGTCCGAACACAGAAGAAATGGGACTGGAACAACTCGGCGTGAAAATGACTGAACGCGGCTTAATTGAAATCGACAAACAATGCCGCACAAGCGTGCCGAACATTTACGCGATCGGTGACATCGTTGCGGGTCCACCGCTTGCACATAAAGCGTCATACGAAGGAAAAATTGCTGCAGAAGCGATCGCTGGTCATCCGTCTGAAATTGATTACTTGGCGATTCCAGCTGTCGTCTTCTCTGACCCTGAATGCGCATCTGTCGGTTACTTTGAAAAACAAGCGATCGAAGAAGGCATCGACGTCATTACAGCGAAGTTCCCGTTTGGCGCAAACGGCCGTGCCCTTGCATTAAACGAAGCAGACGGCTTCTTAAAACTCGTCTTAACGAAAGACGATGGCGTCATTATCGGTGCGCAAATCGTCGGTCCAAACGCATCAGATATGATTGCGGAACTTGGCTTAGCCATCGAAGCAGGCATGACAGCAGAAGATATTGCTATGACGATTCACGCGCATCCAACGCTCGGTGAAATTACAATGGAAGCTGCAGAAGTGGCACTTGGTAGCCCAATTCATATTATTAACAAATAAAAAGAGGATGGCTTAGCCGTCCTCTTTCTCATTATTTTTCCCTTGCCATCATATGATGTTTGTAAGGGGTGTGTGAACATGTATATCGTCTTTTTACTTCAATTACTTATTTGGAGCTTATTTTCACTCGTTGAATGGAGATCTGCCCACGATCATTTTATTTTTAAAGCGTTGCTGTTTATGATGTTTATGTACGTTGCTTTTTTGCTTGCGCTTCGGTTTCGTTTAACGAAAAGACAAGCATGTTGGACAACCTTATTAACGATTGCCGTCTATTTCGTTTGTCGTCAGCTTTTTTGGGCTTATCGTTTGTAATAATACATCACTCGCCCGTTAAATAAATGCAGTTTCCCTGCCATTCGTTTAGCGAAAAATTTGCATAGTTCGTTCGCTTTTCCTTTATCGCCGTGCGTCGCTCGTTTCGGTAAAGCAAACTCCACCGCACGCTCATGAATGCGACATTCAATCATATGATAACGTGCATCTTTTCCAACTAAAACGATGCGATCTTCTTTTGTCACGATGTCATACGGGAAAGCAGATTCCGCATAGTCCCAAGCGAGCTGTTCGCCCGTTTTTCGCGCGATGTCCCGAAATTGTTCAAGCAATTGTTTACATTGTTCTAATGTGACCGTCTCCCATGTGGATGCAGGGACAAGTTCAATAATCGCTGTATAAGCCATTTCGTTCACCTCATATATGTTGAAATCACTTTCATTGTATCACGTACATATGTAAAAAAACAAATAATTGCGAAAATATAAACGATGAGGTATAATAAAGTTTAATCTATCAAAAGGAGGGAATGAGATGTTTGAAAAATTGTATGATGAGCATGAAAAAGTAAAAGTGAGGTTTGTTGGCTTTACGACAAAAGACGTCCGTTACGATTTTGGCATCGTTTATACGAATATGTTTTTTGGTAAACCGCTTGTCATCTGTATGCAAACAGGCCGCTCCGCTCTCCTCGATCCGAAAGACATCGAAGACCACGACTATTTACAACGAACGTTCCGCATCGAAACGAAAGAACAAGCTGAAGATTTAGCGGAATTTTTCTCAGACATTTTACCGACGACACATTATGCTGAACAATATGAGTAAGAGGCGTGAAATACGTCTCTTTTTTTGTTTAAATATGTCATACTAATTCATATTGACAAAATAAATGTGACATATTATTATGGAATCAGTAAAACGGTTTCAAACATTCCAAAGGAAAAGGGGTTATCGGGGATGGGTACAATTGTATGCCAAACATGCAATGCGACAATCGATCATTTTGAAGATGAAAAAGTAACGGTATTGTACGGTCAATGTAGCGGTTGCGATTGTGAAGACGAAGAATAACATATAGAGCGGAACAAACTTTGGGGGATGAGGAGAATGATATAGAGAAAAGAGACTGGTTTTCGCTAGTCTCTTTTTTTAAAAGGCGGAGCGCTGCACTCCGCCTTTATCGTTTATGATGTTCTTTAATGACGCGCAACGTTTGTAACGTATCGTCTTCTGGACCTTGGACAGGTAAACCGACTTCTATATTTTTGCGAATGTAGTTTAAATTTTCTTCCGTAATAATTTCACCCGGAATGAAAATTGGGATGCCCGGTGGATATACCATGACAAATTCAGCGATAATACGTCCGGCTGATTCGTTAAACGGCACGACTTCTGTTTCCGCATAAAACGCATCGCGCGGTGTAAGCGCAAGAATCGGGATGTCTGGCAATAGCACGTCTGGTTTTTTTCCGACTTCCGCTTGATGACGAAATTCGTTTGATAAATGACGAAGCGCATCGACTAATACGTTCGTTTCGCGTTCAGTATCTCCCGGTGTAATAATACATAAAATGTTATATAAATCAGACAGTTCGACTTCAATATTGTATCGTTCGCGCAGCCATTTTTCGACTTCATAGCCTGTTAGTCCGAGCTCTTTGACGGAAATGATCAGCTTCGTTGGATCGTAGTCAAACGTCGCTTCTGTTCCGATAATTTCTTTGCCGACACAATATAAATAATCGATGTCGTTAATTTGTTTGCGCGTTTCATTCGCCAAGCGAATCGCTTGTTCCGCAAGCTCATGCCCTTGCGTCGCTAGCCGTTTACGCGCCACATCGAGCGAAGCAAGCAACAAGTAAGACGTCGATGTCGTCGTTAACATGCTTAAAATCGCCTGCACTCGTTTCGGTGACACAAGCCCTTTTTTCACGTTTAAAATCGAGCTTTGCGTCATCGAACCGCCGAGTTTATGCACGCTCGTTGCAGCCATATCCGCACCTGCTTGCATCGCCGACAGCGGCAAATCTTCATGAAAGTGAATGTGCACACCGTGCGCCTCATCGACAAGAACAGGAACGCCGTATGCGTGGGCAATGTCAACGATGCGCTTTAAGTCACCAGCAATGCCAAAGTACGTCGGGTTAATGACGAGCACCCCTTTGGTGTCTGGATGTTGCTTTAATGCACATTCTACCGCTTCTGGCGTAATGCCGTGGGAAATACCAAGTTCTTTATCAATTTCAGGATGAACGAAAATCGGTGTCGCTCCCGAAAAGACGATGGCAGACATGACCGATTTATGCACGTTGCGAGGAACGATAATTTTATCGCCAGGTCCTGCGACAGACATGACCATCGTCATAATCGCCCCGCTTGTCCCTTGCACGGAGAAAAACGTATAGTCCGCCCCAAACGCTTCCGCCGCTAACTCCTGGGCGCGTTTAATCATTCCTTTTGGCTGATGTAAATCATCAAGCGGACCGATATTAATTAAATCCATCGCTAACGCATTTTCGCCAATAAAGGAGCGAAACTGCTCGTCCATGCCTGCTCCTTTTTTATGACCAGGAATATGAAATTGAATCGGATTTTTCTTTATATGCTCTAACAGTCCGGTAAATAACGGTGTTTCATACTGTGACAATTTCGCTGTACACCTCTTTAACTTGGATTTACATAAAACAAAGTGAATTATAGCACTTCTTTATACGTTTGGAAAGATGATTTTTTTGCTTAAAAATCAAAATTGCTGCATATTTCTACATTTATTGTTTGTGAAGGACTTTTCTTTATGAGCGAAGAATGATAAAAAGTAAAGGGGGAATGATGTGTGAACTGGAACACGAGAGTAACCGAGCTGTTAGGCATCCGTTATCCAATTATTCAAGGAGGGCTAGCGTATTTAGCGTATGCCGATTTAGCGGCGGCGGTATCGAATGCTGGAGGGCTAGGGCAAATTACGGCGATGTCGCTTGAGACACCTGATGAGCTACGTGAAGAAATAAAAAAAGTGCGCGAAAAAACGAATAAACCGTTTGGCGTTAATTTTGCGATCGGACAACATGGACGTCCGTTTGCACATATGCTTGAAGTAGCGATTGAAGAAAACGTTCCGGTCATTTCGATGACGGGCGGAAATCCTGCTCCCATTTTTGAACAGTTAAAAGGCGTGCGGGTGAAAAAGCTTGTGCTCGTTGCGGCGGTACGCCAAGCGGTGAAAGCGGAGGAACTCGGCGCAGATGCGGTCATGGTCGTCGGGCAAGAAGGGGGCGGGCATCTTGGTAAACATGACATCGGGACGTTCGTATTAGTGCCGCGCGTCGTCGATTCCGTGTCCATTCCTGTCATCGCTTCAGGTGGCATTGGCGACGGTCGTGGGCTGATGGCTGCCCTTGCGCTTGGAGCGGAAGGCATCGAAATGGGTACGCGCTTTATTGCAACAAAAGAATGCATTCATGCGCACCCCGTATATAAGCAAATGCTCGTTGAACGTTCAGAAAGCGACACGGTCGTCATTAAACGGTCGCTCGGTGCGCCTGCCCGAGCCTTGTTAAACGAATGGACGGAAAAAATTTTACAATTTGAACAAGAAGGAAAAGGGTATGAACAACTAAAAGAGTACATTAGCGGCAAAGCGAATAAGCGGTTTATTTACGACGGCCATACGGAAGAAGGATTTGCATGGGCGGGGCAAGTGATCGGGCTTATTCGTGACGTTCCGACAGTTGCTGAACTTTTTGCGCGCATGATCAACGAGGCGGAACAAATTCGTACACGTTGGGCAAACTAAAACGAGACAGATCATAAAGAAAGGTGAACATCATGAAATATGCTTATCCGATTGATTACAGTTGGTCAACAGAAGAAATCATCGACGTCATTAAATTTTATGAAGGGATTGAGCAAGCGTACGAACAAGGCATTGAACGAGAGCAACTTATGAACTTATATCGCCGTTTTAAACAAATCGTCCCAAGCAAAGCCGAGGAGCGAAAACTATGTGATGAGTTTGAAAAAGTAAGCGGCTATTCATCATACGAAACGATCAAAAAAGGAAAAGAGTTGTCCAACGGAGATATTGTAAAAATGTAAAGTTGCATATCCCCTTTCCGTTACATAGTATGTAAAAAAGGAATTTTCAGAAAAAAGAATGTTTCAAACGGAAGGGGTGCACAATATGAAAAAAACAGCTGATGCATTTAAGAAAATGGACGGAGAACGACGAATAAAAGTATTAAAGCTTGAAGTCGATTACGAACTAGCCACCCTTTATGAAGCGATGTTGGAAAATAACGAAGCGAAAAAAAACGAATGCAAACGAAAATTAGAAAAACTACGCCAAGAACTTATTCGTCTGTCGACATGAAAGGCGGCAAGCGCCGCCTTTTCTACATAAGTATATGCAGGAGGTATGATATGTGGAACGAAATTGATCAACATATGCAACATTGGATACGCGAAGCAGGGGAACGTATACGTGATGCGTTTCAAACGAAACTAAAAATCGAAACGAAATCAAGCCCGTCTGACTTAGTGACAAACGTCGATCGGGAAATCGAACAGTTTTTTATTGAGCGCATTCGCCGAACATATCCGACGCATCGCATTTTAGGAGAAGAAGGATTCGGCGATACGCTTGAAGCGCTAGACGGCGTCGTTTGGATCATCGACCCGATTGACGGAACGATGAATTTCGTTCATCAACAGCGCCATTTTGCGATTTCTGTCGGAGTGTTTCAAGATGGCGTCGGCATGCTTGGCTACATTTACGATGTGGCGTTTGACGAACTATATTATGCACAAAAAGGAAAAGGGGCATTTTTAAATGGCACGCCGCTTCCACCGCTTGAGAAAACAACGCTTGATCGCTCGATCATTTCATTAAATGCGACGTGGGTGACGGAAAACCGTCGCATCGACCCGAACGTCCTTGCCCCGCTTGTGAAAAAAGCGCGCGGCACGCGTTCGTACGGCTCTGCGGCACTTGAGATGGCGTATATCGCAGCGGGTAAACTTGATGCGTACATGACGCTTCGGTTGTCGCCATGGGATATTGCCGGCGGGATGGTCATTGTTGAGGAAGTTGGCGGTGTGGTGACAAACTTGTACGGTGAGCCGCTCAATATGATTGAAAAAAGCTCCGTGTTCGTTTCAAAGCCGGGATTGCATGAAGAAATACTTGCGATCATTCAGCGCTAACTACCGATTGTTAGCGCTTTTTCTTTTTTTTAGTGAAAACCCAAGACCCATCACGCCAAAAAAAGCAATCATCGAGCCGACGATCGCTGGCACATGTCGATAAGCGATCGCAATGCCGGTGCCTATTAACGTCATCGTCGCAAGTAGCGCTATCATAAAAAAAAGCGGTTGAAATTTATTCATATGTTCTCCTCCTCTTTCCTTTAGATTACAACAAAACATTCCGCTTTTCTACTATGTTTGTGCTATAATAGACGCGCAATGTTGAAAAATAGGAGTTGAATGAATTGAGAAACGATATTCGTAACATCGCGATTATTGCGCACGTCGACCATGGAAAAACGACGTTAGTCGACCAATTGCTTCGCCAATCGGGCACGTTTCGGGCGAACGAACAAGTGGAAGAACGGGCGCTTGACCGCAACGATTTAGAACGTGAACGAGGCATTACGATTTTAGCGAAAAATACAGCCATTCAATACAAAGGTACGCGCATTAACATTTTAGATACGCCGGGACATGCGGACTTCGGTGGCGAAGTCGAACGCATTATGCGGCTTGTCGACGGGGTGTTGCTCGTTGTCGATGCGTACGAAGGATGTATGCCGCAAACGCGCTTCGTCTTAAAAAAAGCGCTTGAACAAAACTTAACGCCTATTGTCGTCGTCAATAAAATTGACCGCGAATTTGCTCGACCGCACGAAGTCGTCGATGAAGTGATCGATTTATTTATTGAGCTCGGCGCATCAGAAGACCAGCTCGAGTTTCCGGTCGTGTACGCTTCAGCCATTAACGGCACCGCAAGTTTAGATGCGGACAAACAAGATGCCGATATGACGGCGCTATTTGAAACGATTATTGAACATATTCCAGCGCCAATCGACAATAGCGACGAGCCGCTTCAATTTCAAGTCGCGCTTCTCGATTATAACGACTACGTCGGTCGTATTGGGATCGGACGCATTTTCCGCGGACGTATGCAAGTCGGGCAACAAGTGGCGTTGATGAAGCTCGATGGTTCTGTGAAGACGTTTCGCGTGACAAAACTGTTTGGCTTCCTCGGGTTAAAACGTATTGAAATTGAAGAAGCGAAAGCGGGCGATTTAGTTGCCGTTTCCGGAATGGAAGATATTAACGTAGGCGAAACGGTATGTCCGCTTGACGTGCAAGAAGCGTTGCCACCGCTTCGTATTGACGAACCGACGTTGCAAATGACGTTTCTTGTGAACAATAGCCCGTTTGCTGGTCGGGAAGGAAAACATGTGACCGCAAGAAAAATTGAAGAACGTCTTCGTTTACAGTTAGAAACAGACGTCTCGCTTCGCGTTGAACCGACCGATTCTCCTGATGCAT
Organism: Anoxybacillus eryuanensis; assembly: GCF_051200995.1. Classification (NCBI taxonomy): domain Bacteria; kingdom Bacillati; phylum Bacillota; class Bacilli; order Caryophanales; family Anoxybacillaceae; genus Anoxybacillus; species Anoxybacillus eryuanensis. The sequence continues at coordinate 127,527 of NZ_JBPODS010000001.1, read as the reverse complement.
GGATCGTGTCAGGACGCGGAGAGTTACATTTATCCATTTTAATTGAAAATATGCGTCGCGAAGGCTTTGAACTGCAAGTATCCAAACCAGAAGTCATTATGAAAGAAATCGACGGCGTCATGTGCGAGCCGGTCGAGCGCGTGCAAATTGATATTCCTGAAGAATATACGGGGGCGATTATGGAGTCGCTTGGGGCGCGCAAAGGGGAAATGATCGATATGATCAACAACGGAAACGGACAAGTGCGCCTTATTTTCCTCGTGCCTGCGCGCGGACTAATCGGCTATCGGACAGAATTTATGTCGCTTACGCGCGGATACGGCATTTTAAACCATTCGTTCGACAGCTATCAACCTGTCATCCCAGGTCAAATCGGCGGGAGACACCAAGGGGTACTCATTTCGATGGAGACAGGAAAAGCGACGGCTTATGGCATTATGCAAGTCGAAGACCGCGGCGTCATCTTTATCGAACCGGGAACGGAAGTGTATGAAGGGATGATCGTTGGTGAACATAGTCGCGACAACGATTTAGTCGTGAACGTATGTAAAATGAAACATGTGACAAACGTTCGCTCGTCAACGAAAGAACAAACGGTGACGATGAAAAAACCGCGCCTCATGACGTTAGAAGAAGCGCTTGAATATTTAAACGACGACGAATATTGCGAAGTGACGCCACAATCGATTCGCTTGCGGAAAAAAATATTAGATAAAAACGAACGCGAAAAAATCGCGAAAAAGAAAAAACTCGCTGAGCAAAAAAAATAGGGGGAAGTCGTCATGGATGTGATCGGTCGCCTGTCGTTTTTCGCTTCGCTATACAACGTGCACGAACAGCCGACGAAAGGGATGTGGCTATTGTACGTGACGATCATCGTTTTATCGATTATCGTCTATCGGCTCGGCTTTGCGCGCGAGCTGCCGCTATTAAAAAACGTCGTCATTTACGCGCTACTTGTGCTCGGCTGCACGATTTTAACGTTTTTTGCCGTCTTTTTACCTGTGGCGGAAGGATTGCTTGTCGCAGCCATCGTATTAGTCATTTATAAATGGCGTCTTCGTCGTGAGGGGGAACGCGCGTGAAACTACAAGATGCGGTGTACAATTGGCTGACGATTAAAGTGGTCGCACAGGCGCGCCCGGATGATACGGCGGCACAAGAGACGGAACAATTTTTTGCCGACTTATTGCGTGAAGATCATGCGATGGAGCAAATCGCGTTTACAAAAGAAGATGACGTATATACGGTCACATGTACGGCAAACGATGAATCACGCACGTTTCGTTTTCCAGCCGAACTCGTTGAAGCGATGCTCGATCAAATCAATCGTGAACCAGACAAATATGCCAATTACGAATAAGCGCCTATGCTTCGTGCAAGGCGCTTTTTTTATTACCATTCCGTTTCATGTTTGCTCGTTCGGAAAAAGCGAAATTTGCCGGTGGCAAGCCGCTCGTTCGTTTTTTTCTCAATGCGCTCATGGCACGTTTCGCACATATATGTATGAATCGGGCGGTTGCGCAACCGTTTTGCCAGCAACGTTTCGTCGTCTAACGTATCTATTTTTTCACAAAGAATGCATCGTACTCTCATCGTCAAACCTCACATGTTTTTTTACGAACTAGTATATCATATCATTTGAAAGTGTGTGAAAAAAAGGTATGATAAAAATAAGGAGGGATACATATGCCAAATGCGGTAGAACCGACATTAATTGAGCCTTTGTTCCAAGCGTTGCAAAAAGAACGATTTGTCATTGTATGTACGATCGACCATGAAACAGGTGCACCAAATGCAAGCGCCATTTCATGGGTGTACGCGCCGGCGCACGATAAAGTATATTTTGCCGTCGATCAACGCTCGCGCATTGTCGCAAATGTGCAGGCGAATCCAGCGATGTCCATCGTTTTAATCGCAAACGAATCGACGTATTCCATTAGTGGAAAAGCGCATGTGAAAGTTGAAAAACTAGAAAACGTTCCGCTAAAGCTTGCTGTTATTCAAGTCGATATTGAAGAAGTGCGCGATGTGATGTTTTACGGTGCAAAAATTGCACTCGAACCGAAATACGAAAAAACGTATGATGCGCAAGCTGCTGCCAAGCTCGATCAACAAGTGATGAGCGCGTTAAAACAAGCATAAGCCGAGCAATATGCTCGGCTTATTTCATATGGTCGTTTGATTGTTTTTGTTGTTCGTTTTCTAGTTGCTTTTGTTCACCATCGTTTAACTGTTTATCGTTTTGTCGTGTTGAACGCGGATTTGTCGTTTGTAAAAAGTCGCTTGGGATTTCAGGCATGACGCGTCCGACAATCGCCGCTAACTCGTCCATAAATCCTTGAATCGGCTTTCCTTTCTCTACTTGCTTTTGAATGGCTCTCAGCCGCGTATTTAAATCCGCATCCGCAATGACGATCGCATTGGCCCCGTACGGATCTTTTTGTAAACTTTCCACAACGGAATATTTCACCGTTCCAACGCGCGACGGATCAAGTTTAGCATTGACATCAATACCGACTAACGCATATTTCCCAACAACTAATACGGTCGCATCGTTCACATTCGGCACGCTGCTCGCAAGATTTGCGAGATGACGCGCGATTTGTTGCCCGGATTTATTGACGATTTTTTCATTTGTCGTATTTTTCACATGAACGAGCGAGTCGCGATTGTTCGGTTGCGCTTGTTGTCCGCAGGCACTTATAAAAAGCAACATGAAGATGATGATATATTTCAATCGTTCCACCCCTTTTCGACTTTAACTTTATTTTGCAAAACTTCTTCTATCTTTATGCGTCCGTTCATATATATAAACAACAATCCCGTCCACCGACGGTCGTCAAGGGGGAGAAAACGTGGGCAAAAAAATATACGTATTAGATACAAATGTGCTTTTGCAAGATCCGTATTCTATTTTTTCCTTTCAAGATAATGAAGTGGTCATCCCGGCTGTCGTATTAGAAGAAGTGGACTCGAAAAAGCGATATATGGATGAAATCGGAAGAAACGCTCGCCAAGTATCTAAAATTATTGATAGCTTAAGAAAAAACGGAAAGCTGCATGAAAAAATTCCGCTCGATCATGGTGGGGTGTTGCGCATTGAATTAAATCATCGCTCGTTTCAGCAACTGCAAGAAATTTTTGTTGAAAAAACGAACGACAATCGCATTTTAGCCGTCGCGAAAAATTTATTGCTTGAGGAACAGTCGAAAGAAAACGGTCGCCCTGTTATTTTAGTCAGTAAAGATGCGCTCGTACGCGTCAAAGCTGATGCGATTGGGCTAGAGGCGGAAGATTTTTTAAGCGACCGCGTTGTTGAGATTGACCATATTTACACCGGATTTTTAGATTTGTACATAAGCCCAGAACATTTGGCGCGCTTTTATGAAAAAGGCGAACTTGTGCTGGCGGAAATTACAAACCACCCATTTTATCCGAACCAATTTATTATTATGAAAGATGCACTTGGCGGTTCGTCATCGGCGCTCGGTATGGTCGATCATACAGGAAAAAAAGTGCGCAAACTTGTATTTCATTACGATCATATTTGGGGCATTCGTCCGCGCAACGTGCAACAAACGATGGCATGTGAATTGTTGCTTCGCACCGACATTCCGCTTGTGACGCTGATCGGAAAAGCAGGAACAGGAAAGACGCTGCTTGCGTTAGCGGCCGGACTGATGCAGACGGAAGATATGCGGTTATATAAAAAATTGCTTGTCGCTCGTCCGATTGTACCTGTCGGGAAAGATATCGGCTATTTGCCAGGCGAGAAACAAGAAAAATTACGACCGTGGATGCAACCAATTTTTGATAACTTACATTTTTTATTCGATACGAAAAAGCCGAGTGAACTTGATGCGATTTTATCAGGCATGGGATCCATTGAAGTTGAAGCGCTCACGTATATACGCGGACGGAGCATTCCAGAACAGTTTATTATTATTGATGAGGCGCAAAATTTAACGAAACATGAAGTGAAGACGATTTTAACGCGCGTCGGGGAGCGAAGTAAAATTGTGTTAATGGGTGATCCGGCCCAAATCGATCATCCGTATTTAGACGAATACAATAACGGGCTCACATATGTTGTTGAAAAATTTAAAGAACAAAAAGTAGCTGGGCACGTGCGGTTAGTGAAAGGAGAGCGTTCATCGCTTGCGCAACTTGCGGCAGACCTTTTGTAAGAAAAGAGGCAAAACGCCTCTTTTCACTCGACGATAAACGCCCGTACGTGGGTAATTGGGTTGTCGCGATTTGAACCATCGCCAAAATAAATATGGACAGGCCCGTCTTCTTTGAGCGGTTTGCCGTCTTTTGAAAAACATAATAATAATTCATAAGCATCAGCAAGCGGAATCGTCGTATCGCCGTTTTCTGTAACGATGGTGAACTGTGTTGCATTCTCATTCGGTTCCGCGTTGCGTAAAAACGGGGCAAACGGCATGCCGAACGTACCGGTTAATATTTTTTCTTTTTCAAATTGCTTTTCGGTTTGTAGCGTCGGAGGCGACACCGCTCCTTCTTGAATTTCACGATCCCAATACGCTGAAATGTTTTGAATGTCGTCTATGTCTTCTTGTTGTTCGATTTGTGGATGACGTGTAAAATAAGTATGTACATCTACTTTGCGATCGTCAAAAATCCATACGCTCGGATCGAGTGTAATCGTAAATTTGACGTTCCCTTTAATGACGATGACCATGTTTATTCCCCCTATCTGCCTTTCATTATATGATGAAAGCGCTTGTTTGTAAAATGAATCGGTCAAGGCATGATGCTTGCATTTTTTTCGTATTCACGATAAGATGAAGAAACAGGAACGTACGGAACGGAGGGGTCGACGTGACGCCTGAAGTGGCGATAAACTTTCGAGAAAGAGCCTATTCGTTATTGCAAGCGGATGCGGAAAAAATTGTGAAGCTTATTCAAGTGCAAATGGATCACTTAACGATGCCACAATGTCCGCTATATGAAGAAGTGTTAGATACGCAAATGTTCGGATTATCCCGTGAAATTGATTTTGCGGTCCGATTAGGACTTGTCGATGAAAAAGACGGGAAGGCCATTTTAGACCGACTTGAGCGCGAGCTTTCGGCATTGCATGAAGCGTGCACGAAAAAGAAGAAAAAATGACAAAAACTCAAACGAATTTCGTTTGGGTTTTTTCTGTTTTATAGTACAATGCAAATAAGAAAGTGAAAAGGAAGATGGGTCAGATGCGCTTGAAAACGTTTATGAAATATCATGATTATCCGTTAATCATCGCTGTATTTTTATTATCGCTGTTTGGGCTTATCATGGTATATAGCGCAAGCATGATTACAGCAGTCACTCGTTTCCATACGGCGAGCGATTATTTTTTCCAAAAACAAAAATGGGCGTGGATCATCGGGGCATGTATGTTTTTATTCCTTGCATTTGTTCCATATAAACATTATGCGCGCAAAAAGTTTTTGCAATTTGTTTTTTTTGCCATGCCTTTGCCGCTCATTTATGTCCTTTTGTTTGGACATACAGCGAACAATGCCACAAGCTGGATTAAAATCGGACCTATTAACATTCAGCCAGCTGAATTTGCGAAAATCGGCTTAATTGTATATTTAAGCGGGGTGCTAGCAAACAAACAAAAAAAATTGCAAACTTCCCCGCAAGACGTGCTCTTTCCCGTTTATTATATGTTGTTCATTTGCTTGCTTATTTTCTTGCAGCCAGACGTTGGAACGATGGTGATTATCGCGTTCATTTGCGCAGCGATTATCTTCTCTTCTGCCGCCAGCAAACGGCTATTAATGAAACAGTTGTTATTGTTCGGCTTGATTGCTAGTCTTGTCGTGCTTGTTTCCGGTCCGTTTATATATGATAAAGTTTTCACCAAAGTACGCATGGCGCGTATTTACAGTTTTCTCGATCCATTTGCATATCCTCAAAAAGAAGGATACCAGCTCATTAACTCGTACTTTGCGATCGCAAACGGAGGCTTAAAAGGGCTAGGACTTGGACAAGGCATTCAAAAGTACGGTTATTTGCCGGAAGCGCATACGGACTTTATTATGGCGGTCATTGCCGAAGAACTTGGCTTATTTGGTGTTTCATTCGTCCTTCTTTTATTATCGTTTATCGTCTTGCGTGGTTTTTCTATTGCAAGAAAATGCCACGATGCGTTTGGCAGTTTATTAGCGATTGGCATTTCGACGATGATTGGCTTTCAAGCATTTATCAACCTCGGTGGAATTTCAGGAATGATTCCACTTACAGGTGTCACTTTGCCGTTTGTGAGCTACGGCGGCTCATCGCTCGTTTTACTTATGATGTCTGTCGGCGTATTAGCGAACATTTCTGCAGTGACAAACTACGAAAAGCATAAAAATGAAAAAAGCAATATTCAAAAAAATCATATTTCTTTTTCGTAATCCTATTTACAAATACAGAAAATTCGTTATAGTTTTTATATGAAGAATAGGGGGAGGATCACATATGAGGCGTATTCAAAAAGTACTTGTCGCAAACCGTGGAGAAATTGCGATTCGCGTCTTTCGTGCATGCAACGAGCTTGGCATTCGCACCGTTGCGATTTATTCGCGCGAAGACGCAGGATCGTACCATCGCTATAAGGCAGATGAAGCGTATTTAGTCGGGGAAGGAAAAAAACCGATTGAAGCGTATTTAGACATTGAAGGCATTATTGAAATCGCAAAAATGCATGATGTCGACGCGATTCATCCAGGATACGGCTTTTTATCGGAAAACATCGAATTTGCGAAACGATGCGAAGAAGAAGGCATCATTTTTATCGGTCCACGCCAAGAGCATTTAGATATGTTTGGCGATAAAGTAAAAGCGCGTCACCAAGCGAAACAAGCGGGCATTCCAGTCATTCCGGGAAGCGATGGCCCTGTGCAAAGCTTGGAGGACGTCGTGCGCTTCGGTGAGACATACGGTTATCCGATGATCATTAAAGCGGCATTAGGTGGCGGCGGTCGCGGGATGCGCATCGTTCGTTCGCAATCCGAAGTAAAAGAAGCATACGAGCGCGCGAAATCGGAAGCGAAAGCAGCCTTCGGTAGCGATGACGTATATGTCGAGAAATTAATTGAAAATCCAAAACATATTGAAGTGCAAATTTTAGGCGATGCATACGGCAACATCGTTCATCTATACGACCGTGATTGTTCCGTACAACGTCGCCATCAAAAAGTAGTCGAAGTAGCGCCGAGCGTATCGCTTTCTAAGGAGCTTCGCGAAAAAATTTGCGAAGCGGCAGTCAAACTCATGAAAAACGTGCAATACGTTAACGCAGGAACCGTCGAGTTTCTCGTTTCTGGCGATGAGTTTTACTTTATTGAAGTCAATCCGCGCATTCAAGTCGAGCATACCATTACTGAAATGATTACGGGCATCGATATTGTCCAATCGCAAATTTTAATTGCAGAAGGTCATGCGCTACATAGCGAAAAAGTTGGCATCCCGAAACAAGAACATATTCATGTGCACGGATATGCGATTCAGTCGCGCGTCACAACAGAAGATCCGCTAAATCACTTTATGCCAGACACCGGGAAAATTATGGCGTACCGCTCAGGCGGTGGCTTCGGCGTTCGTTTAGATGCAGGTAATAGTTTCCAAGGAGCAGTCATTACGCCATATTACGATTCGCTATTAGTGAAAGTGACGACGTGGGCGTTAACGTTTGAACAAGCGGCGGCGAAAATGTTACGCAACTTGCGTGAGTTTCGTATTCGCGGCATTAAAACGAACATTCCATTTTTAGAAAATGTCGTCCAACATCCGAAATTTTTAACAGGGGAATATGATACATCGTTTATTGATACGACACCTGAGCTCTTTATTTTCCCGAAACGAAAAGACCGTGGGACAAAACTGTTATCATATATCGGAACGGTCACCGTAAATGGCTTCCCGGGTATCGGAAAAAAGAAAAAGCCCGTATTTGATCCACCGCGCATCCCGAAAATAAACTATATTGAAGCGATGCCAAAGGGGACGAAACAAATTTTAGATGAGCGCGGTGCTGACGGGCTTGTTCGATGGATTAAAGAGCAAAATCGGGTATTGCTAACGGATACGACGTTTCGTGATGCCCATCAATCGCTTTTAGCGACGCGCGTGCGCACAAACGACTTGATGCGCATTGCGGAGCCGACGGCGCGTTTATGGCCGCAACTATTTTCGATGGAAATGTGGGGCGGAGCGACGTTTGATGTTGCATATCGCTTTTTAAAAGAAGATCCATGGGAACGCCTCATTCAATTGCGTGAAAAAATTCCAAACGTCCTGTTTCAAATGTTGCTTCGCGCCTCCAATGCTGTCGGATATAAAAACTATCCAGATAACGTCATTCGAGAGTTCGTTGCGAAATCAGCCGAAGCAGGCATTGACGTATTCCGCATTTTCGATAGTTTAAACTGGGTGAAAGGAATGACGGTTGCAATCGATGCAGTACGTCAATCTGGAAAAGTAGCGGAGGCAGCTATTTGTTATACGGGCGATATTTTCGATCCAGCGCGCACAAAATACAATCTCGACTACTATAAAAACTTAGCGAAAGAGCTCGAACAAGCAGGCGCGCACATTTTAGCGATTAAAGATATGGCGGGACTATTAAAGCCGCAAGCAGCGTATACGTTTATTTCCGCTTTAAAAGAAGTCGTTGATATTCCGATTCATTTGCATACGCACGACACAAGCGGCAACGGCATTTATACGTACGCGAAAGCGATTGAAGCAGGGGTAGATATTGTAGACGTCGCTGTTAGCTCCATGGCTGGTTTAACGTCACAACCGAGCGCCAATACGCTTTATTATGCGCTAGAAGGAACAGAGCGTGCGCCAGAAGTGGATATTGCATCGCTTGAAAAATTATCGCGTTATTGGGAAGATGTGCGCCAATATTATGCGGACTTTGAAAGCGGTATGAACGCGCCGCATACGGAAGTATATATGCACGAAATGCCGGGCGGACAATATAGCAACTTGCAACAACAAGCGAAAGCAGTCGGCTTAGGAGATCGTTGGGATGAAGTAAAAGAAATGTATCGTCGTGTCAACGATTTATTTGGCGACATCGTAAAAGTGACGCCATCATCGAAAGTCGTTGGTGATATGGCGCTATATATGGTACAAAACAATTTAACAGAACAAGACATTTACGAACGCGGGGACACGCTTGACTTCCCTGATTCCGTTGTTGAGCTATTTGAAGGCTATCTCGGTCAACCGCATGGCGGATTCCCTGAAACATTGCAACGTATTATTTTAAAAGGGCGCGAACCAATTACCGTCCGTCCGGGCGAGCTATTAGAGCCGGTCGACTTTGAAAAGTTAAGAGAAGAACTGTACCATCTCATTCAGCATGAAGTGACTGACTACGATGTGTTAGCTTACGCGCTTTATCCGAAAGTATTTGTCGAATATGCGCGTACCGTTGAACAGTTCGGTGACGTATCTGTTTTAGATACGCCAACATTCTTATACGGCATGCGTCTCGGTGAAGAAATTGAAATCGAAATTGAAAAAGGAAAAACATTAATCGTCAAGCTCGTTGCAATCGGTCAGCCACAAGCAGACGGGACGAGAGTTGTTTACTTCGAACTAAACGGTCAGCCGCGCGAAATTGTCGTGAAAGACGAAAGCATTAAAACGACGATTGTCGCACGTGTGAAAGCAGATCGTAACAATCCGAACCATATTGCTGCGACGATGCCAGGAACAGTGGTAAAAGTGCTTGTGGAAAAAGGAGAAAAAGTGAAAAAAGGCGACCATTTAATGATTACAGAAGCGATGAAAATGGAAACGACTGTTCAAGCACCGTTTTCAGGCGTTGTCAAAGATATTTATGTCAAAGGTGGCGACGCGATTCAAACGGGAGATTTATTAATTGAATTAGCCGAAAAATAAAAGAACGAGGGATCCCTCGTTCTTTTATTTTAATACGGCAGATGGAATGACGTTCGATTCATGTCGCGCTTCCTTTTCTTTTTTACTGCGCGTTGCCAGTAGCACAAAGTAACTTAACACGCCGAACAAACATGAAATGAAAAACGCATGAGCTAATGCGACGTATAAATTCAATTCCGTAAAGACGACGAGTGCTCCTGTGGCGACTTGGCAACTGACGAGAATAAGCGCAATCAGCCAACCCCAATATATAATCGGTTGTTGTTTGTATCGTTTCATTGCATCAATCGTTGCTATTAAAATCCAAACGAACAATAACCCTGCTGCAAAGCGGTGCCCCATTTGTACCCATTCATGTAGTTGCGTCGGGAATATGCGCGTTTGCGCGCAAAACGGCCAACTCGGGCACGCTAAACTCGCCTGTTTATGACGAACGAGCGCACCTGTATATACGACGATATAGCAATACGCAATAATGCCGTAAATATGAAATTTCATCTTGCGATCAAGCACAACAGATGCGGCATCAAATTTTTTATCGACTTCAAAAATAAACAACGTCAATAAAAAGACGGCCGCAAACGAAATTAATGAAATGCCAAAGTGAAGCGCAAGCACGACGTCCGATTGTCCCCAAACGACCGCAGCGGCGCCGATTAGCCCTTGCAAGACGAGAAAGACGAACGAAATGATCGCTAAAAATTTCGTTTCACGAATATGTCCGATCGCTTTCCATGCCCAAATCGATAAAATGAGCACCATCAACCCGACGACGCCGGAGACGACACGGTGGCTTAATTCAATCAACAACTCTGCTGTAATATTGGATGGAATAAGCTGTCCGTGACAAAGCGGCCACGAACGTCCACAACCCATCCCTGATCCTGTTTTTGTCACAAGCGCTCCACCAATTAAAACGAAAAGCATGCCGATTGTTGTCGCTACCGCAAACCATTTCAAAAGCCGTCGCAATGTATTCACTTCCTTAACGTAAAATTTTATATAGCCAATGTCTAGTAAAAACTGTATAATAAATGTGAAATACGTGTGAAAAATTCTACTCTCATATTAGCGGAAAATGTCGAAAAGCGCAAAGTTTTATTATTTTACAATATAGCAAACGTGACAAATGTAGTTGAATATTTGTATGGAGTTTGCTAGAAATATAAGTGCAGTTATTTTTCAATGTTTTCATCGTAGCAATCTCGCTTTGACACAAATTCGACACAATTAAGACAAAAAAAGTTCACAAATTGACGAAGAAATGTGCTTTAATATACAGAGACGACATATCGTTATCGTGTATATAATGGAAACGCCTTCAAAGGCATAAGAGAGGAGTGGCGGCACATGGCGGATGTAGTCGAAGATGTAAAAACAACAAAAATACAATCAGGTGTTTTAAAAGACGTGCTTTCGGTCGTAAAAATTGGCATCGTCAACTCCAATTTAATTACGACATTTACAGGACTTTGGTTAGCTTTTCATTTTACGGGAAAAGGATTTTTAAGCAATTTGCATATTGTATTTTTCGCGCTCGTTGGATCTGCGCTCGTCATTGCAGGTTCGTGCGCATTAAATAATTTTATCGATCGCGATATTGATCATTTAATGGAGCGGACGAAAAGTCGTCCAACAGTAAGCGGAAGTGTAGAGCCGAAGCGCGTGCTTTGGTTCGGCATCCTTCTTGTCGCTATTGGCACGCTTAGTTTGCTCATGACAACCGTCACTGCTGCAGTCGTTGGACTGATTGGTGTTGTGACGTACGTCTTTTTATACACGATGTGGTCTAAGCGAAGCAATACGTTTAATACCGTCATCGGAAGCATTTCTGGTGCAGTTCCGCCAGTTATTGGTTGGACGGCAGTTGATGACACGTTCCACGTCGTTCCAATTATTTTGTTTTTGCTTATGTTTTTATGGCAGCCGCCACACTTTTTGGCGCTAGCGATGAAGCGATGTGAAGAATATCGTGCAGCGGGCATTCCGATGCTCCCTGTCGTTCACGGTTTTGCGGTGACAAAACGACAAATCGTCATTTGGATTGTGGCGCTTTTACCACTTCCATTTTACTTATTTTCGTTAGGTGTTCCGTTTTTAGTCATTGCGACGTTGTTAAACGTCGGTTGGCTAGCGCTTGGATTAGCGGGCTTTAAAATGAAAGACGATATGAAATGGGCGAAATGGATGTTCATTTATTCATTAAACTATTTGACCATTTTATTCGTCACCATGGTTATCGTTACAATTGATTAAAAAAGGTTTACAATTCTTTCTTTTTGTAAAGAAAGAATGTATATATTTCACTTTATTTCATAATCGAAAGAGGGGTTTGATTAGGCTATGAAGAAGTGGCTACGAAATTGGCGCTTGGTTTCTCTCGTATCCGCCATGGCGCTTTTGCTAGCTGGTTGCGGTAAGCCGTTTTTGCCGACGCTTCAACCAGCGGGAGAAGTAGCTGATATGCAGTACAAGCTTATGCTGCTCAGCACGGCCATCATGGTCATCGTCATTGCGGTTGTAACAATCATTTTCCTTTACGTTGTGACTCGCTTCCGCCGTCGTAAAGGGGAAGAAAACAAAATTCCAAAACAAGTGGAAGGAAGCCATACGCTTGAAATTATTTGGACAGTTATTCCGATTATTTTACTTATCATCTTAGCTGTTCCAACGGTTTTATACACGTTTAAACTAGCGGATGTAAAACCGATGAACAAAAAAGAACGCGACGTCGTTGTCGTGAATGTTCGCGCAAACCTATACTGGTGGGAGTTTGAGTACCCAGACTACGGCATTATTACAAGCCAAGATTTAGTTGTCCCAACAGGTGAGCGTGTATATTTCAACTTAAAAGCATCTGACGTCAAACACTCGTTCTGGGTACCTGCGGTTGGAGGAAAAATGGATACAAATACAGATAACACAAACCAATTTTTCCTCACATTTGATGACAAACGTGCCGAAGAGGCAGGACGTCTATTTTACGGAAAATGTGCGGAGCTTTGCGGTCCGTCACACGCTTTAATGGACTTTAAAGTGAAGGCGCTTCCTCGCGCTGAGTTTGATCAATGGGTAGAAAAAATGAAAAATGCAAAACCTGTTGCTTCAACAGATCCTGTTGTGAAGCAAGGGGAAGAAATTTTTAACAAAAGCTGTATTGGCTGTCACGCGGTGACACCGGTTGATGGTCGTCCAGAGCAAGCACGCCTTGCGCCTAACTTAGCGGGCTTTGCAGATCGTTCGCGTATTGCTGGCATTTTAGAACATAATGAAGAAAACTTAAAAGCTTGGTTAAAAGATCCAGAGAAAATTAAACCAGGCAACAAAATGACAGGTACTTACCCAGCATTGTCTGATGAAGAGCTTGAAGCATTAACAAAATACTTAATGACATTATCTGTTCAGTAAGGGGATTATCGATAAAGGGAGGTTAAACTGTGAGTACGTTAGCTCGGAAAAAAGGTGTCGGCGCAGTCATTTGGGACTACTTAACAACAGTAGACCATAAAAAGATTGCGATTTTGTACTTAATCGCCGGCGGAATTTTCTTCCTGCTCGGTGGTTTAGAAGCGATGATCATTCGCATTCAGCTCGCCGTGCCAAACAATGACTTCATTAGTGCAGGTTTCTACAATGAAGTGTTAACGATGCACGGAACGACGATGATTTTCCTTGCGGCGATGCCGCTCGTGTTTGCGATGATGAACGCCGTTGTACCGATTCAAATCGGTGCACGCGACGTAGCGTTCCCATTTTTAAACTCGCTTGGATTTTGGTTATTTTTCTTCGGTGGTGTATTTTTAAACTTATCGTGGTTTTTAGGGGGAGCACCTGATGCAGGTTGGACATCGTATGCGTCGTTATCACTTGCATCACCAACCCACGGCATTGACTTTTACGTGTTAGGCTTACAAATTTCTGGTCTCGGAACGTTAATTGGTGGGATTAACTTCCTTGTTACAATCATTAATATGCGTGCACCAGGAATGACATATATGCGCATGCCGATGTTTACATGGGCAACGTTTGTTACATCTGCGCTTATTTTATTCGCGTTCCCACCATTAACAGTCGGTTTAATTTTCATGATGATGGACCGTTTGTTCGGTGGAAACTTCTTTGACCCAGCGCTTGGTGGAAATACGATCATTTGGGAGCACTTATTCTGGATTTTCGGTCACCCAGAAGTATACATTCTCGTATTGCCAGCGTTCGGTATTTTCTCAGAAATTTTCGCAACGTTCTCGCGCAAACGTTTATTCGGTTACTCTTCAATGGTATTTGCGACGGTGTTAATCGGATTTTTAGGCTTCATGGTGTGGGCGCACCATATGTTTACTGTTGGTTTAGGCCCAATTGCGAACGCCATCTTCGCAGTTGCAACAATGGCGATTGCCGTTCCAACAGGAATTAAAATTTTCAACTGGTTATTTACGATGTGGGGCGGAAGCATTCGCTTTACGACGCCAATGATGTATGCGGTAGCGTTCATTCCATCGTTCGTTATCGGTGGAGTGACAGGAGTTATGAATGCGACAGCTGCGGCAGACTATCAATACCATGATAGCTATTTCGTCGTTGCTCACTTCCACTACGTTATCGTCGGTGGGGTTGTATTCGCACTACTCGCAGGGGCTCACTATTGGTGGCCAAAAATGTTCGGTAAAATGTTAGATGAAAAGTTAGGAAAAGTGACATTCTGGCTGTTCTTTATCGGATTCCATTTAACGTTCTTTATTCAACATTTCCTTGGCCTAATGGGTATGCCACGTCGCGTATTCACATTCTTGCCTGGTCAAGGATTTGAAACAGGAAACATGATTAGTACTGTTGGTGCATTTTTCATGGCAGCAGGTACAATTGTACTATTAGCAAACGTTGTTATTACAACCGTAAAAGGAAAACGCGTTGGCAACGATCCATGGGAAGATGGACGCACGTTAGAATGGGCGGTATCTTCACCAGCGCCAGAATATAACTTTGCGCAAACGCCACTTGTGCGTGGATTAGACGCATACTGGATTGAAAAAATGGAAGGCAAAAAAGGATTAACACCAGCTGAACCGCTTGGTGACATTCATATGCCGAATCCATCGATTTTACCGTTTGTCATTTCGCTCGGCTTATTTGTAGCGGCATTCGGTTTCTTGTTCCATCAAGATCATGCGTGGGGAACACCGGTTGGCATCGTCGGATTACTTATTACGCTCGGTGCAATGTTCTTCCGTTCAATTATCGATGACCACGGCTTCCACATTCATAAAGAAGAAGTGATGGAAGCAGAGAAGAAGGGGGCTGGGGCATAATGCATGTGGAAGAAAAATTAACGGCAGAGACGTTTCCGGCAGAGCCTGAAAAAGCGACCCTTGAAGGGAAAAATAAGTTTTTAGGTTTCTGGTTTTTCCTCGGCGGAGAGACGGTATTATTCGCCTCTCTCTTCGCCACATATTTAGCGCTGAAAGATTCTGTAGCAGGCGGTCCATCCGCAAAAGAATTGTTCCAAATGCCAATCGTCTTTTTAGCGACGATGTTACTACTAACAAGCAGCTTAACGAGCGTATATGCGATGCATCATATGCGCAATTTTGACTTCAAAAAAATGCAACTTTGGCTCGGCATTACCGTATTGCTTGGCGCAGGCTTCTTAGCGCTCGAAATTTACGAGTTTACAGAGTACGTACATGAAGGATTTAAATTTTCAACAAGTGCGTTTTCTTCAGCGTTTTATACGTTAGTTGGTACGCACGGTGGTCACGTCGCGTTCGGTTTACTTTGGATTATTACATTAATGGTTCGTAACGCAAAACGTGGGTTAAACTTATATAATGCACCGAAGTTTTACGTCGCAAGCTTATATTGGCACTTTATCGACGTCGTTTGGGTGTTCATTTTCACGGTCGTATACTTAATGGGAATGGTGGGGTGATTGTATGGCAAATCATACACATGTACAAAACCCAAAAGTAGATGTGCAATATCGCCGTAAAAAAAATGCGGAAGAAATGAAACATCAAATCATTTCATTTACGTTAATGATTTTCTTAACGCTGATCGCCTTTTTTGCGGTTGGATATGAAGGATTTTCAGCTTGGTTTGCTGTACCGTTCATTTTGTTGTTAGCGGTTGTGCAAGTCATTTTCCAACTGTATTACTTTATGCATATGAGCCATAAAGGGCATGAACTTCCAGCGCTTTTCTTATACGGTGGTGTCGTTGTAGCGTTCGTTACCGTTTGGGCGTTTTTAACGATCGTTTGGATTTAAGAAGCTAGCACGTGCTAGCTTCTTTTCTTTTCACGTTTGTTACGTTTGTAGTATAATAAAATCGGAAAAAAAGCGAGGTGAATATGATGCCGTTAAGTATATTTGGTTTTGAAGCGATGTGGAGTCCGTACTTTTTCATTTTTTTAGTCGCTGTGACGATCGCCTATTTTTGGCTCGTAAACCGTTCAAACAAGCCGACGACGACAAAACAAAAAACGTTGTTTGTTACGGCGATTGTTTTGCTTTACATTTGTAAAGGTTCTCCGGTTGATTTGTTAGGTCATTTAATGTTTAGTGCGCATATGACGCAAATGGCTGTCCTTTATTTAATGGTACCGCCGCTTCTCATTAAAGGCATTCCATCGTGGATGTTTGAAGCGCTCTTTCGTATTTCATTCATTCGTTCAACGTTTACGTTTTTAACTAAGCCGATCATTGCGTTATTTTTGTTTAATGGTATTTTCTCTTTATACCATGTTCCTCTTATTTTCGATGTTGTAAAAACAAATATGTGGCTACATGCATTCATGACCATTGCCATTTTTATTTCAGCGATGATCATGTGGTGGCCGCTTGTCAACGAAGTAAAAGGGTTTTCCACATTATCTGGCTTGAAAAAAATCGGCTACATTTTTGCTGATGGCGTATTGCTTACACCAGCATGTGCGCTCATTATTTTTGCCGATACGCCGCTATATGCCACATATTACGATCCTGCCGCATGGATGAATGCGTTAGCGCTTTGTGTGCCACAAAGCACATTGTCATCACTTGAATTGAGTGGACCAGAAATGTTTAGTTCGATGTCGTTATTACACGACCAACAGCTCGGTGGTGTATTAATGAAAATCATCCAAGAAATTGTATATGGAGTCATGTTGTTTTACATTTTTATTGCATGGTATCGGAAAGAACGAGATGAGGAAACAATCGCCGTTCAAACAACAAAATAAAGAGGGGAGAAGTTATGGTACCGATTTTACCTACGATTAGTACAAGCTTTATTGTCATTAGCGCAATTCTTGTAGCAGTTGGCTGGTATTTTATTCGCCAAAAGCAAGTAAAGAAACATGAAAAAACGATGTGGCTTGCTGCCGCTTTTGCGCTTGCCTTTTTCATCATTTATTTATCACGTACGATTTTTATCGGCAATACAAGTTTCGGCGGTCCGGACGATATAAAAATATATTATACAATCTTTTTGTTTTTCCACATTTTTTTGGCGACTGCGGGTGCCGTTTTTGGCATTGTGACGTTGCTTTCCGCGGTGAAAAAAAATTGGGTACGCCATAAAAAAATTGGTCCAATTACAAGTGTTGTATGGTTTTTCACCGCAACAACAGGCGTTGCTGTTTATTTGTTGTTATACGTGTTTTATCGCGGTGGTGAAACGACATCGGTCATTAAAGCGATTTTAGGATTTTAAAAGAGGGTGACGATTCACCCTCTTTTTTACAATTTAAAGTTGAATTTAATAATACCTGCTTCTTTCGCTGATTTTATAGCAATCAGTAAAAGCGGGAATAAAATGAGCCCGAGTGCGCCCATAATTTTCACACCTAAATACATGGAAATAAGTGTCGCAAGCGGCGATAAGCCGATATGTGCGCCCATGACTTTTGGCTCAATTGTTCGGCGTAAAATAAGTAAAATGACGCCGAGAATCGATAGTTTTGTGGCTAATACGGTGTCCCCTGTGATGAAGTGGAAAATGGCCCAAGGTGCCATAATGACAATTGAACCGATGATTGGGATAAAGTCGATCACCCAAATGATAAACGCAGTAAATAATGCCACTTTCGGTGTAATAAGCAGCAATCCAACGAGCGATACTGCAAAAATAATTAAGCTAACGAGAAATTGCGCTTTCCAAAAACCGAATACGACATATGATAGACGCGACATCATAAAATGTACTTTTTCTTTCGTTTCTTCTGTTAAATGTGAAAAAATCGCTTCGCGTATTTTCGGTAAGTCGTGCATAAATAAAAATAAAGTAATTAAATAGACGAGAAAATTAATTAAAAATTTTGGAACGTTGGCAATAAGTGCGCTGACTTTATTCAAATTGAGTGAAGCCGTCAATTGCGTCTTTAATTTTGTTAAAAACAAATCGACTTGATGGCTTAATTCTGCTACAACAAACGGTGGTAATTTTTCAGTCTGCTTGTACCAACGAGCGACAAGTTCATTCCAACCCGCAATCATTTCATTAATGTATAAAGGTGAGTTTTTAAAAAAATGAAATGCTTCTGTCACAATTTTTGTAATAATAAAGTAGCCGCTTAAAAACATAAATAACGTAAATAAACTAAACACAAGAAGTGTGGCGGACTGCCGTTTAAACCCGATCCGTTGTTGTGCCACTTTGACGGCGGGCTCTAAAAAAATAGCAGTAATAAACGCAAATAAAATGGGAACAGCAATCGGAGCGACCCAATACGTCAATAAGACGATTGCAAGTAAAATAAGAATGATGTATACGGACCGCTTTGAAATTTTCTCAAACAACGAAACGACACCTGCTTTCATTTCATAAATCGTATGGAGGATGTATATGCATAAACCCATTATAACGATTGTTGCGATGAGTGTACAACCGTTTGATGATGTTATATTAGAAGAAGTGAGACTACACGAGCAACAAAAACGATTGACGATTCATATGACCGTTTCTTTTATGAGGCATGACAACATGCTCGCTTTATGTGAACGCATTCAAAAACAAGTCATTGACGATATATACGAGATGACAGAAAGAGAGGTGTTTGCCGTTCATCTATATGTCCGTCGCCTCGTTGACGGAAAAAACGCATGAGCGCGCTCATGCGTTTATGTTTGCAAGACCTTCTTTCACTTTTGCTAAAAGAGCTTCACATTGGTTCACTAATGACGAAGGGAAGTTTTCGCCCTCACCGTATTCGACACCATGTGGATAATAATGTTTACCAAGCAACGGTTTCATCAGTTTAATGATCGCATGGCGACCACCAACGTCTCCTTCAACGGCATAGCCTTGCACACGCAAATAAAAAACATCATTTTTAATTTCAAATTTGCGGTCATATGTGACACGGTCGTAATCCCATTGACCTGCACGCACAAAGCCGAGGCTTTCCATTAATTCGTCTAAACGTGTTAATGGCGCTGTTTGATTTTCAATACCTGTATTTTCAAAGCGCATCGTTCATGTCCCCCTTATGTAAAATAAAACATTCCTCCATTAATAATAGTACGAAAGCGCATAACTTTCAATGACGAGCTTCATAATTGTTCCGATTTTGGTGAAACTAATGTGCGAAAGGAGAGATCAGTATGGCAACAGTAAAAGAAATGATGACGACAGACGTTGAATGTTGTACACCGCTTGATAATATATACGAAGCAGCGGTAAAAATGCGTGATTATAACGTCGGATCTATTCCGATTGTAGACGGAAATCGCCTCGTTGGCATTGTGACAGACCGAGACTTAGTCATACGCGGCATTGCCGAGAAAAAGCCAGGTTCGACAGCTGTCACAGAAGTGATGAGCGAACAGCTTGTGACAATTTCACCAGACGCTTCTGTTGCTGAAGCTGCCCGTTTAATGGCAAAGCATCAAATTCGTCGTTTGCCTGTTGTAGAAGGCGATACGTTAGTTGGAATGATGTCGCTCGGTGATTTAGCAATTCATGAAGCAAGCGATGAACAAGCAGGAGAAGCATTAACGGAAATTTCGCAATATCATTAACGAGTAAAGGCTATGTTTTCGCATAGCCTTATTTTTTAGTGTTGTAATGTAGGCAAGCTGTATATAATGGAAGTATATACAACAGCTAAGGGAGAATGGTGCATGCGTTGGATAGTCGCACTTATCGTTATTTTTATTTTCATTTTTTCTTTTTTACCAACAGATGAACAAGCTCCGTTAAACGATACATCCATGATGAGTGAACAAACGAGCGAGAAAACGGTCGCAGAAGGGTTAGGGGCATGGATCGGAAAGACGGAAGAAGAAGTGGAACAAACATTTGGACAGCCAGCCCGTATCGATCCGTCCGCTTACGGCTACGTATGGTGGGTATATAATCACCCGAAAACGTATATGCAAATCGGTATTCTTGATGGACGAGTCGTCACAATTTATGCGTGTGGACCGGAAGTGAACGTTGCCCCGTTTCAGTTCAACCGCTCAATTAACGAACTGCTACAAACGATGCCGCTTCACGATGAGATCCATGTGCAACTAGATGACGGTGTATATCGCTTTCAATTGACCGAAGAAGATTTACTCATTCAACCGCTTCTTTCGTTTGGCGATGCGTACGTGCAATTGTATATTGATCGTTTTACCGGCAAATTATCAAGCATTCGCTGGGTTGACGGGGAAACGTTAGTGAAGCTTCGTCCATATGAACTCGAATATCGTGGTCCGTTGCCGAGTGTAGAAATGGATGAAACGCTCGAAACACAAGTGGAGCGAGCAAACGCCCAACAAATTTTTGATATTACAAACGTGATGCGCGTACGTCACGGTGTTTCTCCACTCGAATGGGACGAACGTGTAGCGAAAGTGGCGTATGAACATAGTAAAGATATGGCCGAAAATCACTTTTTTGCACACGAATCCCCGACAAATGGCGATTTAAAGCAACGACTAACAAAAGCAAACGTTCGTTTTGAATTAGCAGGGGAAAATATTGCCTCGGAATATGTCGATGCGCCAGCAGTCGTCGAAGCGTGGCTCAACAGCCGCAGTCATCGGCAAACGTTGTTAAATGGAGAATTGACGCATTTAGGCGTTGGTGTATATAAACGTTATTATACGCAAAACTTTATTCGCCCTTTTTCCGAGCCAAAATAGGCGCACGCATTGGCTGTTCGGTCGTAATATATGATAGGCAAACAAACAAGGAAGGAGCGACCGATATGTCCATTGAACAATTTAAACAGTTTGTGAAAAAACATCCAAAGTTAATTGAAGAGGTGCGCCAAGGAAAAAAAACGTGGAAACAGCTATACAACGATTGGTACGTATTCGGCGAAGACGATGACATGTGGGATGAATATCGATCAAGCGGGGGCAAACAAGAGCAAGGAGATCTTATACAAAAGCTAGCAAGTTACGTCAAACATCTTGACGTCAACGAGCTTCAAACGTACATTACAAATGTTCAACAAGCGATTATGTCTATTCAAGAGGTCGTCCGCCAAATGCAGCAGACGAAGAAAGATCCATTTTCGTTTCGAAAAGATTAAGGGGATATGTGATGAGAAAAGACGTATACGAATACATTATAGCAAAGCCAAAGCTCCATCAATTTTTACGTGAACAACCGACATGGTATCGACGACTAGCAAGACGTCCGATGGATATAAAAGAAATGGAAAAACAAATGCGTCACTATTATAAACAGACGCTACCGCATAAAGTGGAACGGGTCGTTCAAACGATCGAAATGGCAAAAATGATGATGGCGATGATGAAACTAATGAAGGACACTCATAATTAGACGAGAAACGCAAACACTATCACTACGAAAGGATGGTGAAAGTGTTGCGCTTCTTTTTTTTATGTGTTGCGCTGTTGTTTTCGACGTTTATGTCTACTCATCACCTAGTTACTTTTGCTGAACAGAAACAAACGTTATTTGTGAAACATCATGTGAAAGGAAATAACGTCTTTGTCGAATGCATTATCGACGAGTTTACTTTTATGAAAGGCACGCATCCAAAAAAAGATGGGCAAGGACGTATTCATATTTACGTCAATGGCAAAAGAGTGAGCGAAACGACAACGGCTGCCTTTGTCATTCGTGGCTTGCCTGTTGGAAAACATACGATTCGCTTGGAGCTTGTCCATAACGATGCAAGTAAATACAACGTCTCACACGAATTTACGGTAACGATCTCATAAGTCTGGAGCAACCAGACTTATTTGTTTTGTGGACGAAATCGTGATATGATAACGTTGTGGAGGTGTTGCTCGTGCTTGTAGCAACGGTCGAACGATTGCAGTTATTAGATTTTGCTGAAGAGCTTGGCAAAATGATTGTCGAATCAGACGTGGCGGAGAAATACCGTCGCTGTTTTTATCATATGCAACAAGATGAGAAAGCGCAGCAACTCATTCGTCAGTTCGTTCAGTTAAAAGAGCGATACGAAGATGTGCAACGTTTTGGTAAATATCATCCAGACTACAAAGAAGTGACAAAACTCGTGCGCGAGGCGAAACGCGAACTGGATTTATACGGTCCGATTGCCGCGTTTAAACAAGCAGAAAAAGAAATGCAGTCGCTGTTAGATGAAATTAGCACGATGATCGGTCGAGCCGTATCTGAAAACATTAAAGTGCCGACAGGAAATCCGTATTTTGATTCTTTATCTTGCGGGGGAGGATGCGGGTCTGGCGGTGCGTGCGGCTGTCGGACGAAGTGAGAAAAGGGGGATGGGGTTTTTATGTTTCCGATGCGTCAAGGAATTATCGTTTGGCTGTATTCGTTAAAACATAGTAAGCAGTTGAGGAAATATGGAAACGTTCATTACGTATCGAAACGATTAAAATATGCTGTTTTATATTGCAACATGGACGAAGTAGAAGATGTGATGAAAAAAATCGCTTCGCTCCCGTTCGTCAAACGCGTCGAACCTTCATATCGCCCATACGTGAAGGTCGAATTTGAATCAAAAGTCGATAAAGAAAAGGAATACGAATATGGAATATAAAAAGGATGTCGCAGTTAGACATCCTCTTTTTATTGTAATGGCGGAATAAACCGATTCATGCGCATAATGCCAATTAAATGTTGGTAGTATAGTTGTAAGTCGGCAAAAAAGCTTGACGGTTTTACATCCAAATGAATAATTTCTCGGTTTAATTCTTTTGCTAATTCGATAAACAGCTCATATCTTTTTGTCACTTTCACAGACGGATGTGGAATGCCTTCTCGGCAAATGTATAGCGGTTGAAAATCGCCAGGATCCGTCGGATGAAGTACAACGACGAACGACGTGACCGCTTTGCCGTCTTTCATCGTATGAAAAGCAAACAAACCAGACAAACGATGACGGTTTGATTTCGCAATTTCGATGAGCTCATAAATGTCAGAATACCCTTCCCCTAATTCAATAAAACGTTGAATCATCACCATTCCCTCACTTTATGTTTTCTCTCCTCATTTACTTTAACACGTTCAACTTTTTTCGACAATTAGTGAAAACGGTGTATGACAACGCGTTGAAATTTTGCTATTGTTATAGTATAAACTGCTGAATGAGGGGCCTTCGTATGTGGAAAGTAGCTTTTATTTCAACGCTCCTTTTTCTTGGCGTTAGCGCGGGAGCTTTATATTATCAATGGGACGAATATCATACGGAAGCGACAAAACAATCGGTGCTGCAACATGACATTGAAGCGACATTTACGGGAAAAACGATTGAAGTCGTTCATCATATACGCGGAGCTGTTGCTGACACATATGAAGTGACAGTGCCAAAAGAAGTAAAAGACGTTTCGTGCTCAAACGAAAAAACATGCGTGAAACGACAAAACGGGAAAATAGTCGTAGACGCACCGAAGACCGGGAAGCTTTCTCTGACGTATCGTGTGCCGATTGAACCAAAAGAGCCGCTTTTCGTTCAAGCATGGCTCGTTCGTTTTCATACAACACAACCACAACAAACAAACATATCGCTGACCGATGTCGTTCATCCGAAAGGGGTATGGGCAGCAGACGGGAAGCTCGTTGGCTATGTATATAAACCATCTTTTTCATTTTTTATGTGGGAAAAAACAGGCGGACAAACCGTTCCGCTTTATTTTCAATCTGAGCTGTTGCGTCCAACGTTTAACGATGATTTGGTCGTATATGCGACAAAGCCACTTGATCAAACGGCGTTATCGTTTTGGAAACAAAGCGGTGTGCAAACGTTAATTGTTACTTCGTCGCGTCTGCAATATATGACGCCGACGTTTGTCATTATACCGAATACTTCTTCTTTGGCAAACGTGCAGCGCACTTATGTTCGTGTGCAGTTACAGCAACGGTTTCCAAATAGCGTTGTTGCTGATTGGATATGGGATTTGCTCGTTTCATACATGACGAAAACCGAGCCGCTGACAAAAAAAGCAAGACTTGTTTTTCAACAATTGCAACAAACATTAACGAAAGAAGAACAACAAACGTTTTGGACGCTCGTCAACGCAAACGCTGGTCAACCGTTGACGATGAAAAAGTTAGACGAATGGCTCGGAGCAGCGTATGGAGGAAATACGACATTTTTTCAAGATGAACAATCGTACATGACATTCACAGAACGGAAAGTGCTCGTCGTCAATGACGTAAAATTGCCGAATGCACATGTTTTATTAAAGGACGGTCAACAACTATTTCCGTTCGTTCCGATTATGCGCACGCTTGGCTATACTGTTCAACGTTCAGGCGAGGCGGTATTTATTGAAAAAGGTAGTGCTCGTTGGCGCTTTTTTACAAACAGCACGAATGCGGTCATTCAAGAATGGGATGGAATGTTGTATATTGAACGGACAGAATTTCCGAAATGGTTTTCAGTTTACATTAGCGAAACGAACGAGGAAATACATGTAGTCGGTCAGTAAGATAAAAAAAATGCCCTGTGGCATATGCCGCAGGGTTCCTTCCATTCTTTTTCAGCCAAGCCGAAAAAGAGAAGGAAAAAAGGGAGAGGAGAAACCGGAGGAAGAACTTATGGGGAACGTAAGTCTTCTCCGTGGTTGGCAACAACATCATCAACGATGTTGTTACTATCAGTATGACCATTGTTTTGAATTGTATACATGTTCATCATTTTTTTCCTTCCAACCATTCGGTTATGATATGATCATAAAAGCGAGGTGAAATATGATGAGAGTCATATCAGGGAAGTGCAAAGGAAAACCGCTTCAAGCCGTTCCAGGAATGACGACACGCCCAACGACAGATAAAGTGAAAGAAGCGATGTTTAATATGATTGGTCCGTATTTTTCTGGTGGGATTGGCCTTGATTTATTTGGTGGAAGCGGTGGGCTTGGCATCGAAGCGTTAAGTCGCGGATTAGAGCGCGTCATTTTCGTCGATCATGATGCGAAGGCCGTTCAAACGATGAAAAAGAACGTGGCTGCCTGCCGCTTGACCGATCAAGCTGAAATTTATCGCAACGATGCCGAGCGCGCCCTGAAAGCGATCATGAAAAGAGGGCTGACATTTCGTTTAATTTTTCTTGACCCGCCTTACAAAAATAAGAAGTTGGAAGCGCTTATTGCGATGATCGATGCGCATCAGCTTTTAGAACGGGATGGCTTTCTTGTCGCGGAGCACGATGCGGAAGTCAAGCTTCCCATTCATATCGGACGTTTAACAAAAGTGAAATATGAAACGTATGGCATTACGGCTGTATCGATTTACGCTTACGTAGACGAGGAAGGAGAATAAAGATGGCAAGCATTGCGGTATGCCCGGGAAGTTTTGATCCTGTCACATACGGGCATTTAGACATTATTCGCCGCGGGGCGAAAGTGTTTGACAAAGTATATGTTGTCGTATTAAACAATTCATCGAAAAAACCGCTATTTTCAACAGAAGAGCGAGTACAGCTACTTGAAGAAGTAACAAAAGATTTACATAACGTCATCGTTGACTCTTATCAAGGCTTACTTGTCGATTATGCTCGTAGCAAACACGCAAGCGCCATTTTGCGCGGCTTGCGTGCTGTTTCCGACTTTGAATACGAAATGCAAATTACATCAATGAACCGCGTATTAAACGAGCAAATTGAAACGTTTTTTATGATGACGAACAACCAATACGCTTTTTTAAGCTCAAGCATCGTCAAAGAAGTCGCGAAATATAACGGCAACATTTCTGAACTTGTGCCAAAAGTTGTGGAAGAAGCGCTTCGAAAAAAGTTTGCACATGCAGAAAACCACCTTTAAACAGGTGGTTTTTCACGTCGGAAAGCGATAATGACATATAAAAGGCATACGGTAGCGGTCACAAAAAAGCCATATTGTTCGATCCAATGTATGTATAACATCGGCCAACGGATCGTCGCTTCTGGAAGCCAAACGGGCAACGTTTCTGCTGATTCGAGCGGCTGAACATAAAGCGGCTCCCAAAGTAAGAATGCGAAAAAAGAAGCAAAAAATCCATGGAAAATACGAGCGACAAAAAACGGCTGAAAGCGAATATGAGCTTCCGCTAAAATGCTTGCGACTTGTGCTTGTACAGAAAAGCCGCCGAAAGCGAGAATAAAGCTTGTGATCATGACTTTTTGTAATAGCGTTGCATTTGTTACTTCGCTTGTCATTTGGCTGCCGAGTGTAATTTCAAATAAACCTGCGATGAATGGAACGCTTAATTCGCTCGGTAAATGAAAAAGGGCTAAGGCGTGTTGTACGATGTCGGCGAGCCATTTCGTTATGTTTGTAATATAAAGTAACTTATTTAAAACGGAAAATAAAATAATAAATCCACCGATCATTAAAAGAGTTTGAATGGAGGAACGAACCGCATCTCCAAGCAGCTTTCCGATCGCTTGGCTATGTTTTAAACGCGTTTCATGCATCGCGCGAAACGCTTGACGCAAAAGGCTCTTTTTTTGTTTTGGCGTCGCGTCGTTTTCATCTTTTCCGTGAAAGCGCATCATGAATCCGACGCAAATGTTGCCGAGATAATGAGATAAAGCAAGAATGATACCGATGTTTGGATTATGAAAAAATCCGACGGAAATCGCACCGAAAATAAAAAGCGGATTAGACGAATTTGTAAACGAAACGAGCCGTTCTGCCTCAATGGCGGAAAGTTGTTGTTGCTGTCTTAAGCGAGCGGTCAGTTTTGCGCCGGCAGGGTATCCCGAAGCCATGCCCATCGCCCAAACGAACCCACCGATGCCTGGGACTTTAAACACCGGACGCATGAACGGCTCAAGCAATACGCCGAGAAAATGAACGACACCAAAACCGATTAAAATTTCTGATACAATAAAAAAAGGAAGAAGGGAAGGAAAAACGACATCCCACCACATATGTAATCCGCGTACCGCTGCTTCAAATGAATGTTGCGGATAGCGAAGCAATGCGATACATAAACAAATAATGATCGATGATAACAGCAATGTTTTCCATTTTTCTTTCATCGTTCGTTGGCCTCCTCATTCGCCGATCGTACTCGTTTTAATATACGAGTATATGTGGACATTTTAGACCATAGTATTGAACAGGAAGGGGGAGCGGGAATGAAAATCGGGTTGGCGTTAGGCTCTGGCGGTGCACGCGGTTTTGCGCATGCCGGGGTCATCAAAGTGCTAGAAGAAGAAAACATTCCGATTCATATGATTGCCGGAAGTAGCATGGGAGCACTCGTTGGAGCGTTGTACGCATCAGGCATGTCAACGGAACGATTATATCGCCTTGCGACAGCGTTTCGGCGCAATGATTACATCGATTGGACCGTACCAAAAATGGGGCTCATTGCTGGGCGCCAAATTAAACATTTCATCTCAGTTATAACAAAACAAAAACGTATTGAAGATACGCGCATTCCATTGGCGATTGTGGCGACCGATTTACAAAAAGGAGAGAAAGTCGTGTTCCGCCAAGGAAGTATAGCGGATGCGGTACGCGCGAGCATTTCCATTCCCGGCATTTTTGTGCCAGAACGTTTGAATGACCGCCTTCTTGTTGATGGTGGGGTGATCGATCGCGTACCAGCGACCGTTGTACGCGAGATGGGAGCTGACGTCGTCATCGCTGTCGATGTCGCTTCCGTGAAAAAAAACGATACGATCACGTCCATTTTCGATGTCATTTTACAAAGTTTAGACATTATTCAAGCGGAACTCGCTTCCCACCGCATCGCCCACGCTGATGTCGTCATTCGGCCATCGCTTGAGCGTTACAGTTCATATGCGTTTACCCATGCGAAAGAGATGATTCAAATGGGGGAGGAAGCAGCGCGTCAACAGCTTCCTATCATTCGTCAATTGCTTGCAGAGAAGGGGTTTAAACAATGACTAAAAGACGGTATATTCGAGTAACGATCATTATTGCACTATTACTCGCTTTTGCGACTTTTTTTCACTTACCGTATTACGTGACGATGCCCGGAACGGCGGAGCCGCTGCGTCCGCTCGTGGAAGTACGAGGCGGTTATAAGGAAAAAGGACAATTTATGTTAACGACCGTTCGCATGGGGCAAGCCAATCTTTTTTCGTTTGCGTTTGCACATATAAGTAAATATAACGAGTTATATCGAATGGATGAAGTAAGACAAGAAGGGGAAAGCGACGAAGAATATACACACCGTCAATTAAAAATGATGGAAAGTTCAAAAGAGACCGCCATTGCCGTTGCCTACAAAAAAGCAAACAAACCGTTTTCGTATCGAAATAAAGGGGTATATGTGTTGTATGTTGTTGACGGCATGCCGGCAGCGAACGTATTAAAAAGTGGTGATCAAATTGTAGCAGTGGACGGACAACGTATCAATGAAGCGGACGAGTTTATTCAATACGTTAGCGAAAAGAAAGAAGGAGAGCGTATTCGCGTCACATATAAACGGTCAGGGAAAGAAAAAACAGCGACGTTGACACTTGCGCCGTTTCCGAAAGAAAAACATCGCGTCGGTCTCGGGCTTTCCGTCATGACCGATCGCGATATCGTTACCGATCCGCCTGTCCGCATTGAATCTGATCAAATTGGCGGACCTTCTGCTGGACTTATGTTTACGCTTGAAGTGTACAATCAACTCGTTCCGCAAGATTTAACGAAAGGCTATCGCATTGCCGGTACAGGAACGATCAACATCGACGGCGAAGTCGGACCAATTGGCGGCATTTCACAAAAGGTGATCGCAGCCCATAAAGCAGGAGCGGACATTTTTTTCGCTCCGAACGAACGCGGAGCGAAACATTCCAATTACAAAGAAGCGGTCAAAACAGCAAAAGATATCGGCACAAAGATGAAAATTGTACCTGTCGACACGTTCGATGATGCGATTCGATTTTTACAAAAATTATCGTAACGGAGGGGTTTTGTATTCACGTTGCAACGCTTCCGTCCAAAGCGGCTCAGGCAAAATAGACACATAAGCTTGCGTCGCTTTTTTTTCGATGTGATATATAGCATCGTGTCGCATTTGTTTGACGCTTGTCACAAGTGGCAACGCCATTTGTTTTTTAACCGCTTGTAAATACGCTCTCCCTGTTTCGTTCATCGCTAGCGGACGAACGTATGTCGCACCTTTGTTTTCATGTGCTTTTTCCATTTCTTTTTTTGTGACGTTTGTTAATATATGTGTGCATATGCGTTGCAACCGTGTCCACGTATATCGTTTCGTTTTGACAGCCGAAAGAAAATCGTGAAATGATGTGGCGTGAATGATCGCTTTTTTTAGTCGATATTCAATTCCTTCTTCCACTTCAGCAATTTGCTGAATGTCGTCTACATTCATCGTCAATAATCGGTATTTTAAAAGCGGAAAATATTTCTCCCAATCGTGCCACGTCATATACGTATGGCGATACGTTTGTAACGTGTCATATGTTGTATGCGGAACATAGCGTGCGACATCGTCGTGATCGGACTGTAAAAAACGGCGAATGCTTGTTGCGCTCGCAATATCATCGTTTGCTGGAAGCGTTTCATCGTGATAGTGAGCAACGATCCGCTGAATCGTCTCTGGTTTTATATTGCTTCGTTGTTCGATAATCGCTTTGACGTAATGCAACCCTAAAATGTTGTTCGGTTGTGAAACGTCAAGCGTGTCGTGTCCAATGTCATGAAGGGCAAGCGCATACGCTTTTGCATAGTTGATGCCTTGGCGTACATATTGTTTTACTTTTTCGTTATGTTGTTCTTTTTTATAAATGAGCAGCTGAGCTGTTTTTATAAACGGTTCGATGCTTCCGTGCTCGCTTCCGAAACATAATTGCTCGCAAAAAAGCGCATCGAGAATTGAAACAGCGCCGTGGGCGAATCGTTCCGCCGTTTGAACGGCAAATGAATAAGGGAGTTCAACGACGAGATCGACGCCGCCTGCAAGCGCCATGCGGGCGCGCTCCCATTTTGGCACGATCGCAGGTTCCCCTCGTTGCGTAAATGAACTACTTATGACGGCAATGACGCAATCTGCGCTCGTTTTTTTTCTCGTTTGTTGCACATGATATAAATGCCCGTTATGAAACGGATTGTATTCGACAACGATGCCGACCGCTTTCATTTGTTGTCCACCTTTCTTTTTTATGTAAAACGTGATACAGTGAGTATAAGTCGATTATAATGGAAGTAGTGTAAAGAAAAAATATTGACAAAACCGTTGTTCAAACGTATAATTTTCTTTGTTGTCTTGAGGTGATTATCATTGAGATGGTCTATTCATCAACTTCATCAGTTGCAACATAAAGGGTTGACGATTGACGAAATGGCCGATGTGTCCGAGCTAAAAGAGGTGGACGCTTCCATTCGCGACATTTCACCTGTTCGTATTCACGGACGGGCAGACGTGAGTGCGAAAAAGTTTACGTTCCACTTAACGATCGAAGGGACGATGCAACTCCCTTGTTCTCGTACACTTGTAGACGTGTCGTACCCATTCGCAATCGAAAGCACAGAAACGTTTTTTTTGAACGATTATGATGCAACAGATGAAGAGTCGCATGTTGTTCAAGGAGATGCGATCGACTTAATGCCGATCGTCAAAGAACTCATTCTCCTTGAAGTGCCGATGCAAGTATTTAGCGAGCAACCGGATCATCCCGATGCCGTTCCGCAATCCGGAAAAGGGTGGACGGTCATTTCGGAAGAAGAATATGAAAATAAAATTGATCCGCGTCTTGCGAAGCTAGCGAAGTTTTTCGAAAACAACAATGAATCTTAAGGGAAGATCCGGAACTACACCGGCCTCCATATTCGCCTAAATCTCTTTAAGGAGGTGGAAATGATGGCAGTACCTTTTAGAAGAACATCGAAAATGAAAAAGAGACTACGTCGTACGCACTTCAAATTGCGCGTACCTGGTATGGTAGAATGCCCAAACTGCGGTGAAATGAAACTTGCTCATCGCGTATGTAAAGTTTGTGGAACATACAAAGGAAAAGACGTTGTAAACAAATAAGAAAAGCGCGGGGAATTGTCCTTGCGCTTTTCTTATTTTGAAGGAAAAATGCGCGAGGAAGCGAATAAAAAGAGCATACATGCAGTGAAGGGGAGAGGGAGAATGATTGAAAAACAACATCATATCGTCTGGTTCACGATTTGTCGCCCGGCAAGACGAAATGCGATTGATTATGCAGTCATGGACGAACTCGAACAAGCGCTTATGCTCGTTGAGCATGACGATGATGCGAAAGTGCTCGTCATTACAGGGGAAGGAGAAGAGGCGTTTTGTGCGGGTGGCGACTTACAAGTGTTTCATCAACTTCAAACAAAAGAAGAAGCACATACGATGTTAGCGAAGATGGGAAACATTTTATATCGACTGTTGACGTTGCCAAAACCAACAGTTGCTTTAATCAATGGAACGGCGATCGGCGGAGGTTGTGAATTAGCGACCGCATGCGATTTTCGTTTCGCACGTGCCGGGGCGCGCCTTGGATTTGTGCAAGCGAATTTAGCGATCACAACTGGTTGG
Organism: Anoxybacillus eryuanensis; assembly: GCF_051200995.1. NCBI lineage: Bacteria > Bacillati > Bacillota > Bacilli > Caryophanales > Anoxybacillaceae > Anoxybacillus > Anoxybacillus eryuanensis. Next base: position 95,718 of record NZ_JBPODS010000001.1, on the reverse strand, counting down.
GGCGGCGCTGCGATGTTGTTTGAAAAAATGCCGTATGATCAAGCGCTCGATGTATTGTTGCGCGCGCAAACAATGACAGCGGAAGAAGCGGCGCATATTGGTTTCGTTCATCGCATTTTTCCTGACTCGTTGCGCGAACGATGTGAAAAAGAGTTAACGGATTATACGAATAAATCGACGGCCGTCTTGCGCGCTTACAAAGAAGCCGCGGTGGCACGTTGGAAAACAGAAACATTTCGCCAACGTTTTTTCCTTGAGATTGAACGATGTGCATACTTATGGGAAAGCGACGAGCACAATGAAGCGGTACAATCATTTTTAGCCAAACGAAACAAATAGTCGTCTATCTTCTCTATTAGCTGCATACCCATATAGTAAATGCAGCGAGGAGGGATAGAAATGATGCGCCAAGATGCATGGACAGAAGAAGAAGATGTATTGCTTGCTGAAACGGTGTTAGCTTTCGTGAGGGAAGGTGGCACACAATTACGAGCGTTTGAAGAGGTAGGAAAAAAACTATCGCGAACGGCAGCCGCTTGTGGTTTTCGTTGGAACGCATACGTGCGCAAAAAATATGAAGAAGCGCTAGAGATGGCTAAACAACAAAGAAAAAAGAAAAAAGAGCAACAATTGCCCGAACGTGACATGACGTTACAAGATGTTATTTCCTTCTTACAAACGTTGCAACAGCGTGGGGAAGGACAACAAGAAATCGAACAATTGCGTCAACAAGTACGAATGCTCGAAAAAGAAAAAGAAGAGCTTGAAAAGCAACTACAAGCGGTACAACAAGAATATCAGGCGGTGATGCACATTTTAGAACGTGCACGCCAATTGTCTATATAGTAGCTGATAGACGCCAGCTACTTTTTTTTATACAATAAAACGTAGGAAAAAAAGAGGAGGATCGTCGGGTGCGCATCGGAATTATAGGGGGCGGAGCGGTCGGATTGTTGACGGCGGCTTACTTTAGTGAGAAATATGATGTGACAATTTATACACGTCGGCATGAGCAGGCAGAACAATTATGTATGCATGGACTGACGGTCATGTATGGCAATGAACGGACGACACATCGTGTTCATGCTGAACCGTTCGTTCGAGCCATTGAAGAAGATGTATTGTTTCTTGCGGTCAAACAATACGATGTAACAAACATATTAAACGAGCACATACATAAGCTTCAAGCAAACGCCATGATGTTTTTGCAAAACGGCATGGGTCATGTACCGCATTTACCGCATTTGCCGCATAAGCATATCGCGCTTGCTGTCGTCGAACATGGCGCCTTAAAAATTGATGATACGACCGTTTCCCATACCGGCGTCGGTCGAACGAAATGGAGCATATGGCGAGGAGAGAAAGAAACGTTTTCATTTCTGTCAGGGGTAGATGCACGTTTTCCATTTCAATATGTTGACGATTGGGAAACGATGTTAATAGAAAAATTAATGGTCAATGTATGTATGAATCCACTGACGGCTTTATTAGGTGTTCCAAACGGCATGTTAGTGACACATGCGCCATATCGACAAGCGATGGAACAGCTGTTTCACGAAGTGGCGTCTATTTTTCAGCTTGAACAACAGGAAAGCATATGGCGGCACATTCAAACGGTTTGTCAACAAACAGCCGCTAATCGCTCATCGATGTTGCGTGACATCGAGGCGGGACGGAGAACCGAATTAGATGCCATTTTAGGCTATGTCATCGAGCGGGCGAATGAGCGACACGTTCCAGCCCCAATTAGCACGTTTTTATATGCGCTTGTGAAAGGGAAAGAAGTAGAGGGAGAGAAGAAAAAATGAAGGGTATACTCGCCTCGTTCATTGCAGTGATGATTGTTATGCCGTTTTTTTCGTTTTTTTTCATGTTTGTGCTTGCCAAAACTGTTTTTCGGCGAAAAGGAAAACGTGCGTTTCATTTCGCTGTGAACGGATCGACGATTTTTTTTATTTTTGCTGTTCATGTTTTATTACAAGCCATTTTTCAACGATCGTATATCGTTGAATTGCTCATTTTTTTTATTGTAACATTTATGATTGGAATGATTTTATATTGGAAAAAAACAGGGGATGTATCGCTACAACGAACGTTTAAGCTATATTGGAGAATGCAATTTTTATTATTTACAACCGCTTATATTGGATTGTTTATATATGGGATCATTCATCGTGCCATGATCGCATTTTCATCATGAATGAGAAAGGAAGTTTACCATGGAAGTCATCGAGCTGTCATTGCCAGCAACGAACCGTTTAGCAACGGAATACGTGGAAGGGACGTTTCCTGTTCACGAGGCGTTTCATCCTTGTTCGTTTGAACAACGTTTGCGAGAATTGCAAAAACGAACGTATGCCCGTGAAGCGCTTGCGGATCATTTATTAGCGTATCATCAAAAGTTTCAAGCAAGTCGAGAAACGATCGCAAACATTGAAAAACTACGTCAGCGAGAAAGCGTCGTTGTCATCGGCGGACAACAAGCCGGGCTTTTAACGGGACCGCTGTATACAATATATAAAATCATTTCTATCATTACATTAGCGAAGCAACAAGAGCAAAAGCTCGGTGTGCCTGTCGTTCCGGTGTTTTGGATGGCGTCTGAAGACCATGACATCGCAGAAATTAATTATGTGCATGTTGCTGAAGCCGGCAAAGTAAAAAAATATGTATATTCCCCATTAGCGAAAGAAAAGCGAATGGCTGCCCACATTGAAATGGATGCAGATGAGCTAATGGGATGGGTTGATGATGTATTCAAAACATATGGTGAAACAAATGTGACGAATGAGCTGCGGACATACATACATGAATGTATTGCAAAATCGAGAACGGTGGCGGACTTTTTTGCAAACGTTGTTTTCGCGTTGTTTGCCAAAGAAGGAATCGTCGTTGTCGATGCGGCGCATCCACAATTGCGGGCGATAGAGCGCGAATGGTTTATGACGCTCGCTCATGAACATGAGGCAATTACACACGCCCTTCAAAACCAACAGCAACATCTCGAACGACTAGGCTATAAAAAAGCGATTGATGTGACGCCGATGTGCGCGCATTTGTTTTACGACGACGGTCAACGTCGTTTGTTGTATTACGACGATGCTCAACATTGTTTTTACACAAAAGATGGAATGTACCGTTTCACACATGATGAATTAAGACAACGAATTGAAAGCGAACCGCAATCGTTTAGCAACAACGTCGTTACACGACCGCTCATGCAAGAGTGGTTATTTCCGACGCTCGCTTTTATTGCCGGCCCAGGTGAAATCGCTTATTGGGCTGAACTAAAACAAGTATTTGAACATTTCCAATGGCATATGCCGCCGATTGTACCGCGCCTTTCGGCTACGCTTGTTGAACGCCACATTGCTACAGATTTAGCAGATGTGCATATGACGGTAGAAGAAGTGTTAACGACTGGCACGAAGCGAGCGCTAGAGGAATGGATACGCAACAATCAACCAGCGGCATTTGATGAGACGTTTCGTGAAGCAAAAAAACAAATGGCACTTATTCACGAACAACTTCGCCAACTCGGTATGCAAGTCGATCCGCATCTTGAGGGAGTGATGTTGAAAAATGCCGAACGAATGGAGACACAAATCGATTATCTTCAACAATTGATTACACGTCGCATGTTACAAAAACATGACGTACATGTGCGTAAATATGAGCGTATTGAGCTGTCGCTGCGCCCGAACAATATGCCACAAGAACGCGTTTGGAACGTGCTTTACTATATGAATCGTTACGGTCTAGATTTTGTTGATCGGCTGCTTCATGTCGATTATCGTTGGAATGGTATGCATAAAATTGTATATATTTAACTGTTTTCGTCGATAAAAAAATCCTGTCGCATACAGGATTTTTTTTGTATACAATAGAATAGTTCGGAAGTAAGTAGTGAATTTTGTGAAATGATGGTACAATACAATTGCACTCATTTTTTACGTATTTTTTAGGTAGGTGACATCGTTGTTTCATCACGTAACTGTATTATTAAAAGAAACTGTTGACGGATTAAATGTTAAAAAAGATGGTACATATGTAGATTGCACGCTCGGTGGAGCTGGACATAGCGAATATTTATTATCGCAATTATCACCAGAAGGACGATTGTTTGCTTTTGATCAAGATGATGTGGCGATTCGTCATGCACAGCAAAAACTCGAACGATATAGCGGACAGTTTACAATCATTAAAAGCAACTTCCGCTATTTAAAACAACAGCTAGCGCTTTACGATGTGCATGAAGTCGACGGCATTTTATTTGATCTTGGCGTATCATCTCCGCAGCTCGATATGCCCGAGCGTGGTTTTAGTTATCAACATGAGGCGCCGCTCGATATGCGCATGGACCGGGATCAAACATTAACAGCATACGACGTTGTCAACACATGGCCGTATGAGCAACTTGTGAAAATTTTTTTCCAATATGGCGAAGAAAAATTTTCAAAGGCGATCGCTCGTAAAATTGAGCAAGCGCGCAAGCAAAAGCCAATCGAAACGACGACGGAGCTTTCAGAAATCATTAAAGAAGCGATTCCCGCACCAGCGCGTCGCACAGGAGGTCATCCAGCAAAACGCGTGTTCCAAGCCATTCGCATCGCGGTCAACGATGAATTGCGCGCGTTTGAAGAAGCGATTGAACAAGCGATCGATCTATTAAAGCCCGGGGGAAGAATTAGCGTCATTACGTTCCATTCGCTTGAAGATCGCATTTGTAAGCTAGCGTTTAAACAAGCAAGTGAAACACCGCACTTGCCGCCTGGATTGCCGATCATTCCAGATGAGTATAAGCCGAAATTAAAAATCATTACAAAAAAACCGATCGTTCCGTCTGAAGAAGAATTGCAACATAATCACCGTGCACGATCTGCGAAATTGCGCATTGCTGAAAAACTGTAAAAAAGGGGGAATGATGTATGGCTGCTGTTCGCATGCAGCAAAAAGTACAAAAAGTACAACAAGAGCAACACGTTCAACGTGTACCGAGAAAAAAAACAAAACGGAACATACGTTGGACCTTAGGAGAAAAAATCGTATTTGTTTCGTTTCTTGCCTTTGCACTATATAGTAGCGTCACGATCATCTCGAATCAATTTACAATTTATCATGTCAATAAAGAAGTGCAACAGTTGCAAACGAGCATTGAAGAGCAAGAAAAACGAAACCGTGATTTATACGTGCAAGTACAAGAGTTAAGCACATATGAACGTATTTTAGCGAAAGCGAAAGAGCTCGGCCTTACATTAAACGAAAATAACGTAAAAGTTGTGCAGGACTGATGCCAGATGAGAAAGCATAAACATACGCATAGAGGAGCAGCTATATCTTTCGTTTTTTTTAGCTTGCTCTTTTTTCTATTGTTTGGACGTTTCGTTTATTTACAAGCAACAGGTGTTGCGGACGGACAAGTGTTAGCGGTCGAGGCGCAAAAACGTTATTTAAAAAAACAAACGCTTGAAGCGAAGCGCGGAACGATTTTTGATCGAGACGGTGAAATCATCGCTGAAGACATTCCTTCATATACAGTTGCCGCCATTCTCGATCCGGACATGCCACAACATGTGACCGATCCGGAAGAAACCGCACGTAAACTTGCGCCGCTATTAAACATGAATGTAGCGGATGTCGAGCGCATTTTAAAAAAGAAGGCGAATCAAGTTGAGTTCGGGCCGAACGGTCGCGGCATTAGCCAAACGTTGAAGCAAAAAATTGAGGAGCTAAAGCTTCCGGGTATTACTTTCGTACGTGACTCAAAACGATTTTACCCGAACGGTACATTTGCTTCGTACGTTGTCGGCTATGCACAAAAAGACGAAGCAACGAACCAAGTGGAAGGAAAAATGGGCATTGAAAAGCAGTTTAATGAGCAGCTGAAAGAAAAAGACGGAGAGATCAAGTATGAAAGCGACCCAAAAGGATTTAAACTCCCGTATGCAGACGAGCAAATCGTGCCACCACAAAACGGAAAGAACGTTTATTTGACGATCGATAAACATATTCAAACGTTTTTAGAAGATGCGATGAACGCCGTTGAAAAACAATATGCGCCGAAAAAAATTATTGCCATTGTTGCCGATCCGAAAACAGGGGCGATTTTAGCGATGAGCACGCGCCCGAGTTTTGATCCGAACAAACGAAACATTGAAAACTACTTTAACGATGCGATTTCGTATCCGTACGAGCCAGGGTCAACGATGAAAATTTTCACACTCGCTGCGGCGGTGAACGAAGGAGTATTTCAGCCGAATGAAACGTACCAGTCCGGTTCATATCAAGTCGGTCCTCATCGTATCCGTGACCATAACAAAGTCGGTTGGGGGCAAATTACGTTTCTTGAAGGGGTGCAACGTTCATCCAACGTCGCATTTGCAAAAATTGTGCGCGAAAAATTAGGGGAAGATCGCTTTTTGCAATATTTACATCGTTTTCATTTTAACGAACCAACCGGCATTGAGTTGCCAGGTGAAAAAACCGGAAACATTTTATATCGTTATCCGATCGAAAAAGTGACGACAGGCTTTGGACAAGGAACATCGGTCACACCGATTCAACAAATTCAAGCAGCTACCGCCATCGCAAACGGTGGGAAAATGATGAAGCCGTACGTTGTCGATCGTATTGTCGATCCGGAAAGTGGAAAAACGGTCATGAAACATGAACCGACCGTTGTCGATACGCCGATTTCAAAACAAACAGCGGAAAAAGTACTAGACATTTTAGAAACGGTCGTCACATCTGAAAAAGGAACAGGACGTCCGTATCAAATTGAAGGCTACCGAGTGGCAGGGAAAACCGGAACGGCGCAAATTCCAGATCCGAAAGGCGGATATTTAACCGGTCATCAAAACTATATCTTTTCATTTTTAGGAATGGCACCGCGTGAAAATCCGCGCTTAATTATGTATGTTGCTGTGCAACAACCAAACATTTCATATACGGAAACAGGGGCAGCTCCCGTATCCATGATTTTTAATTCTGTCATGAAAAGTAGTTTACAATATTTAAACATTCAACCGACGGTGGAGAAAAAACGAGTGAAAAAAGAAAAAAGCATTTCGCTTCCTTCTTATGTCGGTCAATCGGTTGAGCAAGCCACGCAGTCATTGAAAAATCAAGGATTACATGTAACAATCATCGGAAAAGGAACGAAAGTGCGTGCACAATTTCCGAAGGCAGGGGAACACATCGTCGCCCCAGATCGTGTCTTATTGCAAACGGACGGAAACGCCATGATGCCTGATGTCACAGGCTGGTCGCTGCGCGATGTCATGAAGCTTGCGGAACTGTTGCAGTTAAAGCCAAGCTTTATCGGTAGCGGCTACGTATTTAGGCAAAATATTACGCCGGGAGCAGTAGTCAAACCAGACGACTATCTGATTGTCGAGCTGGCGAAACCATCGGAAATTGATAAAAAACAGCAAACAAACACCGAACAACAAGAAACAGACGGTCCGGTCGATTAGTTCTATATGAAACGGTACAAGCATATAGTGGAACGAGCCGAAACATATAAGGAGGTTCCGCTGTATGCGTGCAGTAACTGTTCGAAAACGATTGACGGTCGTTTTGTTGATTGGATTTCTCATTTTTGCGATTATTGATATTCGTCTCGGTTATGTGCAATTTGTTTTAGGAGATATGTTAACAGAGCGGGCGAAAGATTTATGGAGTCGAAATATCCCGTTTGAGCCAGAGCGTGGAGAAATCGTCGATCGTAACGGGGTGCCTTTAGCAACAAATATGAGTGCTCCATCTGTGCTCGTCGTCCCAAGACAAATTGAAAATCCATCGGAAGTAGCAAACGAGCTCGCGCGCATATTGCACATGCCGGTAGAAAAAGCATATAAACATGTGACGAAAAAAACATCAATTGAACGCATTCATCCAGAAGGGCGAAAAATTTCGAACGAGCAAGCGAAACAAATTCGCGACTTAGGAATGAAAGGTGTATACATTGCTGAAGATTCGAAACGGTATTATCCGTTCGGAAGTTATTTATCGCATGTGCTTGGCTTTGCTGGAATTGATAACCAAGGGTTGATGGGGCTTGAGCTTTATTACGATAAACAATTGAGCGGCAAGCCTGGTTCCGTTCAATTTTATTCCGATGCGAAAGGGAAGCGCATGCCAGGGATGGCCGATGCGTATACGCCACCTGTCGATGGACTTGATTTAAAATTGACCATCGATACACGCGTCCAAACGATTTTAGAACGAGAACTGACGATTGCAGAAGCAACGTATCGTCCGGACGGAATTATTGCGATTGCGATGAATCCAAACAACGGTGAAATTTTAGGGATGGCAAGCCGTCCGACATTTGATCCTGCAGACTTTCAAAACGTGCCACCTGAAATTTTTAACCGCAATTTGCCTATTTGGAGCACGTACGAACCGGGATCAACGTTCAAAATTATTACGCTCGCGGCAGCTTTAGAAGAAAAAAAAGTAGATTTATTCAAAGAACATTTTTACGATCCGGGATATGTGAAAGTTGCTGGAGCGACGCTTCACTGCTGGAAACGTGGTGGACATGGCGATCAAACGTTTCTTGAAGTCGTTCAAAACTCTTGCAACCCCGGATTCGTAGAGCTCGGTGATCGGCTCGGCAAAGAAAAACTATTTGAATATATTCGCGCATTTGGCTTCGGTGAAAAAACGGGCATTGATTTACAAGGAGAAGGAAAAGGTATTTTGTTTCCACTTCATCGTGTTGGACCGGTCGAGCAAGCCACGACCGCTTTCGGTCAAGGGGTAGCCGTCACGCCGATTCAACAAGTGGTGGCGGTCGCTGCTGCTGTAAATGGGGGTATTTTATACCAACCTTATATTGCAAAAGAGTGGCTCGATCCGGTCACAGGAGAAGTCATACAACGACAAACGCCAAAAGCAAAAAGAAGGGTTATTTCCGAGGAAACGTCAAAACAAATTCGTTATGCACTCGAAAGCGTTGTAGCACAAGGAACAGGGAAGGGTGCGTTTGTCGATGGGTATCGTGTCGGTGGCAAAACGGGAACAGCCCAAAAAGCAAAAGACGGTCAATATTTAAAAGACAACCATATCGTTTCATTTATCGGCTTTGCGCCAGCGGATGATCCACAAATTGTTGTATATGTGGCGGTCGATAATCCGAAAGGGACGGTGCAATTTGGTGGCGTTGTGGCGGCACCGATTGTTGGAAATATTATGGAAGATAGTTTGCGTGCACTCGGTGTCAAACCGCGTAAACAACAAATTGAAAAAGAAACAACGTGGCTCGATCCGCGCTATGTAGAAGTGCCAAATTTAATCGGTTTAACAAAAAAAGATTTGCAACAGCAGCTTTTTCACTTAAAATTAGATGGTAGTGGCGAAGGCGATACAGTCGTTGAACAGGCGCCGAAGCCTGGAGTCAAAGTGAAAGAAGGAGCGACGATCCGGGTTTATTTTGGAACGAAACGGTAAAGCCTAGAGGAAGTATCCTCATGGCTTCTTTTTCTGTTTATATAAAGAAGAAAGGAACGATCGGTATGAAGTTACAAACGTTGCTTCAACATTTACATAGCTTTACCCCACTTACAACAGAAAATCCGACGATTACATCGATCGATATGGATTCAAGAGACGTACAGCAAGGTTCGTTATTTGTTTGTATCAAAGGATTTACAGTAGATGGACACGATTTTGCTGAACAAGCCGTCGCCCGCGGAGCCGTTGCAGTTGTGGCTGAAAAACCGCTCACATTGCCTGTGCCGGTCATTTACGTGAATGATAGCCGCCGTGCACTTGCTGTATTAGCCGATGCATTTTACGGTCAGCCGACGCATCAACTGCATGTCATTGGTGTAACAGGGACAAACGGAAAAACGACGACGACACATTTGATTGAGCGCATATGCCGCCACGCTGGAAAAAAAACCGGGCTGATCGGCACAATTAACATGAAAATCGGTGATGAAACGTATGATGTAAAAAATACAACACCTGAATCGCTCGTTTTACAAAAAATGTTTCGTAAAATGGTTGACGCGCATGTGGACATCGCTGCGATGGAAGTATCATCTCACGCGTTACATATGGGGAGAGTACACGGATGTGATTTTGATGTCGCTGTGTTTACCAACTTAACGCAAGACCATTTAGACTACCATCAAACGATGGAACATTATCGTTGGTCGAAAGGGCTGTTGTTTGCGCAACTTGGCAATCGCTTCGATCATCAGCGTCCGAAGTTTGCGATACTGAATGCAGACGATGCTGCCTCAGTAGAATATAAAAAAAGCACAGCAGCAACAGTCGTGACGTACGGCATTCATCATCAAAGCGACATCATGGCGAAACATATTGAGATAACAACGAGCGGTACAACATTTCAACTTGTTACCCCGATCGAAACCGTACAAGTGAAAACGAAGCTCATCGGCATGTTTAATGTATATAATTTATTAGCTGCGGTGAGCGCTTGTCTCGTCTCAAACATTCCACTTCGTACGATTGTGGAAGCCATTGCTGACATCGAAGGCGTTCCGGGGCGTTTTGAAGTCGTTGATGCCGGTCAGCCGTTTACCGTCATCGTCGACTACGCCCATACGCCAGATAGTTTAGAAAACGTATTGCAGACGATTCAACAGTTTGCCAAAAAGCGTATATTTGTCGTCGTCGGTTGCGGTGGGGACCGCGATCGGACGAAGCGTCCATTGATGGCGCAAATCGCTGTCAAATATAGCGATGTTCCAATTTTTACATCGGATAATCCGCGTTCAGAAGACCCGATGGCCATTTTAAACGACATGAAACAAGGAGTAGCTGAAGACGTCGTATGCATTGTCGATCGAAAAGAGGCAATTACATATGCGATTGAACAAGCCGAAAAAGACGATGTCGTTTTAATTGCGGGAAAAGGTCATGAGACGTATCAAATCATCGGGAAAGACGTGTTATATTTTGATGATCGTGTCGTCGCACGCGAAGCTATTCAACGAAGAACAGATCAATAGAAGATGAGGAAGGTGCAACGATCATGAACGAAAAAGTCATTTTGTTCACGGCAGGGGTTGCCTTTATGATTACGGTTGTGTTATCGCCGATTTTCATTCCGTTTTTAAGGCGATTAAAATTCGGGCAAAGCATTCGTGAAGAAGGGCCAAAATCCCATCAAAAAAAATCAGGCACGCCGACGATGGGGGGATTAATGATTTTATTGTCGCTCTCGATTACAACGTTTATGATGAGCGATGTATTTTTTGAACGGACGCCACAAACGTATTTATTGTTGTTTGTGACGCTTGGCTACGGATTGCTCGGTTTTATTGATGACTTCATTAAAGTGGTCATGAAACGTAACCTTGGTTTAACGAGCAAGCAAAAACTAGTGGGACAACTGCTCATTGCGCTCATCTTTTACTTTTTCTTTCAACATTACAGCATTTCAACGGTCGTCTCGATTCCTGGGACGGATATGTCTATAGACTTAGGCGTCGCTTATATTTTGCTTATTATTTTTATGCTTGTTGGCGGCTCCAATGCGGTCAATTTAACGGACGGCTTAGACGGGTTGCTAGCAGGGACGGCGGCGATTGCGTTTGGTGCATATGCTGTATTAGCTTGGAATCAAGGACAATATGACATCGCCATTTTTAGCGTTGCTGTCGTTGGTTCGGTGCTTGGATTTCTCGTCTTTAACGCGCACCCTGCGAAAGTGTTTATGGGTGATACTGGTTCGCTTGCGCTTGGCGGGGCGATTGTCGCCATTGCGATTTTAACGAAACTTGAAATATTATTGGTGATTATCGGTGGCGTATTCGTCATTGAAACGTTATCGGTCATCATTCAAGTCATTTCGTTTAAAACGACAGGGAAACGCGTGTTTCGTATGAGTCCGTTGCACCATCATTACGAGTTAATCGGCTGGTCAGAGTGGCGTGTTGTCGTGACGTTTTGGGCGGTCGGTTTATTGTTTGCCATTTTAGGAATTTATATTGAGGTGTGGGTATAATGTACAACGGAAAAAAAGTGTTCGTATTAGGTTTAGCCAAAAGTGGATGGGCAGCAGCAAAACGTCTTCGTGAGCTCGGTGCTGATGTTGTTGTCAACGATCGCAATGAACCGAGTGAGCAGGAAAAGCAAGAGTTAGAAGCGCTTGGCGTCCGTCTCGTATGTGGAGGTCATCCGCTTGAGTTGCTTGATGAGCCGTTTGATTTCGTCGTAAAAAATCCCGGCATTCCGTACTCCAATGCGCTCGTTCAAAAAGCGCTCGACAAACACATTCCGATTATTACGGAAGTCGAAATTGCGTATGAAACGTCAAAAGCTCCGATTATCGGCATTACAGGGTCAAACGGAAAAACGACGACGACGACCTTGATTTATCACATGTTGCAAGAAGCGAAACGGCGACCGCTCATTGCAGGAAATATCGGAACCGTTGCGTGCGAAGTTGCTAAACACGCGACAAAAGACGATGTCATCGTGATGGAATTATCTTCGTTTCAACTGCTCGGAACGATCCGTTTTCGTCCGCACATCGCTGTGTTGTTAAACATTTTCGATGCGCATTTAGATTATCATGGGACGAAAGAAGCGTACGCAGAAGCGAAAGGAAACATTTTTAAAAATCAAACGGAAACGGACTATGCTGTCGTCAATGCGGATGATCCGATTGTCATGCAATTAGCGGAAAAAAGCCGCGCAAAAAAAGTGCCGTTTTCAGCAACTACACCATTATCGTACGGAGCAACGGTGAAAGAAGGCGCCATTTATTTTCATGACGAGCGAATTATCGACATCACCGATGTGGCGTTACGCGGAAAGCACAATCTCGAAAATATATTAGCCGCTGTTGCCGCAACGAAGCTCGCAGGTGCAGACAATGAAGCGATTCGCCGCGTATTAACGACGTTTACAGGCGTTCCTCATCGCTTGCAGTTTGTCGCTGAAATCAATGGGCGAAAATTTTACAACGATTCAAAAGCGACAAACATATTAGCGACACAAAAAGCGTTAAGCGCTTTTCATGAGCCGGTCATTTTGCTTGCCGGTGGGTTAGATCGCGGCAACGAGTTTGATGAGTTACTTCCTTACTTTCAACATGTGAAAGCCGTCATTACGTTCGGACAGACGGCGCCAAAAATTGAACGCATCGCGCGCGAAGCAGGAATACAGCAAGTGAAACGTGTCGATAATGTGGAACAAGCAGCTTTTGCCGCATATGAATGGTCGTCGCCGGGCGATGTCATTTTACTTTCCCCAGCGTGTGCAAGTTGGGATCAATATAAAACTTTCGAACAGCGTGGGGACATGTTTGTACATGCGGTGCATAAGCTTAAATAAGACGAATTTTAAGTAAATTGAGGTGTTCCGCATTGCATGGAAAAAAGTCTGCACCTGATTTTTTGTTAATGATCATCACGTTTTCGTTGTTGGCGATCGGGCTTATTATGGTGTATAGCGCTAGCGCCATTTGGGCGGATTACAAGTTTCATGATTCGTTTTTCTTTGCGAAACGCCAACTATTGTTTGCAGGGATTGGCATTGTAGCGATGTTTTTTTTCATGAACATCGACTATTGGACGTGGCGCACGTGGGCGAAAGTGTTGCTCATTGTTTGTTTTATACTTCTCGTTCTCGTCTTAATTCCAGGTATCGGCATGGTGCGCAACGGTTCGCGCAGCTGGATTGGCGTTGGTGCATTTTCTATTCAGCCATCTGAATTTATGAAAATGGCGATGATCGCATTTTTAGCAAAATATTTATCTGAAAACCAAAAAAAAATCGCCTCGTTTAAACAAGGGTTACTTCCATCATTAACGCTCGTGTTTATCGCATTCGGGATGATTATGTTACAACCGGATTTAGGGACGGGAACGGTCATGGTCGGCACGTGCGTCGTCATGATTTTTGTCGCTGGCGCGCGCATGAGCCATTTCCTCGTCCTCGGTTTGCTCGGATTGGCAGGGTTTGCTGGGCTTGTGTTATCCGCTCCGTATCGCATCAAGCGCATTACGTCATTTTTAAACCCATGGGAAGATCCGCTAGGTAGCGGTTTTCAAATTATTCAATCGCTTTATGCGATCGGGCCGGGCGGGCTGTTTGGGCTTGGACTCGGGCAAAGCCGCCAAAAGTTTTTTTACTTGCCTGAGCCACAAACCGATTTTATTTTTGCTATTTTAGCAGAAGAACTCGGATTTATCGGCGGTTCGCTCGTGCTGCTTCTTTTCAGTTTATTGCTTTGGCGTGGCATTCGCATCGCCTTAGGGGCGCCGGATTTGTACGGCAGTTTTTTAGCTGTCGGCATCATTGCGATGGTTGCCATTCAAGTCATGATTAATATTGGAGTCGTGACCGGATTAATGCCGGTGACGGGCATTACATTGCCGTTTTTAAGCTATGGCGGTTCGTCATTGACGCTTATGCTCATGGCGATTGGCGTCTTGTTAAACATTAGCCGTTATGCGCGATATTAAAGGCTGACTTCACGGAAGTCAGCTTCTTCTGTTACTTTCGATGAGGGGGAAAAACGATGAAAATTGTAGTGAGTGGTGGCGGAACAGGAGGTCATATTTATCCTGCGCTTGCGTTTATTCATGAAGTGAAAAAACAACATCCAAACGTCGATGTATTGTACATTGGAACGAAAAAAGGGTTAGAAAGCACGATCGTTCCAAGAGAAAACATCCCATTTCATGCGATTGACATTAGCGGATTAAAACGTAGTCTTTCATTGGAAAACGTCAAAACGCTCGTTCGTTTTATAAAAAGTGTGCGCGCATGCAAAAAACTATTGAAACAATACAAACCGGACGTTGTGCTCGGCACAGGGGGATACGTGTGCGGACCTGTCGTGTATGCAGCAGCGAAATTAGGCATCCCGACGATCATTCATGAACAAAACAGCATTCCGGGATTGACGAATACATTTTTAAGCCGCTATGCCGATAAAGTTGCCGTTTGCTTCGAAGAAACAAAGAAATATTTTCCAAACAAAAAAGTTGTATTAACAGGAAACCCGCGCGCGTCAGAAGTCGTAGGAAAAGACGGACGAGAAGCGAGACGGTCGCTCGGATTAAATGAGCAGAAAAAGACGGTACTCATTGTCGGTGGCAGTCGCGGTGCCCGTCCGATCAATGAGGCATTTTTACAAGTGCTTCATGAAGTCGAACAAAAACCGTATCAATTTTTGTATGTTACAGGCGACGTTCATTATGATAAAGTAATAAAGGCGGTGAACGATGTCGGCAATCCGCCCAACGTCATCATTCGTCCATTTATTCACAATATGCCGGAAGTGTTAGGTGGGGTCGATGTGATCGTTGCGCGTGCAGGTGCAACGACGCTTGCAGAAATTACAGCGCTTGGCATTCCGAGCATTTTAATTCCGAGCCCATATGTGACAAATAATCACCAAGAAAAAAATGCCCGGGCGCTTGAGAAAAAAGGGGCAGCGATCGTTCGTTTAGAAAGCGAATTGACAGGTGCGCGTTTGCTTGACGATATCGACCGCATTTTGTTAGACGAACAAACGTTGACTAACATGAAAGAAGCGGCATTTCAATTAGGCATTCGCGATGCGGCAGAACGTTTATATCGCGTCATGGTGGAGATGATTTCATAAATTGCATACGATATAGGAAAGAGGTAGAGGAGGTAGAACATTGGAAAAACTACGTGAAGAGCTCTTGCAAGCGAACGTCGGAACAGTGAAAGAAAACGAACGTATGGCAAGTCATACGACGATCAAAATTGGCGGACCTGCTGACCTTTTTGTTGAGCCGAAAAATATAGATAGTTTAAAAAAGACGATGGAAATCGTCCGAAAATATGATGTACCTTGGCGTGCGATCGGTCGCGGTTCGAACTTACTTGTGTTAGATGAAGGCATTGCAGGTGTTGTCATTAAACTTGGTGAAGGATTAGATGATTTATACATTCATGATACAGAAGTGACAGTTGGCGGAGGATATTCGCTCATTAAACTGGCGACAGTCATTAGTAAACAAGGACTGTCCGGCCTTGAGTTTGCGGGAGGCATTCCGGGAACGGTGGGTGGAGCGGTATATATGAACGCCGGCGCTCACGGTTCAGATATGTCGCGCATCGTGAAGAAAGCACAAATTTTGTTTGAAGACGGAACGATTGAGTGGTTAACAAATGAAGAGATGGAATTTTCGTATCGTACGTCCGTCCTACAAACGAAGCGAAAAGGCATTTGCGTCGCAGCCACGCTTGAAATGAAAAAAGGAAACCGTGATGAAATTGTGGCAGCGATGCAAAAAAATAAAGATTATCGCCGCGAAACACAACCGTGGAACTACCCATGTGCGGGAAGCATTTTTCGCAACCCCCTTCCACAATACGCCGGTCAGTTGATCGAACAAGCGGGGCTAAAAGGATATACGATTGGCGGAGCAAAAATTTCTGAACAACATGCGAATTTTATCGTCAACGCCGGCGGAGCAACGGCAAAAGATGTGCTCGAGCTCATCGATTATGTGAAGAAGACGATTTATGACTTATACGGCGTATCATTGCAAACAGAAGTTGAAATTGTTGGGCGGAAGTAATACATTTTCCCCATCCTAATTTTTTCTATATTATGCTATAATAAAAATAGAGACAATGAACTAACGGTTGCTCATATGCGCCGTTAGTTTTCTTGTTATTTTGATTTGGTCCATCGACCGAGGTGGAGTGAATGGGAAAAGGAAAAGTTGTTGTTCTTGAAGAACGTGTGCCAAAATTAAAAGAGCAGCGAAGACAACGCGCGAATCGCTTACTCATTGCATATATCGCTTTATTTTTTATGCTTTTGTTAGCCGTCGTGTACGCGCAGTCGCCACTAAGCAACGTTGCCGTCATCCACGTCGAAGGGAATCATCATATCGCTTCCAAAGATATTATTCAATTAAGTGGCGTGACGAAAAAGACGAGCTTTTGGAAAGTAAAAAAAGCGGAAGTGGAACAGCGAATTAAACAACATCCCGAAGTGGAAGAAGTACATGTCAAAAAACGAATTCCGAATCGCATTGACATCGTTGTCGTTGAACGAAAGCGGATCGCTTACATTTTGGACAAGCATTCCTTTTTGCCGATTTTAGATAACGGAAAGGTGTTGACGCATGCAAAACGAGCGATTCCGAGCGATGCCCCGATTTTAGTCGGATGGAAAGAAGGAGAGGCTATTCAAGAGATGGCTACCCAATTGGCAAACACGCCAAGTTCGATTTTAAACCTCATCTCAGAAATTCATTATACCCCAAACTCATCGGACCAAAGGCATATTACTGTCTATATGAATGATGGCATAGAAGTGAGTGCTACCGTCGATCGTTTTTCGGAAAAAATTGTTCATTATCCTTCGATCGTCAGCCAATTACAGCCGGGGGCAAAAGGCGTCCTTCATTTAGAGATGAGCACATATTTCAAACCGTACGAAGCAGATGAAGGGAATGACAAAAACGATGAAAATGAACGGTAGCCATGTTATTTTGTCGTTCGTTTGTTTAGTTTTAGGCTTTATGTTGGCATTCTCGTATCAACTGACGAAAAAAGAGACGGCTAATCGCCAACTTGAACGTCAATGGAATAAAGAATATGAGTATCGTCAACAGCTTATTGAACAGCAAGAACAAAATCAAAAGCTACAAGCAGAGTTGTTTAAAAAACAGCAACGCGTTCGAGAAATGGAAAAAGAATTAGCAAGCGAGGAGCGAGTTTATTTTAACCTTGTCGAAGATGCGGAACGGCTGCGCATGTATCTTGGCAAAGTGAAAGTAAAAGGAAAAGGAGTAGAAGTCATGCTATCTGATGCTTCATACATCCCTTCCGAAGCGAACGCCACAAACTACATTGTTCACGAACAACATGTGTTTCAAGTTGTCAATGAACTATTGATTGCCGGGGCGTCTGCGATATCCATTAACGGTCAACGATTATCGCACCGATCGTATATCGTTTGCAACGGCCCGGTCATTGAAATAGATGGGATGCAACACCCCGCCCCGTTCGTTATTCAAGCGATTGGCGACCCGAACGTACTGATCCCTGCGTTAACGATCGCTGGTGGCGTCAAAGACCAACTAACGAGCGACCATATTGTTGTTGACATTGTAGAAAAATCGGAAATTACAATGGAACCGCTAATGCAAAAATAAGAGGAGGAGCGATGTTGACGCGAAAAACGACATGGCATTTTACGTTTGTGTCGCTTATTATCGGTTTCATGTTGGCGATCCAATTTCAAACAAGCCATGAACCAGATGTGCGCGACACACGTGACATATGGGAAATACGACAAGATTTAAAAAAAGAGCAAGAGTTACATAAACAACTGTTGCAGGAAATACGAAAGTATGAAGAAACGTTAGAAAAATATGAGCAACAGCGTTCAGAAAATAAAGGAGCCATTCTTCGTCAAACGGTAGAGGAATTAAAAAAAGAAGCAGGGCTAACGGAAGTGGTCGGGGAAGGTGTCGTGCTTTATGTCGAACAAATGTATGATGAATCATACGTCGGTCCGCTTAGCGACACGGTGTCTGCTGAGTTGCTTCGCCGACTCATGAATGAATTAAATATGTATGGCGCTCAATATGTATCGATTGCTGATCAACGCATCGTCAACACGACGGTCATTCGCGACATTAACGGTGTGACGAAAGTGGATTCGTACCCGCTACACTCTTTCCCTTTTGAAATTAAAGTGATTGCGGTAGACGCAGAAAAAATGTACAACCGGCTCAAAGCGTCGACGATTGCCGATGACTTTGCCCTTGAAAATTTACTTCTTACGATTTCAGAGCCACAACAACGTGTCGTCATTCCTCCATACGATGGGACGGTGCGCGTCAAACAAATGGAAGCAGTCGAAGATGCTAGGAGGTGAACATGATGTGGCTTCCGTTGCTTGGCCTCGTCATTGGCATATTGCTCGGATTGTTGACGGATTGGCGCATTCCGAGCGAATATGCGAACTACTTATCCATCGCGGTGCTCGCAGCGTTTGATACGCTCATAGGCGGCATTCGTGCACATTTGCAAAATATTTACGATGAGCACGTATTTGTATCTGGATTTTTTTTTAATATTATTTTAGCAACAAGTTTAGCTTTTCTCGGTGTGCATCTTGGTGTAGACTTGTATTTAGCAGCTGTATTTGCGTTCGGTGTGCGCCTGTTTCAAAACATCGCTGTCATCCGCCGAATTTTGCTGACGAAATGGTTAGAAAGCCGCCAAAAAAATCGTTTATAAAAAAGGGAATGCTGTTCGGATGTGGAATATAGTGTTGATATACATAACAACGTTCATTTTGTAAAGGAGGTGCCACCAGAATGAACAGCAACGATTTTTATGTTAGTCTTGACATCGGTACGTCCAGTGTAAAAGTCATCATTGGCGAAATGATTAACGATCAGTTAAACATTATCGGTGTCGGCAATGTGAAATCGCAAGGGCTGAAAAAAGGCTCCATTATTGATATAGATGAAACGGTACAATCGATTAAACGAGCGATTGAACAAGCGGAACGGATGGTCGGCGTAACGATTAAAGGCGCCATTGTCGGAGTAAACGGCAATCATATTCAACTTCAACCGTGTCATGGGATTGTCGCTGTATCAAGCGAAAATAAAGAAATTACGAATGAAGACGTCACGCGCGTCATCGAAGCAGCCCAAGTCGTTTCCGTCCCACCAGAGCGCGAAATTATTGATGTTATTCCAAAACAGTTTATCGTTGACGGACTTGATGGAATTAACGATCCGCGCGGCATGTTAGGCGTGCGATTAGAAATGGAAGGAACGATGATTACCGCATCAAAAACAGCTTTACATAACGTGCTTCGCTGTGTTGAACGAGCGGGGTTAGAAGTGCTTGATGTATGTCTTCAACCGCTAGCGGCAGCCTCAATTGCCCTATCGAAAGATGAAAAAAACTTAGGTGTGGCACTTATTGATATCGGTGGCGGTTCAACGACGGTCGCTGTGTTTGAACAAGGATTTTTACAAGCAACGACCGTGCTTCCAATCGGTGGGGAACATATTACAAAAGATTTATCGATCGGCATGCGTACGTCGACAGAAGATGCAGAACGCATTAAACTAAAACATGGACATGCATTTTACGATCTTGCTTCTGAAGAAGAAGTATTTAGCGTTCCCATTATCGGAACTGACCAACATCAACAATTTAGCCAATTGGAAATTGCGGATATGATTGAAGCGCGTGTAGAAGAAATTTTACAAATGGCACAAGCAGAAATTCGTCGACGCGGATTTCGCGATTTGGCTGGCGGATATGTGTTAACCGGTGGAACAGTCAATATGCCGGGCGTATTAGAACTTGCCGAAGCGATTTTTGGACACACTGTTCGTGTCGCGATGCCGGATTATATTGGTGTTCGCGATCCACAATACACAAACGGTGTCGGTTTAATTCAATTCGCTTATAAAAATGCGAAGTTACAAGGAAGACACGTTCCCGTTCTTTCTTCTAGCGCGTCAAACGATTTCCAAGCGGAGAAAAAGGTGCATAAAGCGCCAGCAAAACCAAAACAAAAAGAAGAACATTTAGCACATAAAGTCAAGAAATTTTTCGGATACTTTTTTGAATGACAATTTGAATGGCTAGGAGGATTATCATGTTGGAGTTTGACACGACTGTTGATCAGTTAGCGACAATTAAAGTAATTGGTGTCGGCGGCGGCGGAAATAACGCTGTCAATCGCATGATTGAACACGGAGTACAAGGTGTTGAATTTATTGCAGTCAATACAGACGCCCAAGCGTTAAACTTATCAAAGGCACCAATTAAGCTACAAATTGGTGCGAAATTGACGCGTGGATTAGGTGCAGGAGCAAATCCAGAGGTAGGAAAAAAAGCAGCGGAAGAAAGTAAAGAGCAAATTGAAGAGGCGCTCAAAGGTGCCGATATGGTATTCGTTACAGCCGGCATGGGCGGAGGAACAGGAACGGGGGCGGCTCCAGTCATCGCTCAAATCGCGCGTGATTTAGGTGCACTTACTGTTGGCGTCGTCACACGCCCGTTTACGTTTGAAGGAAGAAAGCGTGCGATGCAAGCGGCAAGCGGTATTGCGGCGATGAAAGAAGCAGTCGATACACTCATCGTCATTCCGAACGATCGTCTGTTAGAAATTGTTGACAAAAATACGCCGATGTTAGAAGCGTTCCGCGAAGCAGACAACGTGCTTCGTCAAGGGGTACAAGGCATCTCCGACTTAATTGCCGTACCGGGATTAATTAACTTAGATTTTGCTGATGTGAAAACGATTATGTCGAATAAAGGTTCAGCTCTTATGGGAATCGGTGTAGCAACAGGAGAGAACCGCGCCGCAGAAGCAGCGAAAAAAGCGATCTCTAGCCCGCTATTAGAAACGTCCATCGACGGTGCACAAGGCGTACTAATGAACATTACAGGTGGAACGAACTTAAGCTTGTACGAAGTGCAAGAAGCAGCTGACATCGTCGCATCAGCTGCCGACCAAGATGTCAATATGATTTTTGGTTCGGTCATTAACGAAAACTTAAAAGACGAAATTATCGTGACTGTCATCGCGACTGGATTTAACGAAGAAGTGAACCAAGCGAAAGCAACACGACAAGCGGTTGTCAAACCGAACGTTGGCGTCAAACGCGAGAAAAAAGAAGAGCCGATTGACTACTCGCCAACGCGCGGACAACAAGCAGAAGACCCGCTTGACATTCCAGCTTTCCTGCGCAACCGCAATCGTCGCCGTTAAAAAAACGCTCACTACGTGTGGGCGTTTTTTTTATTTTCATCATCTGACAAAATCTCTAAAGAAATGACGTCATCGTTTGACATACTTTTCTATTGAAAGTGCTATATACTAGTTTCAAGATAAGGAGGGGATGCCGCTGATTTATGCCGATCTCGTATGGTTATTAAATCTTTGTTTTGATGCGATGTTACTATGGCTCGTGGCGATTATGTTAAAGCGCCGCGTTCGGTTATGGCGGCTTACGCTTGCAGCATTATTCGGCTCATTGCTCGTCTTGCTTCTTTTCACGCCTTTTGCCTATATGATGTCCCATGTCGCAACGAAAATCGTCTTCTCTTTTTTCATCGTTTCGATTTGTTTTGGCTTTCATCGTTTTCGTTTTTTTATCGAAAATGTGCTCGCTTTTTATTTTGCAACGTTTATGATGGGCGGAGGGATGATTGCATTTCACTTTTTACTACAAAATGAAATAACAACTTATCGATCAGGATGGCTTTTGCATTCCACTTCGGTTAGCTGGTTGTTTGTCGTTATTATGTTTCCAATTTTATGGTTATTATCTAAGGCGCAAATGGGAACGATTCGGGAAAAAAAATTGCGATTTGAACATGTTATTGACGTGCGTGTGACATGTTTTGGACAAACGGTATGTTTAAAAGGATTAGTCGATAGCGGAAACCAGTTGCGCGACCCGTTAACAAACACACCGGTCATGATTGTGGAATTGCAACCGTTCGCACATATATTTCCTCCAGCCGTCTTACAAATGATTCACAAACGGACGTACACAGATGACATCCCGAGCGAATGGGCGAGTCGTATACGTTTCGTTCCATATCGAGCCGTTGGTGTCGAGCAACAGCTATTAATTGCAATGAAACCAGACGACGTGCAATGGTCGGACGGAAAACAATGGACATCTGTTACAAAAGTGCTTGTTGGTTTTCACCCGTCGTCGCTTTCCGCTGACGGAGAGTACAATTGCATCGTTCATCCACATATGGTCATGTCGCAAGCGTCGTAATTATTATGATTATACGGCCGATCGTGCCGAAATAGAAGGGGGATTTTATGAAGTTATTCAAATTGCGCCTCACGTATTTATGGTACAAACTATTAAAAAAATTAGGGCTCAAAGCGGACGAAATTTATTACATCGGTGGAAGCGAAGCGTTGCCGCCTCCGCTCACCAAAGAGGAAGAAGAAATGCTCTTGAAAAAACTTCCTTCTGGAGATGAAACGGCTCGTTCACTACTTATTGAACGAAATCTTCGCCTCGTCGTTTACATTGCTCGAAAATTTGAAAATACCGGCATTAATATTGAAGATTTAATTAGCATTGGTACGATTGGACTAATTAAAGCGGTCAATACGTTTAATCCGGAAAAAAAAATTAAGCTCGCTACATATGCGTCGCGCTGTATTGAAAATGAAATTTTAATGTATTTACGGCGCAACAATAAAGTGCGCTCGGAAGTATCGTTTGATGAACCGTTAAACATTGACTGGGACGGCAACGAACTGTTGTTGTCGGACGTATTAGGCACAGAAGATGACGTCATTACGAAAGATTTAGAGGCAAATATTGATCGCAGTTTACTATTTCGTGCCCTTGACCAATTGAGTGACAGAGAGAAACAAATTATGGAACTTCGCTTCGGGCTAAGTGGTGGCGAAGAAAAAACACAAAAAGATGTTGCGGATTTATTAGGCATTTCCCAATCATATATTTCCCGCTTAGAAAAGCGAATTATTAAACGATTGCGAAAAGAATTTAACAAAATGATGTAATGCATATTTTTCCCTTCGAAGGAGATACTGAAAGCTGACAGCATCTCCTGTAAGGAGGGAAAGACATGGCAAGAAACAAAGTTGAAATTTGCGGCGTTGATACGTCGAAACTTCCCGTACTGAAAAACGAAGAAATGCGTGAATTATTTCGGCAAATGCAAGCTGGTGACATATGTGCACGTGAAAAATTAATCAACGGGAATTTACGGCTCGTATTAAGCGTCATCCAACGATTTAACAATCGTGGTGAATATGTCGACGATTTGTTTCAAGTCGGCTGTATTGGACTTATGAAATCGATTGATAACTTTGATTTAAGCCAAAACGTGAAATTTTCAACGTATGCCGTACCGATGATTATTGGTGAAATTCGCCGATATTTACGTGACAATAATCCGATTCGTGTATCCCGTTCGCTGCGCGACATTGCATACAAGGCGTTACAAGTGCGCGAAAAAATGATGAGTGAAACAGCAAAAGAACCGACGGCAGAAGAAATTGCAAAAATTTTAGACGTCCCACACGAAGAAATTGTGTTTGCGCTAGATGCGATTCAAGATCCTGTGTCGTTATTTGAACCGATTTACAACGATGGTGGTGATCCGATTTACGTGATGGATCAGCTGAGCGATGAGAAAAACCGAGATACAAACTGGATTGAAGAAATCGCGTTGAAAGAAGGACTTCGTCGCTTAAACGAACGTGAAAAAATGATTATTCGCAAACGATTTTTTCAAGGAAAGACACAAATGGAAGTTGCCGAAGAAATCGGCATCTCGCAAGCACAAGTATCTCGTTTAGAAAAAGCTGCCATTAAACAAATGAATAAAAATATCCAATGGTAACATCCCCCCACGCAGTTGGGGGTTTTTCTATGCCCTCGAAATGACTACAACCCTTCCCTTGCGCATACATATAGGAGATAGAACGAAGAAAAGGAGCGGGGGAACATGGTGAAAATTTCTGAACTACAACAAAAAGACGTCGTCAATGTTGCCAACGGCAAACGCCTCGGAAATATTGGAGATATTGATATTAATTTAACGACCGGTCAAATTGAAGCCATTATTATTATTGGTGCCGGGAAAGTGCTCGGCTTATTCGGACGGACGGATGAAATTATCATTCCGTGGCGCGATATTGTCAAAGTCGGGGCTGATGTCATTCTCGTTCGATTAGATGGCGATGAATAGTTCAGGTTTTCGGCAAGCTGTGATAAAATAGGAAAAAAAGTGATAAAATTGTACAAAGGATGTCGGACGATGAATGAAATATTTCGCCAAGCGCATGAGTCATTGCTTATGTTTGATGACTGGGAAAACGTCATTGTTGCGTTTACAACAAAACGAGGTGGAGTAAGCAGCGAGCCGTTTGCGACGTTAAACGTTGGCATGCACGTCAACGATCATCGACATGCGGTGTATGAAAATCGGAAAAAAGTAGCCGAGCAGTTAAACGTTTCGCTTGATCGCTGGGTATGTGCCGATCAAGTGCATGGTGTACACATCGAAAAAGTGACGAACGAACATGCAGGCAAAGGGGTGCGCACGTATGATACCGCTTTGCCGCATACAGACGGGCTGTATACAAGCGAACAAGATCTCATGTTGGCGCTTTGTTTTGCGGATTGTGTTCCGCTTTACTTTTTTGCCCCAAGTAAAAAGCTCATTGGACTTGCACATGCTGGTTGGAAAGGAACGGTGCATAACATCGCTGGTGAAATGGTGAAGCGGTGGAATGAAGAAGGAGTAGATGCGCGTGATATGTATGTCGTCATTGGGCCATCGATCGGTCGCTGTTGTTATATCGTCGATGATCGCGTCATCACATTCGTTCAAAAGGCGCTAGTCAACTCGTCTCAATCTCTTTATAATGAAACAAGTAAGGGACAGTATGCGCTCGATTTGAAAGAAATGAATAAACAGCTTTTGCAGCAAGCAGGTGTTCCGAGCGAACACATCGCTATTTCATCGTATTGCACAAGCTGTGAGCAGTCATTATTTTTCTCCCACCGTCGCGACGGTGGCCAAACAGGAAGAATGATGGCGCTTATTGGCTGGAGGTGATGACATGTCTGTGAAACAACGGTTACAAACGATTCAACAACATATTGCTGAAGCGTGTGAAAAAACAGGACGCAACGCCGCAGACGTTCAAATCGTGGCAGTGACAAAATACGTAAGCATCGCACGCGCAAACGAAGCGGTGGAAGCAGGCATCGTTCATTTAGGTGAAAGTCGTGCCGACGGTTTTTTACAAAAATATGAAGCAATCGGAAAAGAAGCGACGTGGCATTTTATCGGTACGTTGCAATCGAGAAAAGTAAAACAAATCATCGATTACGTCGACTACATTCATTCGCTTGATCGTCTTTCGTTAGCGGAAGAAATCGACAAACGAGCGAATCGAACAATGAAATGTTTTGTGCAAGTGAACGTATCAGGAGAGACGTCTAAACACGGATTAGCGCCAGAGGATGTATTTTCGTTTATTGAAACATTATCCGCTTTTTCGCGTATTGAAGTTGTTGGATTGATGACGATGGCGCCATATACGGATGATGAAGCGACGATTCGTCGTTGTTTTCGAACGTTGCGTGAGTTAAAAGAGCGCGTGCAAGAAAAACAATATCCGCATGCTCCATGTACACAACTGTCGATGGGAATGTCAAACGATTACGTCATTGCCGTTGAAGAAGGAGCTACGTTTCTTCGACTCGGTACATGTCTTGTCGGTGAAGAGGAGGTGGAATGATGGGATTTGTGAAAAAAATTCGCGATTTTTTCGATTTAGATGAAGAAAAATGGGAAGAGGATGAATACGAGCAAGAAGAAGTTGCTCAACAACCAAAAGCCGAACAAAAGCAAAACGTCGTCAGTTTACAAAGCGTGCAAAAATCGTCCAAGCTCGTTTTATTTGAGCCACGTGCTTACGCAGAAGTACAAGAAATTGCCGACCATTTAAAAAATCGACGTGCTGTTGTCGTCAATGTTCATCGTGTCGACCGCGATCAAGCGCGACGCATCGTTGACTTTTTAAGCGGAACGGTATATGCAATAGGCGGAGACATTCAACAAGTCGGGTCGACCATTTTTTTATGCACACCGGATAACGTCGATGTGAGCGGCTCGATTTCGATTGTTTCTGATGATGAACCGACAATAAAGAGGTGGTAAATGTGTATCAAATAGCAAACTTTGTAGCAACAGTCATTGAAGTATATTCATATGCGATTATTATTTACATTTTAATGTCTTGGTTTCCAAATGCGCGCGAAACGAAAGTAGGGCAATTTTTTGCCAATATTTGCGAGCCGTATTTAGAGCCGTTTCGTCGCTTCATTCCACCGATTGGCATGATCGACATTTCGCCGATCGTCGCCTTGCTTGTTTTGCGCTTTGCGACGGCAGGCGTTTACGGATTAGTCGATATGGTTAGTCGAGGATTGTAATGGATATTTATCAACATTTTCGAAAAGAAGAGCATCATTTTATCGATCTCGTGTGCGAATGGAAGCGGCTTGTGACGGAACAGTACGCTCCGAAACTCACGGACTTTTTAACTCCGCGCGAACAACAAATCGTCCGCTCGATTGTCGGCAACAACGACGAGGTGCACGTTGCTTTTTTTGGCGGTTCATCATCTGTTGAACGAAAGCGTGCGCTATTATATCCGCCGTACATGCAACCGAATGAAGATGATTTTCAACTATCGTTGTTTTCCATTCGCTATCCGAAAAAATTTGTGACGCTCGGGCATCGTGATGTGCTCGGTGCCCTTTTGTCACTCGGTGTGAAGCGTGAAAAGTTTGGCGACATCGTCATCGTTGATGATGTCATTCAATTTGTGGTTGCTAAAGAAATTGCACCGTTTGTAAAAATGAACGTCACAGCGATTGGAAAAGCAAAAGTATCGTTAGAAGAACAACCACTTTCGCAACTTCTTGCTGTGAAAGAAGAATGGGAGGAAGAAACGTTTACTGTTTCTTCTTTGAGACTTGATGCGATTTTAGCCCAATGTTTCCGAATATCGCGTCAAAAAGCGCAAGCGCTTATTACTCAAAACTATGCAAAAGTAAATTGGAAAACGGTCGACCAAGCTCATATGGAGTGTCAAGAAGGGGATTTGCTTTCGTTGCGCGGCTATGGCCGCTGCCGATTGCAAGCGGTTGTGGGACAAACAAAAAAAGAAAAATGGCGCATCGTTGTCGAAAAAGCAAAATAAAAGCAGGATTTTCGCAAAACATGTCGAAACATACGGTACGTACATAAGATGGAGGTGGGCTACATGCCGTTAACGCCGTTAGATATTCATAATAAAGAATTTAGCCGAGGCTTTCGCGGATATGATGAAGATGAAGTAAATGAGTTTTTAGACCAAGTCATTAAAGATTACGAAATGATCTTGCGTGAAAAAAAACAGCTTGAAGAAAAAGTGAAAGAGCTGACAGAGCGACTCAACTACTTTACAAATATTGAAGAAACGTTAAATAAATCGATTTTAATCGCCCAGGAAACAGCAGAAGAAGTGAAGCGAAACGCGCAAAAAGAAGCGAAGCTCATCATTAAAGAGGCGGAGAAAAACGCAGATCGCATCATTAGTGAAGCGCTCGCTAAAACGCGGAAAATTGCGATGGAAGTGGAAGAATTAAAACGTCAAGCGAAAGTGTTCCGCAATCGTTTTAAAATGTTAATTGAAGCACAGCTCGATATGTTAAACAACGGCGATTGGGATCATTTATTAGATTACAAACTTGATGATGAAGCGGTGCAAGAAATAACCGAGTCTTGACGGATGGCATTGTTATTGCCTATAATATCGATTACAGTTATATCGCAAAAACGATGAAGGGGACAGTAGTTCTTTCATCAGCTTATTACAGCGAGCCGAGGGCGGTGGAAGCTCGGCATAAGCGAAAGAATGAACATCACCCCAGAGTTCCGTGCTGAACGAGTAGTAGGACACGGCGCGTCATTCCCGTTACGAATGTCGAGTGGACTATGTTTACATAGTCAATAAGGGTGGTACCGCGAGACCTTCTCGTCCCTTTTGGGCATGAGAAGGTTTTTTTATTTACATAAAAAGGAGGTAAACAAATGGACTACAAAGATACGTTACTTATGCCAAAGACCGATTTCCCGATGCGTGGAAATCTTCCGCAACGGGAACCACAAATGCAAGCGAAATGGGAAGAGATGGACATTTATCGTAAAGTGCAAGAGCGCACGAAAGATCGTCCGCTGTTTGTGCTGCATGATGGACCTCCGTATGCGAACGGCGACATTCATATGGGCCATGCGCTCAATAAAATTTTAAAAGATTTTATCGTGCGCTATAAATCAATGAGCGGTTATTGTGCCCCGTACGTGCCGGGATGGGATACGCACGGTTTACCAATTGAAACGGCGCTCGCGAAAAATAAAGGCGTCAATCGAAAAGAAATGAGCGTTGCCGAATTTCGCAAGCTATGCGAACAATATGCGTACGAGCAAATTGACCGCCAGCGCGAGCAATTTAAACGACTTGGTGTGCGCGGCGATTGGGACAATCCTTACATTACGTTAACGCCAGAATACGAGGCACAACAAATTAAAGTATTTGGCGAAATGGCGAAAAAAGGATTAATTTATAAAGGATTAAAACCTGTCTACTGGTCTCCATCGAGCGAATCGGCGCTTGCCGAAGCCGAAATTGAATATAAAGATAAACGCTCGCCATCGATTTACGTTGCATTCCCTGTCAAAGACGGAAAAGGGGTGCTTGAAGGCGATGAAAAAATCGTCATTTGGACGACAACCCCATGGACGATTCCAGCGAACTTAGGCATCGCTGTTCATCCACAGCTGCAATATAGCGTTGTTGAGGCAGACGGTGGCAAATACGTCGTTGCATCCGAGTTATTACAATCGGTGCAAAAAGAAATTGGCTGGGAACATGTCACTGTATTAAAAACAGTCAAAGGAAGCGAACTCGAATACGTCGTGGCGAAACATCCGTTTTACGACCGTGATTCGCTCGTCATTTGCGGCGAACACGTCACAACAGACGCCGGAACCGGTTGCGTTCATACGGCGCCAGGACACGGGGAAGACGACTTTATCGTCGGTCAAAAATACGGCCTTGGCGTTCTTTGCCCTGTCGATGAGCGCGGCTATATGACGGAAGAAGCGCCAGGGTTTGCCGGCATGTTTTACGATGACGCAAACAAAGCGATTACAGAAAAGCTACAAGAAGTAGGTGCTTTATTAAAACTATCGTTTATTACGCACTCATATCCGCACGACTGGCGGACGAAGCAACCGACGATTTTCCGTGCGACAGCTCAATGGTTTGCGTCCATTGATAAAATTCGCGATCAATTGTTACAAGCGGTCGAAGAAACAAAATGGGTGCCAGCATGGGGTGAAATTCGCATCCATAACATGATTCGCGATCGCGGTGACTGGTGCATTTCACGTCAACGTGCATGGGGAGTACCAATTCCAGTCTTTTATGCGGAAAACGGCGAGCCAATTATTACAGATGAAACGATTGAACACGTATCGAACTTGTTCCGCCAATACGGCTCAAATGTTTGGTTTGAACGTGACGCGAAAGAGTTACTGCCAGAAGGGTTTACGCATCCAGGTAGTCCGAACGGACGGTTTACGAAAGAAACGGACATTATGGACGTATGGTTCGACTCAGGTTCTTCTCATCAAGCGGTATTGGAAGAACGTGACGATTTACAACGTCCAGCCGATCTTTATTTAGAAGGGTCCGACCAATATCGCGGCTGGTTTAACTCGTCGCTTTCAACCGCAGTTGCGGTTACTGGAAAAGCACCGTATAAAGGCGTATTAAGCCACGGATTCGTGTTAGATGGCGAAGGACGAAAAATGAGCAAATCGCTCGGTAACGTCGTCGTGCCTGCGAAAGTAATGGAACAACTCGGCGCCGATATTTTGCGTCTTTGGGTTGCTTCTGTCGACTATCAAGCAGACGTGCGCATTTCTGACAACATTTTAAAACAAGTGGCAGAAGTGTATCGCAAAATTCGCAACACGTTCCGCTTTATGCTCGGTAACTTATTTGATTTCAACCCTGCGGAACATACGGTAGCGATCGATCAGTTGCGCGAAGTCGACCGCTACATGCTCATTAAATTAAATCGTCTCATCGAAAAAGTAAAACAAGCGTACGAAACGTATGAATTTGCGACGATTTATCATGAAGTAAACAACTTCTGTACTGTTGATTTAAGCGCATTTTATTTCGACTTCTCCAAAGACGTATTGTACATCGAAGCGGCAAATAATCATGAACGTCGCTCGATTCAAACGGTGTTGTATGAAACGCTTGTTGCGTTAACGAAACTTGTTGCGCCGATTTTACCGCATACGGCAGATGAAGTATGGTCATACATTCCGCACGTCAAAGAAGAAAGCGTGCAGCTTGTCGATATGCCAGAAGCGGTGCATATTGATGATGCAGATCGCATCGTTAAAAAGTGGGATGCGTTTATGGAATTGCGCGATGAAGTATTAAAAGCGCTAGAAGTGGCGCGCAACGAAAAACTGATCGGTAAGTCGCTTACAGCGCACGTCATTTTATATCCGACCGACGAAACGAAAGCGCTCATCGATTCGATTGAAGAAGATATGAAACAGCTATTAATCGTTTCAGCGTTTTCAATTGGCGGCTCATTTACAGAAGCACCGAGCGAGGCGCAAACATTCACCAAAACAGCGATTGTCGTCAAACAAGCTGAAGGCAAAACATGCGCGCGCTGCTGGGTTGTTACACCAACAGTAGGAGAAGATGCAGATCACCCAGAACTATGTCCACGTTGTGCGACAATTGTCAAGCAATAACACCCATCCCCCTTCGCCTTTGAGGGGGGATTGTTTTATGATAAAATGAAAAAGAATTTCGCTTTGGAGGGGTAAGATGTTATATTATTTGCTTGCTTTTGTCGTTATATTGATCGATCAATGGACGAAATGGCTTGTCGTTCGCTATATGGAATTAGGGGAAAGCATTCCAATTATTGAGAACGTCTTATACATGACGTCGCATCGCAATCGCGGAGCGGCATGGGGGATGTTGCAAGGGCAATTTTGGCTGTTTTATGTCATTACCATCGTCGTCGTTGTCGGCATCGTCATATACATTCAACGGTTGCAGCCGACGCAGCGACTATTTGGTATCGCCCTTGGACTCATGCTTGGGGGCGCGCTCGGCAACTTTATTGATCGCGTGTTTCGAAAAGAAGTCGTTGACTTTGTGCATACGTATATTTTTAATTATAGCTTTCCGATTTTTAACGTCGCTGATGCAGCATTAACGATCGGTGTTGCGCTCATGTTTATTTATACATGGATCGAAGAAAAACAACGAAAGGGAATGAGCGATGGAGCAAATTCAACTCACGATTGAAGAACAACATGATGGGGAACGCATTGATAAAGTGATTGCTGAATTAAATGAACAATGGTCGCGTTCTCAAGTACAACAATGGTTAAAAGAAGGGCATGTGCTCGTTAACGGCAAAGCAGTGAAACCGAATTACAAATGCCATGTCGATGATGACGTGGTCATTTCCATTCCTGATCCGGAGCCGTTAGATGTGAAACCGGAGCCAATTCCGCTTGACATTTATTATGAAGATGCAGACGTGCTCGTTGTCAATAAGCCGCGCGGCATGGTTGTTCATCCAGCGCCGGGACATATGCACGGGACGCTTGTCAACGCATTGCTTGCTCATTGTCAAGACCTTTCAGGCATTAACGGCGTATTGCGACCAGGCATTGTTCATCGCATTGATAAAGATACGTCTGGTTTATTAATGATCGCAAAAAATGATTTGGCGCACGAGTCGCTTGTTAATCAACTTGTAAACAAAACGGTGACGCGCAAATATGTTGCAATTGTTCACGGCGTCATTCCGCACGATTACGGGACGATTGATGCGCCAATCGGGCGCGACCCACGCGATCGTCAAAGTATGGCGGTCGTTGAAAACGGAAAAGAAGCGGTGACGCATTTTCGCGTTCTTGAACGATTTGAACATTATACGTTTGTGGAGTGTCAACTCGAAACAGGGCGAACGCATCAAATTCGCGTCCATATGAAATATATCGGCTATCCGCTTGCGGGTGATCCGAAATACGGTCCGCGCAAAACGTTACCGATTGATGGACAAGCGCTTCATGCCGGCGTATTAGGATTTCATCACCCGCGCACAGGCGAATATTTGCAGTTTGAAGCCCCGATGCCTCATGAATTTGAACGATTGCTCGATATGTTGCGAAATAATCGTTGACAAACGAAACAAGGAAACGTAAAATGAACTCAAGTGAACAAAGACCTTTAAGTTCAGTCCCGTGAGGCTGAGAAGGTGTCGGATCTAGGTGACGTATGCCTACATGTACCCTCTCGCCAAACGGTGAGAGGGTTTTTTGTCTGGAGGTGAAACGATGCAAAAAGCGATCGTATTAGATGAACAAGCGATTCGACGCGCATTGACGCGCATTGCCCACGAAATTATTGAGCGCAATAAAGGGATTGACGGCTGTGTGCTCGTCGGCATTAAAACGCGCGGCATTTACTTAGCAAAACGATTAGCTGAACGCATTGAACAAATTGAAGGAACATCCATTCCTGTTGGCGAGCTAGACATTACATTGTACCGCGACGATTTAACGGTAAAAACGGACGATCGCGAACCGCTTGTGAAAGGAACGGACGTCCCGTTTTCTGTTACGAATCAAAAAGTCATTTTAGTTGATGACGTATTATTTACAGGCCGAACGGTGCGCGCAGCAATGGATGCCGTGATGGATCTTGGACGTCCGGCACAAATTCAATTGGCGGTGCTCGTTGATCGCGGTCATCGTGAATTGCCAATTCGCGCTGATTTCGTCGGCAAAAACATTCCGACGTCAAGCTCGGAAATGATCGTCGTCGAATTGAAAGAAGTAGACGACATCGATCAAGTCAGCATACATGAATAAAGCACCCTTTTTAAAGGCAGTCCAGCGAGGCTGACAAAGGGGATTCGTTTCCTACACCCTCTTTGTGCCTTCGTACGGACAAAGAGGGTTTTTTATATAAAAGAAAGGGAGAGAGAAGATGAACAAACCAGTATTAGACGTGAAAGATGTCCCTTCTTTCGGGCAGCTTGTTACACTTAGTTTACAACATTTATTTGCGATGTTTGGTGCAACGATTTTAGTGCCGTATTTAGTCGGATTAAGTCCAGCGATGGCGCTCATTTCAAGCGGACTTGGCACACTCGCCTTTTTAATCGTCACAAAATGGCAAGTTCCTGCGTACCTCGGTTCATCATTTGCGTTTATTACACCCATTATTGCAGCCAAAGCAGCTGGTGGTCCGGGTGCGGCGATGATCGGCAGTTTTTTAGCGGGGCTCGTATATGGGATCGTCGCTTTAGCGATTAAAAAAGCAGGGTATCGTTGGATTATGAATTTACTCCCGCCAATCGTTGTCGGTCCAGTCATTATCGTCATCGGCTTAGGATTAGCCAACGTCGCCGTCAGCATGGCGATGAACGGTCCAGACGGAAAATATAGCTTGACGCACTTTTCTGTTGCAGTTGTGACGCTTGCCGCAACAATTATGTTCTCGATTTTATCGCGAGGAATGTTTAGTCTTGTGCCTGTCCTTATGGGCATTATCGTCGGTTACGTGTACGCGTTAGCTGTCGGTGTCGTCGATTTATCAGGGGTGGCAAAGGCAAAGTGGCTTGAGATGCCTGATTTCTTGTTGCCGTTCGTTCATTATGACGTGCGTGTGACGCTCGATATTGTGCTTTTGATGGTGCCTGTGGCGATTGTGACATTATCTGAACATATCGGTCATCAGCTCGTATTAAGCAAAGTCGTTGGGCGCGACTATATTAAAGAACCAGGTTTACATCGCTCGATTTTCGGTGACGGATTAGCAACGATGATTTCTGCGCTCATCGGTGGTCCACCGAAGACGACATACGGCGAAAATATCGGCGTATTAGCAATTACACGCGTATATAGTGTGTACGTGTTAGCTGGCGCCGCTGTCCTTGCGATCGCGTTCGGATTTCTCGGTAAAGTGACAGCGCTCATTAGCTCCATTCCGACGCCGGTCATGGGTGGTGTATCCATCTTATTGTTTGGAATTATCGCTTCTTCTGGTTTGCGCATGCTTGTCGATAGTAAAATCGACTTTGGAGATAAACGAAACTTAGTCATTTCATCTGTCATTCTCGTCATTGGCATCGGGGATGCTGTTGTCAAAGTATCAGAACAATTTGAAGTGCACGGTATGGCGCTTGCAGCCATCACAGGTATCGTATTAAACCTCATTTTGCCAGGTCGCCCGAAAGTGTCGGATAGTGTATTTGAACAAAAACATGATGTCGCATAACACACCTTTTAAAAGAAGTCCAGCGAGGCTTACAAAGGTGTGACAGAGGAAATCCGTTCATTGAAACGGCCTCTTTCCTCATGATTTTTAAACACCTTGCCTCGCTCGGCAAGGTGTTTTTTACTAAAAAGGAGGAGTTTATATGCATTTACTAACGTTAGCGGAGTTATCAGTTGATGAAGTGCTTGCCATTTTGCATGAAGCGGAACGATTTGCGCACGGAGAGACGTGGCGAGTGAACAAACAAACGTTTGTTGCCAACTTATTTTTTGAGCCGAGCACGCGCACGAAATGCAGCTTTGAAATAGCGGAACGAAAGCTTGGGCTTGAAGTCATTCCGTTTGATGCAGACATGTCGAGCGTTCAAAAAGGAGAAACATTGTATGACACGGTTCGGACGTTGCAAGCGATCGGTGTGGAAGCAGTCGTCATTCGCCACCCATCTGATCATTACTTCGACTCACTTCGCGAAACGATTCATATCCCGATCATTAATGCCGGTGACGGATGCGGTCATCATCCGACTCAATCGCTACTCGATTTAATGACGATTCGTCAACAATTTGGCACATTTATCGGGCTGAATGTCGCCATCGTTGGTGACATTCGTCATAGCCGAGTGGCACGTTCCAATGCTGAAATATTAACGAGGCTCGGTGCAAATGTTTTCTTCTGCAGTCCGCCTGAGTGGCAAGATATAACGAATCCGTATGGCACGTACGTCGAATTCGATACAGCCGTAAAAGAGGCAGATGTGATCATGCTTCTTCGCATTCAACATGAGCGGCACGAACAAAAAATAGGATGGACGAAAGAGCAATATCACGAGCAATACGGCTTAACGATCGCGCGGGAAAAACAAATGAAAAAAACGAGCATCATTTTACATCCAGCCCCAGTCAATCGCGACGTAGAAATTGCAAGCGAGCTCGTTGAGTGTGAACGCTCACGCATTTTTAAACAAATGGAAAACGGCGTATACGTGCGCATGGCTGTTTTGAAACGGGCATTACAAAAAGGGGGAACAAAACATGACTATCATTTTCAAACGTGCGCGCTTGCTTAATGAACAAGGCGAGCTGACGTTAGCTGATATAAAAATGAACGACGGGCGCATCGTTCAAATCGCACCTCACATCGCTGCAAGCGATCATGACGAGGTGATCGACGTGCGTGAACAGTTTGTCGCGCCGGGATTTATCGACGTACACGTTCATTTGCGTGAACCGGGCGGGGAACATAAAGAAACGATTGCCACAGGTACGCTTGCTGCGGCCAAAGGTGGATTTACGACGATTGCAGCGATGCCAAACACAAAACCTGTTCCCGATACGAAACAACAAATGGAATGGCTCGTCAACCGCATTCGCGAAACGGCGCACGTGCGCGTGTTGCCATACGCTTCGATTACGATACGTCAAGCAGGAAAACAGCTCGTTGATTTTGCCGCCTTAAAAGAAGCAGGGGCGTTTGCGTTTACAGACGATGGCGTTGGCGTGCAAAGCGCGCGCATCATGTATGAGGCGATGAAACAAGCCGCTTCTCTCGATATGCCAATTGTTGCACATTGTGAAGACGAAACGTTGACGTATAAAGGATGCGTGCACGATGGATCATTTGCGAAAAGGCATGGACTTTCTGGCATTCCTTCCGTTTGTGAATCTGTACATATTGCGCGCGATGTGTTGTTAGCGGAGGCGACCGGGTGTCACTACCACGTTTGCCACATAAGCACGAAACAATCGGTGCGCATCGTTCGCGAGGCGAAGCAAGCAGGCATTCGCGTCACTGCTGAAGTGACACCGCACCACTTACTGCTTTGCGACGAAGATATTCATTCGTTAGACGCAAACTTTAAAATGAATCCACCGTTGCGAGCGAAAGAAGATCAACAAGCGTTAATCGAAGGATTACTTGATGGAACGATTGATTTTATCGCAACCGACCATGCTCCGCATACAGAAGAAGAAAAAAGTGAAGGGATGGTACTTGCTCCGTTTGGCATCGTCGGATTAGAAACCGCCTTTCCGCTTTTATATACGCATCTTGTTGAAAAAGGAATATGCACGTTAAAACAGCTCGTCGATTGGCTTTCAAAAAAGCCAGCGGAAACATTTCGCATTGACGGTGGGGAATTAAAAGTTGGCGCGAAAGCAGACGTAGTCGTCATCGATTTACATACCGAGCAAGTCATCGATCCACATACATTTGTTTCTAAAGGAAAAAACACACCGTTTGCAGGCTGGACATGTAAAGGATGGCCGACGATGACGGTTGTAGATGGAAAAATCGTTTGGCAGAAAGGGAGAGAGCGATGAAACGACAACTTATTTTAGAAGATGGTACACGTTTTGTTGGCGAAGCGTTTGGAAGTGAACGACAAACAGTTGGTGAAGTCGTTTTTAACACCGGAATGACAGGCTATCAAGAAATTTTAACCGACCCGTCATATTGCGGGCAAATTGTGACGATGACGTATCCGTTGATCGGAAACTATGGCGTAAACCGCGACGACTTCGAATCGATTGCACCGCATGTGTTCGGTTTTATCGTAAAGGAAGCGTGCGCATCTCCGTCCAATTGGCGAAGCGAGCTAACGATTGACGAATATTTGCGCATGAAAAACATTCCCGGTCTAGCAGGTGTCGATACGCGAAAACTGACGCGCATCATTCGCCAATACGGCACGTTAAAAGGAATGATTTGCGACATGGACGTGTCCGTTTCGGAGGCGGTCGCTCATTTAAAAGAAACGGAACTTGCGCGCGATCAAGTGAAACGCGTATCGACAAAAAGCCCATACGCTAGCCCAGGGCGCGGTCATCGCGTCGTTTTAATCGACTTCGGTATGAAGCACGGCATTTTGCGCGAATTAAATAAACGCCATTGCGACGTCATCGTATTACCATACAACGCAACAGCAGAAGATGTGTTACAACTTCACCCCGACGGCGTTATGTTATCAAACGGACCGGGGGATCCGAAAGATGTACCAGAAGCCATTGACATGATTCAAAACATACTTGGTCACGTTCCGCTTTTTGGGATTTGCCTTGGGCATCAACTGTTTGCGCTTGCCTGCGGAGCGAATACGGAAAAAATGAAATTCGGTCATCGCGGTTCCAATCATCCGGTGAAACATATTAAAACAGGAAAAGTAGCGATCACTTCACAAAATCACGGTTACACAGTTACAGAACAGTCACTCGTTCATACGCGATTAGAAGTGACGCATATCGCATTAAACGACGGAACGATTGAAGGGCTTCGTCATAAAGATGTTCCTGCGTTTACGGTGCAATATCATCCGGAAGCGTCGCCTGGTCCAGAAGATGCCAATCATTTATTCGATGATTTTATCGCGATGATTGAACAGTTTAAAAAAGAAAGAGGTGTCGTTCATGCCTAAACGTCAAGATATTGAAACGATTCTCGTCATCGGCTCTGGACCGATCGTCATCGGGCAGGCAGCGGAGTTTGATTATGCTGGGACGCAAGCATGTTTAGCGTTAAAAGAAGAAGGGTATAAAGTCATTCTCGTCAACTCCAATCCAGCGACGATTATGACCGATACACAAATTGCTGACAAAGTATACATGGAGCCGTTAACGCTTGAATTTGTCGCCCGCGTCATTCGGAAAGAACGACCTGATGCGATTTTGCCGACGCTTGGCGGACAGACGGGGTTAAACTTAGCCGTCGAATTAGCGAAAGCGGGAGTACTTGAAGAATGTGGCGTTGAAATTCTCGGCACGAAATTAGAAGCGATTGAAAAAGCAGAAGACCGCGAACAATTTCGCGCGTTGATGAACGAACTCGGTGAGCCGGTGCCAGAAAGCGCGATCGTGCATAGTTTACAAGAAGCGTATGCGTTCGTTGACCAAATTGGCTATCCGGTCATCGTTCGTCCGGCGTTTACACTCGGCGGAACAGGCGGAGGCATTTGTACGAACGAAGAAGAGCTTGTCGACATCGTTTCAAGCGGCTTAAAAATGAGCCCTGTGCATCAATGTTTACTAGAAAAAAGCATCGCCGGCTATAAAGAAATTGAATACGAAGTGATGCGCGATGCGAAAGACAATGCGATCGTCGTCTGCAATATGGAAAATATCGATCCGGTCGGCATTCATACGGGCGATTCGATCGTCGTCGCCCCAAGCCAAACGTTAAGCGATCGCGAATATCAACTGTTGCGAAACGCCTCGCTTCGCATTATTCGTGCGCTCGGCATTGAAGGAGGTTGCAACGTACAACTTGCCCTTGATCCGCACAGTTTTCAATATTACGTCATTGAAGTGAACCCGCGCGTCAGTCGCTCATCGGCGCTTGCCTCGAAAGCGACTGGGTATCCAATTGCGAAACTCGCCGCAAAAATTGCCGTCGGTTTAACGCTTGATGAAATGATGAATCCTGTGACAGGAAAAACGTACGCTTGCTTTGAACCGACGCTTGATTACGTCGTCACAAAAATTCCGCGCTTTCCGTTTGATAAATTTGAATCAGCGAATCGCCATCTCGGTACGCAAATGAAAGCGACAGGAGAAGTAATGGCGATCGGGCGCACGTTTGAACAGTCGCTATTAAAAGCGGTACGCTCGCTTGAAACGAACGTCTATCATTTAGAACTCAAAGAACAAGTCGATGATGCACTACTACAAAAACGCATTCAAAAAGCGGGCGATGAACGGCTATTTTACATTGCAGAAGCGTTTCGTCGCGGCGTAACGGTCGAACAAGTACATGCATGGAGCCAAATCGATCCGTTCTTTTTAACGAAAATTGCAGGCATCGTACAGTACGAAGCGGTTTTACGTGAACGTGTTGGCGATCTAGACGTACTAAAAAAAGCGAAAGAAATCGGCTTTTCCGATGTGGCGATCGCTAAACTATGGCAAATGACTGAACGCGACGTCTATGAGCTGCGGAAACGCGCTCGCATAACGCCTGTATATAAAATGGTCGATACGTGTGCGGCGGAATTTGAATCGGAAACGCCGTATTATTACAGCACATATGAAGAAGAAAACGAATCGCTCGTTACATCGCGCGAAAGTGTCGTCGTTCTTGGCTCTGGTCCGATTCGTATCGGGCAAGGAATCGAGTTTGACTACGCGACCGTTCATTCCGTATGGGCGATTAAAGAAGCGGGGTATGAAGCGATCATTATTAACAACAATCCGGAGACGGTATCGACCGACTTTAGCATTTCCGATAAGCTATACTTTGAACCGTTAACGATTGAAGATGTGATGCACGTCATCGATTTAGAACAGCCAATTGGCGTCATCGTTCAATTTGGCGGACAAACAGCGATCAACTTAGCAGCGGAATTAGCCGCGCGCGGTGTTCGCATTCTCGGCACGTCGCTTGAGGATTTAGATCGCGCCGAAAACCGCGACAAATTTGAGCGGACGCTTGCGCAACTCGGCATTCCACAACCGAAAGGAAAAACAGCGTTTTCCGTTGAAGAAGCGGTACGCATCGCTGAAGACATCGGCTATCCTGTCCTCGTGCGCCCGTCGTATGTGCTCGGCGGTCGGGCGATGGAAATCGTCTATAAAAAAGAAGAGCTGCTACATTACATGGAGCACGCGGTGAAAGTGAATCCGCAACATCCGGTATTAATTGACCGTTATTTAATCGGAAAAGAAATCGAAGTCGATGCGATTTCTGACGGGGAAGACGTATTTATTCCGGGCATTATGGAACATATTGAGCGCGCCGGTGTCCATTCGGGCGATTCGATCGCCGTCTATCCGCCGCAAACGTTAACAAAAGACGTTCAACAAAAAATTGTCGACTATACGATTGCGCTAGCGAAAGGGTTGCGCATCGTCGGCTTGTTGAACATTCAGTTCGTGCTATATGACGGCGAGGTGTACGTGTTAGAAGTGAATCCGCGTTCAAGCCGCACCGTTCCGTTTTTAAGTAAAATTACGAACGTTCCGATGGCCAATCTCGCGACAAAAGTTATCTTAGGGGCGAAGCTAAAAGAGCTTGGCTACTACACCGGATTAAAAGAAGAAAGCGAAGGCGTATATGTGAAAGCACCGGTCTTTTCATTTGCGAAATTGCGCAACGTCGATATTTCGCTCGGTCCAGAGATGAAATCAACGGGTGAAGTGATCGGAAAAGACGGCACGTTTGCGAAGGCGCTTTATAAAGGGCTCATTGCGTCAGGCATTCACATTCGTCCGTACGGGGCAGTTTTATTAACGATTGCCGATAAAGATAAAGAAGAAGCGATCGACATCGCCCGTCGCTTTTACAATATTGGATATCAGTTGCTTGCGACAAATGGCACCGCGCAAACGTTGCGCGAAGCGAACATTCCTGTGACTGTCGTCGCGAAAATTCATACCGGCACACCGAACATTCTTGACGTCATTCGCCAAGGCGAAGCGCAAGTTGTCATTAACACGTTAACAAAAGGAAAAGAAACGGAAAGCGACGGCTTCCGCATTCGCCGCGAAGCGGTAGAAAACGGCATCCCTTGTTTAACGTCGCTCGATACAGCGAAAGCGATGCTTCTCGTTTTAGAAGCGATGACGTTTTCGACAACAGCGATGGCAGAAAAGAAGGTGGGCGTATGAAGGAACATATGACAATCATCTCCAATCGCCAAATAGCGAAAGGCATTTATGAATTGACGCTCGCTAGTTCACTCGTTCAGCGCATGCACACGCCCGGGCAATTTGTGCATGTGAAAGTGGCAACTTTCGCTCCGCTACTTCGCCGGCCGCTCAGCCTTTGCGACATTAATCACGAAGCAGGCGAATGCACGATCGTTTACCGTGCGGAAGGGACAGGCACAACGCTCCTTTCGCAAAAACAGCCTGGGGAGACGCTCGATGTGCTCGGTCCGCTCGGAAACGGCTTTCCGCTTTCCGCCCTTTCTAGCGGACAGCGCGCCCTTCTTGTCGGCGGCGGCATCGGGGTGCCGCCGTTATATGAACTAGCGAAACAACTAGTGAAAAACGGTGTATGTGTGACGATCGTGCTCGGCTTTCAAACGAAAGACGTCGTCTTTTACGAGGAACGCTTCGCCTCGTTCGGCAAGACGTATGTGGCGACTGCAGACGGCTCGTACGGCATGAAAGGGTTTGTTACCGACGTCATTGAACATCACGCTCTTTCATTTGATGTGCTATATGCGTGCGGACCGAAGCCGATGTTAAAAGCATTACAACAACAATTTCCGCATAAAGAACTATATTTGTCATTAGAAGAACGGATGGGTTGCGGAATTGGTGCTTGTTTTGCCTGCGTATGTCGCGTGCCACATAGCGAAACAGCATATAAAAAAGTATGTAGCGACGGGCCGGTATTTCGAGCGGGGGAGGTCGTGTTATGAACCGATTAGCCGTTGAATTGCCCGGGCTTTCATTAAAAAACCCGATTATGCCTGCCTCAGGTTGTTTCGGATTCGGCCGAGAATACGCGAAATTTTATGACTTAAGCGTCCTCGGAGCAATCATGATTAAAGCGACGACGCTTGAAGCGCGCTTCGGCAATCCGACGCCGCGCGTCGCCGAGACGCCAAGCGGCATGTTAAATGCGATCGGACTGCAAAACCCCGGTATAGACAAAGTGCTAGCTGAAGAACTTCCGTGGTTAGCGCAATACGACGTACCGATTATCGCTAACATTGCTGGCTCAACGGTAGAGGAATATGTAGAAGTCGCCAAGCGCATATCAAAAGCGCCAAACGTTCATGCGCTTGAGCTAAATATTTCATGCCCAAACGTGAAAAAGGGCGGCATCGCATTTGGAACAGTTCCAGAAGTCGCTGCGGAGCTGACGCGGGCGGTAAAAGAAGTGTCTGCTGTGCCTGTGTATGTGAAACTATCACCCAATGTGACCAACATCGTCGCGATGGCAAAAGCGATTGAACAAGCGGGAGCAGACGGATTGACGATGATTAATACGTTATTAGGTATGCGCATTGACGTCAAAACAGCGAAGCCGATTTTAGCGAACGTAACCGGTGGGTTATCCGGTCCAGCCATTAAACCGATTGCACTGCGAATGATTTATGAAGTAAGCCAGGCGGTATCGCTTCCGATTATCGGCATGGGTGGCATTCAAAGTGCGGAAGATGTGATTGAGTTTTTTTACGCTGGTGCGAGCGCGGTCGCGATCGGAACAGCGCATTTTATCGACCCGTACGTTTGTCCAAATGTGATTCGCGATTTGCCACCGCTTTTAGATGAACTTGGCATTCAACATATTTCGGAATGTACGGGAAGGAGCTGGAACAATGGACAAACCGTTTATTGTGGCGCTTGATTTTTCATCCAAGGAAGAAGTGCGGTCGTTTTTACAGCTATTTTCCGATACGTCGCTCTTTTTAAAAGTCGGCATGGAGCTATACTTTCAAGAAGGTCCAACGATCATCGACGAGTTAAAACAGCGCGGACATCATATTTTTTTAGATTTAAAGCTTCATGATATTCCGCATACAGTAAAACGAGCAATGAAAGGCTTGGCGAAATTAGGTGTCGATTTAGTAAACGTTCATGCATCCGGAGGAAGCGCGATGATGCGCGCAGCGGTCGAAGGATTAGAAGAAGGGACGCCTTCTGGAATGAAGCGTCCGCGTTGCATTGCGGTGACGCAACTAACGAGCACAAACGAACGCATGCTTCACGATGAATTGTTAATTGACCGGACGATGAATGAAACGGTACTTCATTACGCTAAGCTTGCATATGATAGCGGACTTGACGGCGTCGTTTGTTCCGCAAAAGAAGTGCCGCTTCTTCGCGCAACTTTCGGGTCATCGTTTATCACTGTCACCCCAGGCATTCGCTTTGCGGACGATCAAGCGGACGATCAAGTGCGCATCGTCACACCTAATCAGGCGAAACAGCGCGGAACAAATTATATCGTCATCGGACGAAGCATCACAAAAGCGCATGATCCGTATGCGGCATATGAGCGGTTAAAACAAGAATGGGATGGTGGACAATGATGAAAAAAGAAATCGCAAAACAATTACTTTCCATCGGTGCGGTGTCGTTAAGCCCAAACGAACCGTTTACTTGGTCTTCCGGCATACAAGCCCCCATTTATTGCGACAATCGGTTGACGTTAG
This sequence comes from Anoxybacillus eryuanensis, assembly GCF_051200995.1. Classification (NCBI taxonomy): domain Bacteria; kingdom Bacillati; phylum Bacillota; class Bacilli; order Caryophanales; family Anoxybacillaceae; genus Anoxybacillus; species Anoxybacillus eryuanensis. The sequence goes on along the minus strand of NZ_JBPODS010000001.1, from coordinate 51,685 downwards.
CGTACCCGACGACGAGACGAATGATTGCTGATGAACTAACCGCGCTTATTCGCACGCATTTTCCAACCGTCGACGTCGTCGCTGGCACAGCTACCGCAGGCATTCCTCATGCCGCATGGGTGAGCGAGCGATTGAATATGCCGATGTGCTACGTGCGCAGTCAAGCGAAAGGACACGGAAAAGGAAAACAAATTGAAGGGAAAGTCGAAGCAGGTCAACATGTCGTCGTCATTGAAGATTTAATTTCAACAGGCGGCAGCTCACTCAATGCCGTACGCGCTTTGCGTGAAGCGGAATGTCACGTACTTGGCGTCGTTGCGATTTTTACATACGGATTAGAAAAAGGCAAACGAGCGTTTCAACATGAACACGTTCCGGTCTATACAGTGACTGATTACGATGTGCTAATGGAAACAGCGATGGAACTCGGCATCATTACCGAAGAAGAGCGAGCGACGTTACATCATTGGCGTGAGCAATTAGAAGCATAAAGAAAAGGGTGTCCAACGAGCGACACCCTTTTCTTACTTCGTGGAAATGACGTTTGTTTTTAAATAGTGGATATCGTTTGCTTGTTGAATCGAACGGAGTGATAATGCTTGTAGGATCGTTTCTTGATGCGCTATTTTCTCAAACCCTTCTTCCATTTGTTGCGACAACTGTTCGATTTGCTGTTTGATAGCTGGAATTTCTTGCACGTGTAACTCAACAACCGTCATTCGTTCCATTAATTGTCCAACCATTTCACGAATAGCTGGCACAAGTGCTACATCTTCTTTTGTTGCCATTGTTTGCTCAATCCGATCTACTCGATGTTCGAGCGCATGCATGCTGTTTTGTAACGCAGCGATATCGTCTTTTGTAGCCATCGTTTGTTCGATGTGTTCGATGCGTTTGTCCATAACAACGATATCGTCTTTTGTTGCCATGCGCTGTTCAATGCTTGCGATATCATCTTTCGTGGCCATCGTCTGCTCAATATGACTGACGCGGCTTTCTAATGCGCGAATGTCATCTTTCAACATAGCGACGTCTTCTTTTGTTGCCATGTTTGCACGTAAAAATGCCAGCTCATCAAAAATGCGTTGCAACAACTGTTCCACCATGTTCACCCCCTTTTTTCCTTTTCCATTATATCATCATTCGACAAAAAGAGAGGACGAAAAAATGACAAAAAATTTTGATTAAATTAAAAACCCGCCTTATCTAGACGGGTTTTTTCATCCTCACGACCAACTCCTCATCGGGTGTGACGTAGATCGTTTGTTGGTTTTCGTAAATGACAAAGCCCGGTTTGGCGCCGCTCGGTTTTTTGACGTAGCGGACGCGCGTGTAGTCGACTGGGACGGAGCTCGAGTGGCGCGCTTTGCTGAAGTAAGCGGCTAAGTGAGCAGCTTCTATAATCGTCTGTTGTGACGGTTGTTTGCTGCGAATGACGACGTGGGAGCCAGGGATGTCTTTCGTGTGCAGCCAAATGTCGTCTTTGCTGGCGAATTTGTTTGTTAAATAGTCGTTTTGTTTATTGTTTTTGCCGACAAAGATCTCCGTTCCGTCGCTTGATATGTAGCGCTCGAGTTCGATCGTGCGCGGCTTTTGTTTTTTTTGTTTTGTCGCCTTAGCGCGCAAATATCCTTGTTCGATTAATTCGTCGCGAATGTCGTCAATGTCTTTCGGCGAGGCGGTTTCGAGCTGTTGCAATAGCGTATCGAAATATACGATTTCTTCTTTCGTTCGTTCGATTTGTTCTTGGACAATCGCAAGCGAATTTTTCGCTTTTTGGTATTTTTGAAAATAGTTTTGCGCGTTTTCGGACGGCGTTTTTTGTTCATCAAGCGGGATGATGATCGTTGCACCGTTTTCGTCGTAGTAATTGATTACTTCCATTTCTTTCATTCCGCGCTTCATTGCATAAAGGTTTGCCGTGAGCAGTTCCCCATATAGTCGATATTGCTCCGCTTGTTTTGCTTCTTCTAACGTTTGTTTTAACTTCGCGAGCTTTTTCTCGTTTTTCTCTTTTTCATTCGCGACAAATCGTTCTAAATCGTGCGCCTGTTGTTTGACCCGGTCGCGTTCCGCTTTGCCGAAATAAAAACGATCGAGCATGTCGCTTAACGTCGGAAAATGTTTCACTTCTCCTCCGATATGCATAAGCGGCAAGGCGTAAAATATTTCTTTTTGTCCGTTTGTGTACGTACACGGAGTAAAATTTTCGTTTCGCACATTTTCGATTAGCGATATAAAACTTTTCGGCAATGTCGTGCGATTGGCAAGCCCTGCCCGATGAACAGCTTCGCGCGCAAATAGTGGGGAGATGCCCATAAATGTCGCGACGAGTTGATCAGCTAATTTTCCGGCGAGAAAATCGATTTTTTTTAACACCGTTTCTTCTGTCGCTTCAAGCGGATTCAGTTTGTCGTGCGATGGCGGCGCAATGTAAGGCGCCCCAGGTAGCACCGTTCGGTAGCGATTCACAGCAGGTGAAAGATGTTTGATGCTATCGATAATTGTGTTCGTCTGTTCATCGACGAGAATGATGTTGCTGTGGCGACCCATAATTTCGATGATCAGCTGTTTTGTACATATATCACCGAGCTCATTTCTTGTTTTCACGTGAATGATGATCATGCGATCGAAATCGACTTGCGTAATTGCTTCAATGACGCCGCCTTCAATATGTTTGCGCAAAAGCATACAAAACATCGGTGGTTCGGGCGGGTTATCGTACGTTTCATTTGTTAAATGAACGCGGGCGTAAGTCGGGTGCGCACATAACAACAACTTATAATTGCTTCCGTGCGAGCGAACGTGAAGCACTAATTCGGATGGAAACGGCTGATAAATTTTTGAAATGCGTCCGCCGACAAGCGTTCGCTGTAATTCTTTTGTCATAGCATATGTAAATACTCCGTCAAACGACATCGAAAACACCTTTCTCTTTTTTTCTTTTCATTATACCATATCATTTTTTTGTACATGCCTGAATAAGCTGTCATAGATAAGACAAGCGGAAGGGGGAAAGAAATGAGCTGGCACAAATTGCGTGTTGAACAAGTCGAACAACAAGTAAATACAACGATCGGTTTCGGATTAACGGAAAAAGAAGTGAAAAAACGGTTAAAACAATTTGGGAAAAATGAGTTATCAGAAGAAAAAAAACCGTCTGCATTCAAACAATTTTTTGGACAGTTTCAAGATTTTATGGTGCTCGTCTTATTGGCAGCAACAGCGATTTCCGCCGTACTCGGCGAATACATTGATGCGGTCGCGATCGTGGCGATCGTCATCATTAACGCGTGCTTAGGATTTATACAAGAGCGGCGTGCGGAAAAGTCGCTTGAAGCGTTAAAAAAACTATCTGCCCCAGAATCGCTCGTTTTGCGTGATGGCGAATGGATGAAAGTGCCGTCTGCTGAACTTGTCGTTGGCGATATTGTTAAATTTACAAGCGGTGATCGCATCGGGGCTGATGTTCGCATCGTGGAAGCGAAAGGGTTATATATTGAAGAATCATCGTTGACGGGTGAATCGCTTCCTGTCGAAAAACAAACCGCACCACTTGCGCCAGACGTTTCGTTAGGCGATCGGACAAATATGGCGTTTATGGGGACGCTCGTGACGAAAGGAAGCGGGATCGGGATCGTTGTGGCGACAGGAATGAATACAGCGATGGGGCAAATTGCCCATTTATTACAGTCTGCGCCAACGATGACGACACCGTTGCAGCGGAAGCTTGAACAGCTCGGCAAAATTTTAATTGTCATCGCTTTAGCGCTCACAGCGCTCGTTGTCGTGCTCGGTGTATGGCAAGGACATGCTTTATATGACATGTTTTTAGCTGGAGTATCGCTTGCGGTTGCCGCGATTCCGGAAGGCTTGCCTGCCATCGTTACTGTCGTGTTGGCGCTTGGCGTCCAGCGAATGATGAAGCGAAACGCCATCGTGCGCAAACTGCCGGCGGTTGAGACGCTTGGATGTGCGTCGGTCATTTGTTCTGATAAAACAGGAACGATGACAGAAAATCAAATGACGGTCACACACGTATGGGTGAATAATCGGTTATGGACGGTCAGCGGGACGGGCTATGAACCAAAAGGAACGTTTTTGTTAAACGGGAAACAAGAAAAAATAGACACATCGTTGCAACAAATGTTATTGTTCGGTGCGCTATGCAATCATGCGGAACTGAAGAAAAAAGGAAAAACGTATATGATTGCTGGCGATCCGACTGAGGGAGCGCTCGTTGTGGCGGCAGCGAAAGCTGGATGGACGAAAGAAAAAATCGCGGCCGAATTTACGATTGAACATGAATTTCCATTTGATTCAACGCGCAAAATGATGACCGTCATCGTCAAGGACCGCTCGAATCAACGTTGGATTGTTACAAAAGGAGCGCCAGATATGTTGCTTGAACGTTGCCGCTTTATATATGTGGACGGTCAAGCAAAACCGCTTCGTGACCAAGAACGAAAAACAGTGCAACAAACGGTCAATATGCTCGCCTCACAAGCGCTGCGCACAATTGCGATCGCGTATCGCCCACTTTCGCTCACCGAAACGGTCAATGATGAAACGAAAGCGGAAAGCGATTTAACGTTCATCGGTTTGCAAGGAATGATCGATCCGCCCCGAAAAGAAGTGAAACAAGCGATTGCCGAATGTAAAAAAGCGGGCATCAAAACAATCATGATTACAGGGGATCATATTTTAACAGCTAAAGCCATCGCCCAACAACTACACATGTTGCCGCCGAACGGAAAAGTGATGGACGGAAAAATGTTATCAACGCTTTCTGTCGAAGAATTGGAAGATATTGTTGAAGATGTGTATGTTTTTGCACGTGTATCGCCAGAACATAAATTAAAAATCGTACAAGCGTTACAAAAAAGAGGACATATTGTCGCGATGACAGGTGATGGCGTCAATGATGCTCCTGCGATTAAAACAGCCAACATCGGCATTGCGATGGGAATCACAGGAACGGACGTATCAAAAGAAGCGGCGTCGCTCGTTTTGTTAGACGATAACTTTGCGACCATTAAAGCGGCGATTGAAGAAGGACGAAACATTTACGAAAACATTCGCAAATTTATTCGTTACTTGCTTGCCTCAAACGTTGGAGAAATTTTAGTCATGTTGTTTGCAATGATTTTAGCGCTTCCGCTTCCGCTTGTACCGATTCAAATTTTATGGGTCAATCTTGTGACAGACGGGTTACCTGCGATGGCGCTCGGATTAGATCCTGCAGAAGAAAACGTCATGAAACGACCGCCACGCCATCCGAAAGAAGGGGTGTTTGCGCGCGGGCTCGGATGGAAAATTGTTAGCCGCGGTTTTTTAATTGGCATGGTGACGCTTATTGCCTTTCTCGTTGTGCATGCGCGTCATCCAGAAAATTTAACGTATGCGCAGACGGTCGCGTTCGCGACGCTCGTGCTCGCACAGCTCATTCACGTCTTTGATTGTCGAAGCGAGCGCTCGGTGTTTGACCGCAATCCGTTTGAAAATATGTATTTAGTGCTTGCTGTCTTGTCGTCGCTTTTATTGCTGCTTGTCGTCATTTATTATCCGCCGTTACAACCAATTTTCCATACGATGTCGCTTCCGCTCACGGATTGGTTGTTGATTGTTGGTTTATCGTCCATTCCGACATTTTTACTGGCAGGTTCGCTATTCACGCGTCGTCGTTCATGAAATGTTTTCGCTATATAGTGATCTGTGCTATAATGAGAGAAGGTAATGGAGCCAATCTATTACCTTCTTTTGTTGTCGATATTTCATATGTACAATGGATGTGAGAATATGATCGTGAGTATGACAGGATTTGGTCGAGGAAAAAGAGAAGATGAAAACGTACGCATTACGGTGGAAATGAAATCAGTCAATCACCGTTTTTGTGAAATTTCGATCCGCATGCCTAGACAGTGGATGATGTTTGAAGATAAAATAAAAAGAGTCATTACCGAACATATTGCACGTGGACGTGTCGAGGTGTTTGTCACGATTGAAGGAGAACAGCTCGTTGAACGAACGCTTCATGTCGATTGGCAACTTGTTGATGCGTATTATCGTATGTTGACGGATGTACGCAGTCGGTTTCATTTCACAGATGATATATCGCTTCGAGATATGGTACACATGCTATCGGATGCGGTGGAAATGACAGAACAACCGCTACAAAACGATGCACTTCTTTCTTTGCTGTTAGAAGCGACAAAAGAAGCGGTTGAACAGTTAAAATATATGCGTGAACAAGAAGGAAAAGCGTTATTAGCAGATATGCTTGCGCAACTTGAGACGATCGAAAAAAGTGTGCATCGCATTGAACAGCTTGCCCCAACGGTCGTCGCTTCTTATCGCGATCGCATACATAAACGAGTGCATGAATTTGTGCAAGGTATCGTGGATGAACAACGGCTACTAACGGAAGTCGCTTTATTTGCAGAAAAAGTCGATATTCATGAGGAATTAAAACGTATATATAGCCATATTGAACAGTTTCGTCGCATCGTTTCTGAAGGGGGAGCAGTCGGACGAAAGCTCGACTTTCTCGTCCAAGAGCTCAACCGCGAAATGAATACGATCGGCTCCAAAGCAAACGATGGCCACATCGCCTCTGAAGTCGTTAACATGAAAAGCGCCCTTGAAAAAATTAAAGAACAAGTGCAAAATGTGGAGTAGTTTGTTTATTATAGAAGGGTAGGGATGAACGTGAAAGAACGAGGGTTATTAATCGTTTTATCAGGACCGTCCGGCGTTGGAAAAGGGACGGTGCGAAAAGCATTATTTTCACAGCCAGACATTCAATTGCAATATTCGATTTCTGTCACAACGCGCAAACCGCGTGAAGGAGAAGTTGATGGTGTCGACTACTTTTTCAAAACGCGCGAGCAGTTTGAGCAAATGATTCGCCAGAATGAATTGTTAGAATGGGCGGAATATGTTGGGAATTACTATGGTACGCCAATTGAGTACGTGGAAAAAACGTTGCAAGAAGGAAAAGACGTCTTTTTAGAAATTGAAGTGCAAGGGGCGATGCAAGTTCGCAAAGTGTTTCCAGAGGCGCTCTTTATTTTCCTCGCTCCGCCAAGTTTAAGCGAATTGCGTAAACGAATTGAAATGCGCGGAACAGAATCAGAAGAGCTCATTCGCGATCGATTAAAGGCAGCGAAAGAAGAGCTAGAAATGATGGATGCGTACGATTACGTCGTTGAAAACGATCAAGTTGAGCTTGCGTGTGAACGCATTAAAGCGATTGTGACGGCTGAACATTGTCGTCGTGAACGCGTTGCACAACGATATAAAAAGATGTTGGAGGTTGAGTAATATGTTATATCCTTCGATTGACTTACTTATGACAAAATTAGATTCAAAATATACGCTTGTGACAGTGGCGGCGAAGCGCGCACGCCAATTACAAGTAAAAAACGATTTAACGATCGAAAAACCTGTGTCGAAAAAATTTGTCGGCAAAGCGTTAGAAGAAATTGCGGCGGGTCATATTGAAGTCGTTAGCGAAGAAGAAGCAACGCAATAAACTACTTACGACAACCTAGTTTTAGGTTGTTATTTTTTTACAAATACCAAATGAAAGGGGCAACGTTGATGCTTCAGCAAAAAAACATTTTATTATGTGTGACAGGTGGAATTGCAGTATATAAAGCAGCAGCGCTCACAAGCAAACTTGTGCAAGCGGGAGCGAATGTGAAAGTCGTCATGACGGAAGCGGCTTGTCAATTTGTTACACCGCTTACGTTCCAAGCGTTATCAAAAAACGAGGTGTACGTCGATACATTTGATGAAAAAAAGCCGAACGTCATTGCGCATATTGATTTAGCTGATTGGGCACATGTCGTACTCGTTGCCCCTGCGACCGCAAACTCGATCGCAAAGCTTGCACACGGACTAGCCGATAATATGGTGACAACCATTTTACTTGCGACAAAAGCGCCGGTGTGGATTGCCCCAGCGATGAACGTTCATATGTATGAACACCCAGCTGTGCAACAAAATATGCGTACATTGCAGTCATTCGGTTATCGCTTCATTGAACCGGCGGAAGGGATGCTTGCGTGCGGTTACGTTGGAAAAGGACGATTAGAAGAGCCAGAAACGATCGTCGCTTTGCTTGAACAACATTTCGCAACAAACGAGATATTAAAAGGAAAAAAAGTGTTAGTGACCGCTGGTCCGACCCGTGAAAAACTTGACCCTGTCCGTTTTTTCAGCAATCATTCGACTGGGAAAATGGGATATGCACTCGCCGAAGCGGCGCGCGATTTTGGAGCCGATGTCGTCCTCATTTCTGGTCCGACATCGCTTCCTAGTCCTGCAGGCGTACAGACGATTCGTGTGGAAAGCGCGCAAGACATGTATGAAAACGTGATGAACCATTTTCACGATAGCGACATCGTCATTAAAACAGCGGCAGTAGCAGATTATCGTCCAAAATATGTTGCGGACAATAAAATAAAAAAACAACAAGAGGACTATACTGTCGTTTTAGAACGAACCGTCGATATTTTACAAACGCTCGGTAAACAAAAAACGCATCAATTTTTAGTCGGTTTTGCGGCAGAGACGAACGATGTCGAACGATATGCCAAAGACAAGCTTGCCCGCAAAAACGCCGATATGATTGTCGCAAATAACGTCGTGCAAGAAGGGGCGGGATTCGGAACGGATACAAATATTGTAACGCTATTTAAACGAGACGGCACCGAAAAACAACTTCCGCTTTTACCAAAGTCGGAAGTGGCAAAAGAAATTTTACGTGAAGTTCATCGTGAAATTGAGGGACGCTTATGACGATTGCTTCTGTCATCGTTGATATTCCAGCGAGTCAAACGGATCGCCCGTTTGATTACATCATCCCGCCTGAACTTGTTGGCATCGTACAAGCTGGGATGCGCGTTGTCGTACCATTTGGAACTAGACTCTTACAAGGGTTTGTCATTGAAGTGAAAGAAACGACCGATATGCCAATAGAACAATTAAAGCCGATTCATTCCCTTTTTGATGTTGTTCCTGTATTAAACGAGGAATTACTTCAATTAGGGAAATGGCTAACAGAAACGACACTATGCTTCATGGTATCTGCCTTTCAAGCGATGTTACCTGCCGCGATGAAAGCGAAATATGAAAAGGATATTCGGCTCATCGAACAATATATGCCACTCGTCCATGAAAACGTACGCGCGCTATTTCGTGACCGTCTCATCATTCCATGGAGCGATGTCGAAAAAACACCATACGTCCGCCTGTTGCAAAAAGAAATTGCAAATGGCCATATTGAAGTCGTTTATCGTGTTGAAGAAAAAGGAAAAATAAAAACAGAAAAATGGGTCGAATTATGTGCAAGCGATGAACATGTCACCCATATACTCACATCGCTCTCAACGCGCGCAATGAAACAAAAACAAATACTCGAGCGATTGCTTGTGGCGCGCGCTTTACCGTTAAAACAGTTGCTGAGTGAAACAAATAGCACATGGGCAACCGTTCAAACACTCATCAAAAAACAACTTGTCGCTGTGAAAGAAAAAGAAATATATCGTGATCCATATGCGAATCGCCCATTTCCAAAAACAAAACCACTCGCTTTAACAGATGAACAACGCAAAGCGCTACATACGATCGGACAAGCGATTGAGCAAAACGTACACGACGTCTTTTTAATGTACGGTGTCACTGGAAGTGGGAAAACAGAAGTATATATGCAAGCGATTGATCTCGTCTTAAAAAAAGGAAAAGAAGCGATTGTGCTCGTACCAGAAATCTCACTGACACCACAAATGGTGAGGCGGTTTAAAGAACGATTCGGCTCCAAAGTAGCCGTTCTCCATAGTGGTCTATCGCTCGGAGAAAAGTATGACGAATGGCGGAAAATTCAACGAAAAGAAGTGCAACTTGTCGTCGGGGCGCGCTCTGCCATTTTCGCTCCGTTTGAAAACATTGGCATCATTATTATCGATGAAGAGCATGAAACGAGCTACAAACAAGAAGAATCACCGCGCTATCACGCTCGCGATGTTGCCATTTTTCGCGGCCGTTACCATCGCTGTCCGATTGTGCTCGGCAGCGCTACCCCATCGCTTGAATCATTTGCGCGCGCAAAAAAAGGAGTATATAAACAAGTTACGTTAACGAGACGAATGAACGATCATGCGCTTCCACCTGTTGAGATTGTCGATATGCGCGAAGAATTGCGGGCAGGAAACCGTTCGATGTTTTCTCGGCTCTTATTTGAAAAACTAACGGAGCGTTTACAAAAAGGAGAACAATCCGTTTTATTTTTAAATCGTCGTGGCTATTCATCTTTTGTCATGTGTCGGGACTGCGGTCATGTGATTCAATGCCCGCATTGCGATATTTCGCTTACATACCATCGCGTTCAACAACAACTGAAATGTCATTATTGTGGATACGAACAGCGTATGTCTTCACATTGTCCTGCTTGTCAAAGCGAACATATTCGTTTTTTCGGAACAGGAACACAAAAAGTGGAAGAAGAATTAACAAAGCTTTTACCTCATGCACGCGTCATTCGCATGGATGTCGATACAACGAGCCGTAAAGGAGCACACGAACGATTGCTGAATGAATTTGGGGAAGGGAATGCTGACATTTTACTTGGCACGCAAATGATTGCGAAAGGACTTGATTTTCCAAACGTCACATTAGTTGGCGTATTAGCAGCTGACACGATGCTTCATGTGCCTGACTTTCGGGCGGCAGAAAAAACGTTTCAGCTACTAACACAAGTGAGCGGCCGTGCAGGGCGACATCATTTACCGGGGGAAGTCGTCATCCAAACATACACGCCTGAACATTACAGCATTCAACTAGCAGCCGATCATCATTTTGAAGCGTTTTATGAGCGCGAAATGATTACCCGAAAAAAACACGGGTATCCGCCGTTTTACTATTTAACGCTCATTACCGTATCCCATGTCGATCCGCTCAAAGGAGTAAGCGTAGCCGAAAAAATTGCTACACACGTGAAAAAACATCTTTCTCCTGAAGCCATTGTGCTAGGACCTGTCGCTTCCCCGATTGCGCGCATGAACGATAGATATCGTTACCAATGCATGATAAAATACAAGCGAGAAGCGAACTTAACGACAGCGCTCCGCACGATTGTTGAACATTATCAGCGTGACATGGCGCGCGGCGATGTGACGATTACCATTGATTTAAATCCATATATGATGATGTAAATAAGGGAGGAGACGATTTGGCCATTTTACCGATTGTAACATATCCTGCACCAATTTTAGAAACCGCTTGTCAGCCAGTCACCGTATTTGACCGAAAATTGACGAAGCTATTAAACGACATGTACGATACGATGCTTGCGGCCGATGGGGTCGGTTTAGCCGCCCCACAAATCGGCATCGCTCAACAAATTGCGATTGTTGACATTGGCGACCGCCATGGGCGCATTGAATTCATTAATCCAGTCATCGTCGAACAGGGCGGCGAACAAATCGGACCAGAAGGATGTTTAAGTTTTCCGGGATTATTTGGGGAAGTGAAACGCTTCCAATACGTGAAAGTACGTGCGCAAAATCGCCGCGGTCGCCCGTTCGAAATCGAAGCGACTGGCTTTTTAGCGCGTGCGTTACAACATGAGATCGACCATTTACGTGGCATATTGTTTACGTCAAAAGTGATTCGTTATTATGAAGAAGGAGAGTTCGAACAATGAACATTGTGTTTATGGGAACACCTGATTTTGCCGTTCCAATTTTAGAACAACTAATAAAAGACGGCTATAACGTCGTCGGCGTCGTGACGCAACCAGATAAACCGAAAGGACGAAAACAACAATTAACCCCACCACCTGTCAAAGTGACAGCTGAATCGTACGGCATTCCGGTACTACAACCGACGAAAATTCGTGAGAAAGAACAATACGAGGAAGTAATCGCTCTACAGCCTGATTTGATTGTGACCGCTGCATTCGGACAAATTTTACCGAAACCGCTCTTAGAAGCACCAAAGTATGGCTGTATAAATGTTCACGCGTCACTTTTGCCGGAATTGCGAGGAGGTGCTCCAATTCATTACGCCATTTTACAAGGAAAAAAGAAAACGGGTATTACAATTATGTACATGGTTGAAAAGCTAGATGCAGGTGATATATTAACGCAAGTAGAAGTGCCAATTGATGAGCGCGATACAGTCGGAACGTTGCATGATAAACTTAGTCAAGCAGGTGCAACTCTACTTTCTGAGACGCTTCCGAAACTGTTTCGAGGCGACATCACGCCGATCAAGCAAGATGATGAACATGCGACATTTGCGTACAACATTAAGCCTGAACAAGAACGAATCGATTGGACGAAAACAGGTGAAGACATTTACAACCATATTCGCGGCATGAATCCGTGGCCTGTTGCCTATACGACATATGGCGATGAGCGTTGGAAAATTTGGTGGGGAGAAAAAGTACAATCTTCTTCACAAGCGAAGCCGGGTACGATTGTCGCCGTTGAGCAAGATGGCATCATCGTTGCAACCGGCAATGAGACAGCGATAAAAATTACGGAACTGCAGCCAGCCGGAAAACGAAAGATGAGCGCCACCGACTTTTTGCGTGGCACGACGATTTCAATTGGGATAGTATTAGGAGGGGCGAATGAGTAAACAAAACGTGCGCCAATTGGCGCTACATGTGTTAGAGGACATTGAAAAAAAACGAGCATATAGCAACTTGTCGTTACATCACGTCATTGAAACGAACGAATTATCCGCTCAAGACGTGGCACTGTTAACAGAATTAGTATACGGAACGATTCAGCGTCGCGATACGCTCGATTACTATTTACAGCCGTTTATCAAAGGAAAAATCGAACCGTGGGTGCGCATATTGCTTCGCTTGTCGCTTTATCAAATGGTATATTTAGACCGCATCCCTGATCGTGCGGTATTATTTGAAGCGGTGGAAATTGCGAAACGTCGTGGCCATCGCGGTATTGCTTCGCTCGTAAACGGCATATTACGTTCCGTTCAGCGCCAAGGGTTGCGATCGTTCGATGAAATGAAAGACGAGAGTGAACGTTTAGCAATCGCAACGAGCCATCCGCTTTGGCTTGTGCGGCGTTGGATTGAACAGTTCGGCTTCGATGAGACGAAACGGATGTGTGAAGTGAACAACTTACCGCCTGAACAAACGGCACGAGTGAACGTCATGCGCACAACCGTTGAAGAAGTGATCGCTCGCCTAAAAGAAGAAGGAGTTGAAGCCGTTCCTTCTTCGGTTGTGCCGATTGGAATCAAAATCATAAAAGGAAATGCAGCGAAAACGAGCGTGTTTCAAGAAGGGCTCATTACGATTCAAGATGAAAGCTCAATGCTTGTTGCTTACGCCCTTTCTCCGACGGAAACAGACGTCGTGTTAGACTGTTGCGCGGCTCCAGGCGGAAAGACGACACATATGGCAGAACGAATGAACAATAAAGGTCGTGTCGTTGCATTAGATATTCACGATCATAAAGTAAAACTCATTGAACAGCAGGCAAAGCGTTTAGGCTTGTCGAATATAGAAGCGAAACAGCTCGATAGCCGTCAAGCGCATACGCAATTTGTCGCTGAAACGTTTGATCGCATATTAGTTGATGCCCCTTGTTCAGGACTTGGCGTCATTCGTCGGAAGCCGGAAATTAAATATGCGAAAAGCGAAACAGATATTGCACAACTTGCAAACGTTCAACTAAATATTTTACGAGCCGTTGCCCCGCTTTTAAAACGTGGCGGAACGCTTGTATATAGCACATGTACCGTTGATCGCGAAGAAAATGAGCAAGTCATCGCTCAGTTTTTAGATGAACATCCCGAATATGATTGCGACGAAACGCTTGCTTCACGCCTGCCATCTTCAGTTGCATCGTATGTTCATGACGGTATGTTGCAATTGCTTCCACATTACGTATTTAGCGATGGATTTTTTATCGCAACATTGAAAAAGAAAGGTGACATAATATGAAACCATCCATTTACTCCCTGCGTTTAGAAGACTTACAAAGTTGGGTGGAACAGCAAGGAGAAAAGCCGTTTCGCGCCACACAAATTTTTGAATGGCTATATAAAAAACGGGTGACATCGTTTGAAGACATGACGAATATTCCAAAAGCGCTACGCGAGCGGTTAGATGAACATTTTGTCATCACGACATTAAAAACGCTCGTGCAGCAAACATCAAAAGACGGAACAATGAAGTTTTTATTTGAGCTTCATGACGGCTATTCCATTGAAACGGTGCTTATGCGCCATGATTACGGCAATTCGATTTGTGTCACGACTCAAGTCGGTTGCCGAATTGGCTGTACGTTTTGCGCTTCGACATTAGGCGGATTAAAGCGCAATTTACAAGCAGGTGAAATTGTTGCTCAAGTCGTCAAAGTGCAAAAAGCGCTCGATGAAACGAACGAACGCGTAAGTAGCATCGTCGTGATGGGAATAGGTGAACCGTTCGATAACTATGACGAGCTGCTCAAGTTTTTAAAAATTGTTAATCATCCGAAAGGGCTGCATATTGGCGCGCGTCATATTACCGTATCGACAAGCGGTATTATCCCGAAAATTTACCAATTCGCTGATGAAAATATGCAAATTAATTTTGCGATTTCGCTTCATGCACCGAATACGGAATTGCGCTCGAAACTGATGCCGATTAACCGCGCTTATAAATTGCCGGAATTAATGGAAGCGGTGCGCTATTACATTGAAAAAACCGGGAGACGCGTCACATTTGAATATGGTTTATTTGGCGGTGTGAACGATCAAATTGAACATGCAGAAGAGCTTGCGGAACTGATTAAAGGATTAAAATGCCATGTCAATTTAATTCCAGTCAACTACGTACCTGAACGCAACTATGTTCGTACGCCGCGTGAACAAATTTTTGCGTTTGAAAAAACGTTAAAAAAACACGGCATTAACGTCACGATTCGTCGTGAACAAGGGCATGATATTGATGCAGCATGCGGACAACTGCGTGCAAAAGAAAGAAAAGAAGAAACGAAAGCGTAAACGGGACAGCAGAAGGGAGGAAGCGATACTCGCGTGAGTATCGTGCATGTATGAAGGCGGTGTTTCAAACGGATGTCGGTAAAATTAGGTCGCATAATGAAGATAACGGCGGTGTTTTTATCAATAAAGCAGGCAACTATTTAGCCGTTGTCGCTGACGGGATGGGTGGTCATCTGGCTGGCGATGTGGCGAGTGAAATGACGATGACACAATTAAAACAATTTTGGGAAGAAACAGATGAAATGACATCGCCACAACAAGCGGAAACGTGGCTAAAAGAACATGTCATGAAAGTAAACGAATCGCTCTTTCATCACTCCCAAACGAACGATCATTGTCAAGGAATGGGGACGACCGTTGTTGCTGCTATTTGTACAAACCAGTTTGCGACGATCGGGCACATTGGTGATAGTCGTTGCTATTTGTTAAATACAAATGGTTTTCAACAAATGACGGAAGACCATTCTCTTGTTAATGAGCTAGTGAAAAGCGGGCAACTATCGAAAGAAGATGCAGAATATCATCCGCGTAAACATGTGCTATTGCGTGCGCTCGGAACAGAACAGACGATTCAGCTAGACGTGAAAACAGTGACTGTCGAAGAAGGAGATATGTTATTGCTTTGTTCTGACGGACTTTCTAATAAAGTATCGGAATCGACGATGGTCGACATATTGACATCTGATCGCTCGCTTGAAGAAAAAGCGCAGGCGCTCATTGATGTCGCAAATGAGCACGGTGGGGAAGATAATATTACGTTAGCGATCGTACAATTTGCAGATGTGGATGAAAGTAGGTGATCGCTCGTGCTCATCGGCAAACGATTAAACGGTCGCTATAAAATTTTGCAACTCATTGGTGGCGGTGGCATGGCGAACGTTTATTTAGCTAGAGATATCATTTTGGATCGCGACGTTGCTGTAAAAGTGTTACGTTTAGATTTTGCAAACGATGAATTATTTATTAAACGTTTTCGCCGCGAAGCACAAGCCGCAACAAGTTTAAACCATGAAAATATTGTAACGATTTACGATGTCGGAGAAGATGACGGTATTTATTACATGGTCATGGAATATGTGCGTGGATGTACGTTAAAACAATATATTCAGCAACATGCTCCCCTCCCTGTGCAAGAAGTGTTGCGCATGATGGATCAATTAACAGGAGCAGTGGCTCACGCCCATCAAAACGGGGTCATTCATCGTGACATCAAGCCACAAAATATTTTAGTGGCAGAAGACGGAACATTAAAAATCACAGACTTTGGAATTGCGATTGCTTTAAGTTCGACGACAATTACCCAGACAAATTCCGTTTTAGGCTCTGTTCATTATTTATCGCCTGAACAAGCAAAAGGTGGCATGGCGACAGAAAAATCGGATATTTATTCGCTCGGTATCGTCATGTTTGAACTATTAACAGGCCAATTGCCGTTCTCTGGCGAATCTGCTGTGGCGATTGTATTGAAACATTTGCAAACAGAAACACCGTCTGTGCGACGATGGAATCCGAATATTCCGCAAAGTGTAGAAAACATTGTGTTAAAAGCAACAGCAAAAAATTTGTTGCATCGCTACAATAGCGCATTAGACATGCAACAACATATTCGTACCGCTCTTTCACCGGAGCGTATGAACGAAGCGAAGTTTACGTTACCTATAGAAGACGATGATGAAGAGACGAAAATTATTCCAATTGTCAAATCGGCCGCTTCTCCACCACAAGAAAGACAAGAAGACGTTTCTCCAAAGAAGAAGCGCTCGAAAAAGTGGCTTGTTGCATGGACGGTGTTTCTTTTGTTGTTCATCGGTGTTGGGGTGAGTGCGGTCACATGGCTTCCAGATTTATTTTTTCCAAAAGATGTGACTGTGCCTGATGTAACGAATGAAAATTATGATGAGGCGATCACACAATTAACGTCGTTAGGCTTGAAAATTGAAAAGACGGTTGAAGAAGAACATGATGATATTGCAGAAGGTTACGTCATTCGTACAAATCCACAGGCTGGAAAAGTCGTAAAAGTAGGTACGGCGGTGACAATTTACAAGAGCATAGGAAAGAAAAAAGTTGAGTTCAAAAATTATGTTGGTGAGCAAATCGCTGATATCGAGCCACAATTGCGAGCGGAAAAATATTTGCTTATTGATAAAAAGGAAGTGTATAGCGACGAACCTGCAGGAACGATCATTGAGCAATTTCCGCTTCCAGGTGAAAAAGTGGTGCCAGAAGAAACAGAAGTGCGTTTCACAGTAAGCCTTGGGCAAGAAAAAATTATTTTAAAAGACTTAACAGGATACACGGAAAAAAGTGTGCGCGATTATGCAGCAGACCAACAATTGTACGTCATCGTCAAACAGCAATATTCTGATACAGTCGAAAAAGGGCTCGTTATTTCTCAAACGCCACAAGCGAATGCAAGATTGGAAAAAGGGGCGACTGTTACGGTCGTTATTTCCCTTGGAAAAGAGCCGGTGCAAACAAAGAAAGTCGTTCAAGAAATTGACATTCCGTATGAACCGCCTGTTGATGTGAATGAACCAGTCATGGCAGAATTATATATTGAAGATGAAAACCATTCATTTGCTCAACCGTACAAACGTTATCGCCTAACAAATGATGTAAAAGAACGTGTTGAATTTGTCATTCAACAAGGGAAACAAGGAAGATATCGCGTCGTTGTCAATGGCACGACAGTACGTGAAGGTATCGTCCCGTATCCAACAACACCTTAAAGGAGGAAGGTATGGCAGAAGGAAAAATTATTAAAGCGCTAAGCGGTTTTTATTACGTATTAAGTGACGGTCAAGTATATCAATGTCGTGGTCGTGGAGTGTTTCGGAAGCGGAAAGTGACGCCGCTTGTCGGCGACTACGTTTCTTTTCAGGCGGAAAATGAGCGAGAAGGCTACATATTAGATGTATTTGAGCGGAAAAATGAACTTGTTCGCCCGCCAATCGCAAATATCGATCAAGCGATCTTAGTGTTTTCAGCCGCCGAGCCAGATTTCAGCCCCGGACTACTTGATCGATTTCTCGTATTCATTGAAGCAAAACACATTCGCCCCGTTATTGTTGTAAGCAAAATGGATTTAGTCGATGATGAAACAAAGCCGCACATCGAACAATATATTCGCGATTACCGTCAAATTGGATATGATGTGTTAGAAGTGTCAGTCAAAACGCTTGCGGGCGTTGAGGCGTTATTGCCGTACTTTGCAGGAAAAGTGTCCGTATTTGCGGGGCAGTCGGGCGTTGGGAAGTCGTCTTTACTCAATGCGTTACGTCCGGACTTACAGTTAAAAACAGGGGACATTTCCCATCATCTTGGACGAGGAAAACATACGACAAGGCATGTTGAGTTAATTGAAATCGGGGGCGGTTTTGTTGCAGATACGCCGGGATTTAGTGCGCTAGAATTCGATGAGATCGAACTCGAACAATTGCCGCTTTGTTTTCCAGAGTTTGTATCTAGAAGCGCTGATTGTAAGTTTCGTGGTTGTACGCATACAGCCGAGCCAAAATGTGCGGTGAAAGAGGCGTTAGCATCGGGAGACATTCCTTCTTATCGTTACGAACATTACGTGAGCTTTATCGAGGAAATAAAAGAACGAAAGCCGAGGTATTAAGCATGGTTAAAATTGCACCATCCATTTTATCTGCCAATTTTGCTAAACTTGGCGAAGAAATTATCGATGTAGAGCGTGGGGGAGCGGATTATATTCACGTCGATGTCATGGACGGGCATTTCGTCCCGAATATTACCATCGGACCGCTCATCGTCGAGGCGATTCGTCCTGTGACGACATTGCCGCTTGACGTTCATTTAATGATCGAACAACCTGACCGTTATATCCCGACGTTTGCGAAAGCAGGAGCAGACTATTTAACCGTACACGTTGAAGCGTGTCCGCATTTACATCGCACGATCCACCTTATTAAAGAACATGGTGTGAAAGCAGGAGTAGCGTTAAATCCGCATACGCCGATTTCGATGATTGAACATTTGATTGAAGACCTTGACCTCGTTTTATTTATGACGGTCAACCCAGGCTTTGGCGGACAATCGTTTATTCCAGCAGTACTTCCAAAAATTCAAGCATTCTCAACACTCGTTCGCGAGCGTGGAATTTCTGTTGAAATTGAAGTCGACGGCGGCATTCACGCTGAAACCGCAAAACTTTGTGTCGAAGCCGGAGCGAACGTTCTCGTTGCAGGATCAGCCATTTATAATCAAAAAGATCGTGCCAAAGCAATTCGCGCTATTCGCGAGGGTGTGTCATCTTGACACATCCTTCTTTCTTAGGAGGGGAGCCAATTGATTATTCATCTTGTAGCAGGAGGGCCGACAAGCTTCTTACCTCATTTGCAAGCTTATGACGGAGAAGACGTATGTTGGATAGGAGTAGATCGTGGCGTTTTAGCGCTACTTGATGCGGGAATCATGCCAAAACGAGCGTTTGGCGATTTTGACTCCATGGATGAACGAGAGTTACAACAATTGAAAAAAAAATTACCTCACATCGACATATGGCCATCTGAAAAAGATCAAACGGATACAGACATTGCACTTGATTGGGCGCTTGAACAACAAGCGACAAAAATTCGCGTGTTTGGAGGAACAGGTGGGCGACTTGATCATTTATTCGGAAACGTCCAGCTTTTGTTTAAAGGAAAAGATGGACAAATTGAATTAATTGATCGTCAAAATGTCGTTACACTTTATCGAAACGGCGAACATATCGTTGAAAATGAAGGCGACTATTCGTATATTTCCTTTATCCCCATGACCCCGATTCGTGCTTTAACGCTTCGGGGATTTAAATATTCGCTCGATGCGCACGATATACCGCTCGGATCAACATTATGCGTAAGCAACGAACTCATCCATCATTTTGGTACTTTTTCGTTCACTGAAGGCATATTAATGATGATAAGAAGCAAGGATGAAAAATAACGCTTCGAGGTACGATTTGTGCGGAGATGAATATATTAGTAGAAGAGTGTGCACTGTAGGGGAGGGAATCATAGTGAAATTTTATACGATTAAGTTGCCGAAATTTTTAGGTGGAATTGTGCGAGCAATGTTAAATTCGTTCAAAAAAGGATAAAAAGCACCAAATGATTGGTGCTTTTTTCTATTACACACGTTCTACTTTTCCGGATTTTAATGCGCGAGCAGAAACCCAAACGCGCTTTGGCTTTCCGTCAACTAAAATGCGAACTTTTTGAAGGTTTGCTTTCCATGTGCGGCGGCTCGCATTCATTGCGTGAGAACGAGCGTTTCCGAATGATTTTTTCTTACCAGTCACAAAGCATTTTGCCATTTTGTTTCCCTCCTCACTTGCCAAACTACGTGCTCAAAACACTACTATAATTTATCATACATAAAAACGGATTGCAATACTTCCGACATACTCTTTCAAGAAAATAACCTTGACATCTGTTTTCTATTTCGGGTAAATATACTATGGGTAGGAACTTTTAAAAATAAGCCGAGTATAGTACAATGGCGTTAGCTACCTAACAAGAAAGGGGACTTGAGCGATGTCCATTGAATTACAAACGAAATATGGTCGTGTTGAAATTAGCAACGATGTCATTGCAGCAATTGCTGGAGGAGCCGCGGTCGATTGTTACGGCATTGTCGGCATGGCATCAAAAAATCAATTGAAAGATGGGATTGCTGAAATTTTACGTCGTGAAAATTTCGCAAAAGGTATTGTTGTTCGCCAAGAAAACGATGAAGTGCACATCGATTTATACGTCATCGTTAGCTACGGTACGAAAATTTCTGAAGTTGCCCATAACGTACAAACGAAAGTGAAGTATACGTTAGATCAAACGTTAGGTTTATCTGTTCATTCGATTAACATCTATGTTCAAGGGGTTCGTGTCACGAATCCGTAGTGAGGAGGAACTAGTCTGTGACAATGACAACATTAGATGGGAAACGCTTTGCACAAATGGTGTTGCAAGGCGCGACACATTTAGCGAACAATGCAAAAACAGTAGATGCATTAAACGTGTTTCCCGTTCCAGATGGGGATACAGGAACGAATATGAATTTGTCGATGACATCTGGTGCGAAAGAAGTAAAAAATCACGTATCTGACCATATCGGAAAAGTGGCAAGTGCACTAGCGAAAGGGTTGTTAATGGGCGCGCGCGGAAATTCAGGCGTCATTTTATCACAATTATTCCGTGGATTTGCGAAAGCAATTGAACAAAAAAGCGAAATTAACAGCAAAGAGTTTGCGGCAGCGCTTGAAGCGGGCGTACAAACGGCATATAAAGCGGTGATGAAGCCGGTTGAAGGAACGATTTTAACGGTTGCAAAAGACGCAGCAAAGCGCGCAGTAGCTGTGGCGAAAAAAGAAACGGATATCGTCGTTGTGATGACGGAAGTGCTGAAAGAAGCAAAAGCATCGCTGAAGCGGACGCCTGATTTGCTTCCTGTCTTAAAAGAAGTAGGTGTCGTTGACAGCGGTGGACAAGGCCTCGTATTTGTATATGAAGGATTTTTAGCTGCTTTAAAAGGTGAAACGATTGCAGAAACAGAAGCGTTGTCAATGGAACAGCTCGTCCGCACAGAACATCATCGCAACGTTCAAAGCCATCTGAGTGCAGATGACATCGAATTTGGATATTGTACAGAATTTATGGTGAAATTTGAGCAAGATAAAGTAGCGAAACATCCGTTCCATGAAGATGCATTTCGTCAAGATTTAAGCCGCTTCGGTGATTCGCTCCTTGTCATTGCAGATGACGAATTAGTGAAAGTGCACATTCATGCGGAGCAACCAGGTGAAGTGCTCACATACGCACAACGCTACGGGAGTTTAATTAACATTAAAATCGAAAACATGCGTGAACAGCATGCAAATATCGTTCACCAAGAGATGCAGCCGCCGAAAAAACAAGAGCGCATCCCATACGGCATCGTTGCGGTGGCGATGGGGG
The DNA here is from genome assembly GCF_051200995.1 of Anoxybacillus eryuanensis. Lineage (NCBI taxonomy): Bacteria > Bacillati > Bacillota > Bacilli > Caryophanales > Anoxybacillaceae > Anoxybacillus > Anoxybacillus eryuanensis. Next base: position 29,693 of record NZ_JBPODS010000001.1, on the reverse strand, counting down.
ATGGCATTGCCGAATTATTTACAAGCATCGGTGCTCATGCGGTCATCGAAGGTGGACAAACGATGAATCCAAGCACAGAAGACATCGTGAAGGCAATTGAGGAAGTAAATGCCCAAACGGTATTTGTTTTGCCAAACAATAAAAATATTATTTTAGCAGCTCAACAAGCTGCTTCTGTCGCTTCATGTGATGTGGTCGTCATTCCATCAAAAACAGTACCACAAGGCATGACTGCTCTGCTTTCCTTTAACCCTTCTGCGACAAAAGAAGACAATGAGAAAGCGATGACGGAGGCGCTTGCTCGCGTAAAAACAGGACAAGTGACGTTTGCTGTACGCGATACAAATATTGATGGTGTCGAAATCGAAAAAGATGATTATATGGGAATTGCCGATGGAAAAATTGTCGTATCCGACAAAGAGCTTACGTATGTCGTTGAAACGTTACTTACACATATGGTTAGCGAGGAAGATGAGATTTTAACGATTCTCTTTGGAGAAGATGCGACAGAAGAACAACTCGCACACGTCGTTCAATTTGTCGAACAACAATTCCCGCATGTCGAAGTAGAAACGCATCAAGGTGGCCAACCGCTATATCCATTTATTTTTGCGATTGAATAAAGCGAGATCGCTATCATTCACATATGATGAAAGAAGGGGAGTGTTCCCCTTCTTTTTCATGAAGATGACAAAGGGGAGAACAAAACGTGAAATATCGCAGTGTATTTGACATTATCGGTCCGATTATGATCGGTCCGTCAAGTTCGCATACGGCAGGAGCGGTACGCATTGGCAAAGTAGCGCGCAATTTATTTGGGAGAAAGCCAGCATGGGCCGATATTTTCTTTTACGGTTCATTCGCTGAGACGTACAAAGGGCACGGGACAGATGTTGCCATCGTCGGCGGTTTATTAAATTTTGATACGTTTGATGAACGAATGAAAACGTCGTTACACATCGCCAAACAAGAAGGTATTCGCATCACGTTTCATGAAGAAGAAGCGATTCCGCCTCACCCAAACACCGCAAAAATTCGTCTCGGCGACGAACAAGGCGAATTAGAGCTTGTCGGCATTTCGATTGGCGGTGGAAAAGTTGAAATTATTGAGCTAAACGGTTTCGAACTAAAGCTTTCTGGTCATCACCCTGCCCTTCTAATTATGCATAACGATCGTTATGGAGCGATCGCAGGGGTCGCTAACGTGTTAGCGAAATATGCTATCAACATCGGTCATATGGAAGTCTCGCGGAAGGAAAAAGGAAAACAAGCGTTAATGACGATTGAAGTCGATCAAAATATTGACGATGCGATTGTCGAACAATTAAAAGCGCTACCACATATTATTGACGTAACAAAAATTGTCGAGTAAGCGCGTCGCAAAGGGGAGATAACGATGTTTCGAAATGTAGCAGAACTTGTGGAACGAGCGGAACGGGAACAAATAAAAATTGCTGAAGTGATGATTCGTCAAGAAATGGAAGTCACTGAGCGCAGTCGAGAGGATATCATTGCGCAAATGGAGAAAAACTTACAAGTGATGGAACAAGCCGTCATACGCGGATTAGCAGGCGTTCGCTCGCATTCCGGGCTAACGGGCGGCGATGCTCCACTCTTGCAACAATATATTGCACGCGGCCAATTTTTATCGGGAGAAACGATTTTAGATGCCGTCAGCAAAGCGATGGCGACGAACGAAGTGAACGCGGCGATGGGAATGATTTGTGCTACCCCGACAGCAGGATCGGCTGGTGTCGTCCCAGGTACGTTATTTGCAGTGAAAGAAAAACTGAAGCCGACGCGTGAACAAATGGTTGAGTTTTTATTTACAGCTGGTGCGTTCGGATTTGTCGTCGCAAACAATGCATCGATTTCTGGGGCGGCAGGAGGTTGTCAAGCGGAAGTCGGTTCAGCAGCAGGCATGGCAGCGGCGGCGCTTGTCGAAATGGCTGGTGGTACACCAAGACAAGCGGCAGAAGCGATGGCGATCGCTTTAAAAAATATGCTTGGGCTCGTCTGTGACCCTGTTGCAGGGTTAGTGGAAGTACCATGTGTGAAACGAAATGCGATCGGAGCAGCAAATGCGATGATTGCTGCTGATATGGCACTTGCTGGGATACAGAGTCGCATTCCGTGCGATGAAGTCATTGAAGCGATGTTCCGCATCGGTCAAACGATGCCTATTGCATTAAAAGAAACAGCACAAGGAGGGTTAGCGGCGACGCCGACCGCTCGTAAATTAGAAGCGAGCATTTTCGGCAAGCCGAATGAGAAACGTGAGTGACGTACTACAACAAACAGTCACAGCGATTAAAGGAATTGGAGAAGAGACGGCGGCTACGCTTTATGAGATGGGAATTCATACAATTGAACAACTGTTATATCATTTCCCTTTTCGTTATGAAGATTATCGCATATGTTCATTAGAAGAGGCAAAGCACGATGAAAAAATAACGATCGTTGGCAAAGTATATAGCGAGCCTGTCCTCACATATTATAGCCGAAAAAAGTCACGCTTAACGTTTCGTGTACTTGTGGACCGGTTTTTAGTAACCGCCGTTTGTTTTAACCAACCGTATTTGAAAAAGAAGCTTGCTTTACACGAAACGGTAACGATCACAGGAAAGTGGGATAAACATCGTCAAACGATTACGGTACAACAGTTACACATCGGGGAAATGAAACAGCAAAAGGAAATCGAACCGGTTTATTCGACGCGTGGCGATGTAACGGTGAAAGGTATGCGACGTTTTATTGCGCTCGCTTTGCAACAATACGGTGATGCGATTGTCGACCCGTTGCCGAACGAGTTGCTACAAACATATCGGCTCATAGCAAAACGTGATGCGATACGAGCTATTCATATGCCGCTTTCGCACGAGCAACTGAAACAAGCGCGGCGTCGTCTCGTTTATGAAGAGTTTTTACTTTTTCAATTAAAAATGCAAGCGTTGAAAAAATATCGTCGCGAACAGTCACCGGGCATTGCGCATCACTTTTCTGATGAGCAGCTTCATACTTTTATTCAGTCGCTTCCTTTTCCGTTAACGAACGCCCAACAGCGCGTTGTGCGTGAAATTGTGCAAGATTTAAAATCACCATACCGCATGAATCGCCTATTACAAGGCGATGTCGGTTCGGGAAAAACAGTCGTTGCTGCTATTGTATTATACGCAGTGTATTTATCAGGGTATCAAGGAGCGTTAATGGTACCGACAGAAATTTTAGCTGAGCAACATGCTGAGTCCCTTTGTTCGCTACTTGCACCGATGGGCATTCGTGTTGAACTGTTGACGAGTTCGGTAAAAGGAAAAAGGCGTAAACAGCTACTCGAACAGCTCGCAGCAGGCGACGTTCACATTGTTGTCGGTACGCACGCGCTCATTCAAGACGATGTCAATTTTGCGAAACTTGGTGTTGTTATCACAGATGAACAACATCGTTTCGGGGTCGAACAGCGACGTATTTTACGTGAAAAAGGCCAATCACCCGATGTATTATTTATGACGGCGACACCTATTCCACGCACGCTTGCGATTACGGCCTTTGGAGAAATGGACGTGTCCGTCATTGATGAAATGCCAAAAGGAAGAAAAAAAATTGAAACATATTGGGTAAAACACGATATGCTTGAACGTGTATTTCAATTTATTGCCAAACAAGTCGATGCGGGTCATCAAGCATACGTCATTTGCCCGCTCATTGAAGAATCAGAAAAGCTTGATGTTCAAAATGCTATTGATGTGCATGCGATGCTGACGCACTATTATAAAGGACGATATCGCATTGGATTGATGCACGGTCGTTTATCTTCAGAAGAAAAAGAAGAAGTGATGCGTGCTTTTAGCACAAACGACATCCATATTTTAGTTTCTACAACGGTTGTTGAGGTCGGCGTAAACGTTCCGAATGCAACGGTCATGGTCATTTATGATGCGGATCGTTTCGGTCTTGCCCAACTTCATCAGTTGCGTGGGCGCGTTGGGCGTGGACAAGCGCAGTCGTACTGTATTTTAGTTGCCGATCCAAAATCAGAAACCGGAAAAGAGCGAATGCGCATTATGACAGAAACAAACGATGGCTTTGTATTGTCTGAAAAAGATTTAGAGCTACGTGGACCGGGCGACTTTTTCGGAACGAAGCAAAGCGGTATGCCCGAGTTTCGCCTTGGCGATCTTGTTCACGACTATCGCATTTTAGAAGTGGCGCGACAAGATGCGGCGCGCCTCATTGCTTCGCCTTCGTTTTGGCGCGATGAAACATATGCGCTACTTCGTGAACATCTACAACAATCGGGCGTTTTAAACGGCGAAAAATTAGATTAAAAGTTGTTGAAATGTCACTTTGGGTGTTATATACTACTATTAGTACCTAGTAATAATTCGGATGGTGGATCGAACATGAGAAGAAATAAACGAGAACGGCAACGATTACTGCAAGCAACGATTGAAGAAAATCCTTTTATTACGGACGAACAGCTTGCCGAAAAATTTTCAGTCAGCATTCAAACGATCCGCCTCGATCGCCTAGAACTATCGATTCCGGAGTTGCGCGAGCGCATTAAACATGTTGCTGAGCGCACATTCGCTGACGAAGTGAAGTCGTTGCCTATTGAAGAAGTCATCGGAGAAATTATTGATATGCAATTGGACGAAAGTGCGATTTCGATTTTTGATGTCAAACAAGAACATGTGTTTAAACGTAATCAAATTGCACGAGGGCATCATTTATTTGCCCAAGCGAATTCGCTCGCTGTAGCAGTTATTAACGATGAACTCGCATTAACGGCAAAGGCAAACATTCGTTTTATGCGCCCTGTCAAAGAAGGTGAGCGCGTCGTCGCCAAAGCAAAAGTGAAAAATTTAAACGAAAACGGGCGCACCGTCGTCGAAGTAAATAGTTACGTAGGACAAGAACTTGTTTTTCAAGGAGAATTTCATATGTATCGCTCAAACGTTGTTAAAAAGGACGGAGAAGAAAGATGAAAATCGCGATCGATGCCATGGGAGGCGATCACGCACCGAAAGAAGTCGTGATCGGTGCACAAAAGGCGATTGAGCATTTTCAAGATATCGAAATTACGCTTGTCGGAAATGAAACCCTCATTCGCCCGTACATAACAAATGATGAACGATTATCCATTATTCATACTGAACAAGTGATTGAAGCAACAGATGAGCCTGTCCGTGCGGTTCGCCGTAAAAAAGAGGCGTCCATGGTATTAATGGCAAACGAAGTAAGTGAAGGACGTGCAGATGCGTGCATTTCTGCGGGAAATACGGGCGCTTTAATGGCTGCAGGGCTGTTTATCGTCGGCCGTATTGATGGCATTGATCGTCCTGCGCTTGCGCCGACGTTGCCAACGATTGATGGAAAAGGATTTGTATTGTTAGATGTTGGAGCAAACGTTGATGCTCGTCCAGAACATTTATTGCAATATGCGCTCATGGGTGCGGCATACGCTGAAAAAGTGCGTGGCATTAGTCGCCCACGCATCGGTTTATTAAATGTCGGAACAGAGGATCAAAAAGGAAATGAATTAGCAAAAAAGGCGTTTCAACTTATACAACAGACGTCGTTAAACTTTGTCGGAAACGTGGAAGCGCGCGATTTATTAGAAGGAGTAGCGGATGTCGTTGTTATTGACGGATTTACCGGCAACGTCGCGCTAAAAACGATCGAAGGAACGGCAATCGCTGTTTTCTCAATGTTAAAATCAGCATTGACAAGCAATGTCGTTAGCAAAATGGCGGCGCTTGCATTGAAGCCACAGCTTATGCAATTGAAGAAAAAAATGGATTATGCAGAATATGGTGGTGCAGCACTGTTCGGTTTACGAGCACCAGTCATTAAAGCACATGGCTCATCCGATGCTCACGCTATTTTTCATGCGGTGCGCCAAGCGCGCGAAATGGTTGCCAATGACGTTGTACAAATGGTGAAACAATCCGTAGCTGAAATAAAACAATAAGAGGTGGCATGATGGGGAAAATCGCATTTATTTTTCCGGGACAAGGTTCACAAACGGTCGGCATGGGGAAAGAATGGGCGGAAAAAGATGAAGCAGTAGCTGCTGTTTTTCGCCAAGCGGATGAACGATTGCAAATTTCTTTGTCACAGCTCATTTTTGAAGGTCCACAAGACGTATTAACAAAAACTGAAAATGCCCAACCGGCATTATTGACGACAAGCATCGCATTTTTACAAAAAGTAACAGAAGTCGGTATTGTTCCGCATTATGTTGCAGGACATAGTCTCGGAGAATATAGCGCGCTCGTTGCGGCATCTGTGCTGTCGTTTTCCGACGCTGTATATGCGGTGCGTAAGCGCGGAGAATTGATGGAAAAGGCAGTGCCGTCAGGACAAGGAACGATGGCTGCGGTGCTTGGTATGGATGAAGCGTTATTGCAACAAGTTGTCGATGAAGCATCAACGGAATCATCACCTGTTCAATTAGCAAACTTAAACTGTCCGGGACAAATTGTCATTTCAGGGGCAAAAGAAGCGGTCGAGCGAGCATCACAACTTGCAAAAGAAAAAGGGGCGAAGCGGATCATTCCGCTTGAAGTAAGCGGGCCGTTTCATTCCGTTTTAATGAAGCCAGCAGCAGAACAGTTTTCAGCGGTGCTTAACACATTGTCGTTTCAACTAAGTAAAGTGCCTGTCATTTCGAACGTGACGGCTGAGCCGATGACAGATCCGACGGAAATCAAACATCGTCTCGTTGAACAATTGTATTCGCCTGTTCGTTGGGAGCAATCTATACAAACGATGATTGATTTAGGTGTAGATACGTTTATTGAAATCGGTCCTGGAAAAGTATTAAGCGGTCTTGTGAAAAAAATAAACCGTCATGTCAACGTCTATTCGATTTTTGATGAAGCTTCGTTTATAGCGACGGTGGCTGCGGTGAAAGGGGAATAAAGATGGAAGGAAAAGTAGCAATTGTGACAGGAGCGTCACGTGGCATTGGGCGCGAAATTGCTTTGCATCTCGCTCGTCTTGGTGCAAAAGTAGCTGTCAATTATGCGGGAAGTGAAACGAAAGCAAATGAAGTTGTCGCTCAAATTGTCGAGCATGGTGGCGAAGCGTTCGCTGTACAGGCGGATGTCGCAAACAGCGAAGCGGTCGAGCGCATGGTGAAAGAAGTGCTTGAGCGTTGGGGGCGCGTCGATATTTTAGTTAACAATGCAGGCATTACGCGCGACAACTTGCTTATGCGCATGAAAGAAGAAGAATGGGATGCGGTCATCAATACGAACTTAAAAGGTGTCTTTTTATGCACGAAGGCGGTGACACGTCCGATGATGAAACAACGATACGGTCGAATCGTGAACGTAGCGTCCATCGTCGGCGTAAGCGGTAATCCAGGGCAAGCAAACTATGTTGCTGCAAAAGCAGGTGTCATCGGGCTAACAAAAACAGCAGCAAAAGAACTAGCGAGTCGAAACATTACGGTCAACGCTGTTGCGCCTGGATTTATTACGACAGATATGACCGATCAATTAAGCGAGGATGTGCGCCAAGCGATGCTGCAACAAATTCCGCTCGCTCGCTTTGGAAATCCACAAGATATTGCGCATGTTGTAGCGTTTCTCGTCTCAGATGGGGCAAGCTATATGACAGGGCAAACGATTCATGTTGATGGCGGCATGGTCATGTAAAAATTCGTTTTATTTTCTGATATAATTCAGTATAATGACTTGAGGGGAGGTGAATAAAATGGCAGATGTGTTAGAGCGTGTAACGAAAATTATTGTTGATCGCCTTGGTGTTGAGGAGTCACAAGTAACGCTTGAATCTTCATTCAAAGAAGATTTAGGAGCAGATTCGCTTGATGTCGTTGAGCTTGTTATGGAATTAGAAGATGAATTTGATATGGAAATTTCAGATGAAGAGGCGGAGAAAATTGTTACTGTCGGTGACGCAGTAAACTACATAAAAAGCCGTCTATCATAATAAGAAAAGTCCCGTTTTGTAAGCGGGGCTTTCTATGCTTTTTACGTTTATAGTTGGGGGTTCATATGCATGTCGAAGCAACGACCGTACGTGAAATTTAAACAGTTTCAAGAGCAAATCGGCATTTTTTTTCGCAATGAAAAATTGCTTATTCAAGCATTTACCCATTCATCATATGTGAATGAGCATCGGAAGCGGCTACATGAAGATAATGAGCGCCTTGAATTTTTAGGGGACGCGGTTCTTGAATTGACCGTTTCTCAATATTTATTTGAACAGTTTCCACAAATGAGCGAAGGGGAACTAACGAAACTGCGCGCAGCGATTGTTTGCGAACCGTCGCTCGTTACGTTCGCTCATGCGCTATCGTTTGGCGATCTCGTCTTGCTCGGAAAAGGAGAAGAGCTAACAGGAGGGCGCATGCGTCCGTCGTTGTTAGCGGACGTGTTTGAAGCGTTTATCGGGGCGCTTTATTTAGATCAAGGGATTGAAGCAGTCGTACAATTTTTAGAGAAAACGATGTTCCCGAAAATTCGCCAAGGTGCTTTTTCTCATGTGATGGATTACAAAAGTCAACTACAAGAACTTGTGCAACGTGATGGTAGCGGAGTTTTAGAATATAAAATTTTACAAGAAAAAGGTCCTGCCCATAATAAAGAATTCGTATCGCGCGTATCGTTAAATGGCGAAGAGCTCGGCATTGGAGTTGGACGCTCGAAAAAAGAGGCAGAGCAACGCGCCGCACAGATGGCATTAGCTAAGCTAAAACAATTACAACAAGGCTGATCCAGTGCGAAAGGACAGCCTTGTTTACTGTCACATCTTTTAGATAAAGGGGGATATATGTGTTCCTCAAACGTTTAGAAGCTATCGGATTTAAATCTTTTGCGGATCGCATTTCTATCGACTTTGTTCCGGGTATGACGGCAATCGTCGGTCCGAACGGAAGCGGGAAAAGCAACATTACAGATGCGATTCGTTGGGTGCTCGGGGAACAATCGGCGAAGTCGCTTCGCGGAGCAAAAATGGAAGACGTCATCTTCTCAGGAAGTGAATCGCGAAAACCTTTAAATGTCGCTGAAGTGACGCTAACGCTCGACAATAGCGATCAATTTTTGCCGCTCGAATACGAAGAAGTAAGCGTCACAAGACGCGTCTATCGTTCAGGCGATAGCGAATTTTTTATTAACAAGCAACCTTGCCGCTTAAAAGACATTGTCGATTTGTTTATGGATTCGGGTGTCGGACGCGAAGCTTTCTCAATCATTAGCCAAGGAAAAGTAGAAGAAATTTTAAGTAGTAAAGCAGAAGATCGGCGCATGATTTTTGAAGATGCAGCGGGTGTGTTAAAATATAAAATGAGGAAAAAAAAGGCTGAACACAAGCTGAGCGAAACAGAAGATCATTTGCAGCGGGTGCAAGATATTTTACACGAATTAAATCAACAGCTTGAACCGTTGAAACAACAAGCATCGATTGCAAAAGAATATATCGAGAAAAAAGAACAATTACAGACGTATGAAGTCGGATTAATCGTCTATGAAATTGAACAGCTACATGAAAAATGGGAAGCGCTCAAAGCGCAACTCGCTTTACATGAACAAAACGAGATGGAACTAGCGACGACAATACAAAAAGAAGAAGCGCATATCGCTCAGTTGCGGCATGAACTGACAGCGCTTGATGAATCGATTGATGGCTTACAACAAGTGTTATTGCTTGTGAGCGAAGAACTCGAAAAAATGGAAGGAAAAAAACAATTATTAAAAGAGCGAAAAAACAATGCTCATAAGCAACAACAACAAATCGAACGGACGATCGCGCAACTTGCTGAGCGCGAACGTGTACTTGAAGCGACGATTGCCGAAAAAAAGAAGTTGCTTCAACAGCTTCAAACAGATGTGCGGATGCTTCAAACACAATTAAAAGAACAAAATAACGTCCTTTCCGCTTACGGTCCAAAAGCGGAGGCGGAAATTGAGCGATTAAAAAGCGAATATATTGATCTCGTTCATGAGCAAGCGACGTTAAAAAATGAACGGATGCATATCGAGACACAGCTACAAAAAAACGAAGAAAAACAACGGCAACTCATTGCTGCAAACGATGAACATATTCAAGCATACGAGCACATCGTCGAACAATGGGAGCAAAAACAACAACTCATTCAAAAACTGCAAGAGCGCATCAATAAACAAGAACAAACGCTTCAAGCAGAAGAACACCAATTAACGGTGCGAAAAGAACAATATCGCAAAAAAGAAGTAACGTTATACGAAGCATATCAATATGTACAAAAAATAAAATCAAAAAAAGAAATGCTTGAAGCGATGCAACAAGAGTACGCCGGATTTTTCCAAGGCGTAAAAGAAGTGTTAAAAGCGAAAGATCGCCTCTTAGGCATTCATGGAGCAGTCGTTGAGCTGATGACGGTGCCTTCAGAGCTAGAGACAGCGATCGAAGTAGCGCTTGGAGGAGCTGCGCAACATATTGTTGTGGAAAATGAACAAAGCGCTCGCGCAGCCATTCAATTTTTAAAGCAAAATAAATATGGGCGGGCGACATTTTTGCCGCTCAACGTCATTCAACGAAAAGCGCTTCCTTCATCGGTGCGTGCGGACATTGCCAAACATCCAGCTTACGTGGGTGTCGCTTCCGATTTAATTTCGTATGACGCAACGTACGAACAAATTATGACAAACATTCTTGGAACGGTCATTATTACACGCGATTTAAAAGGGGCAAATGAGCTTGCACGCCAATTGCAATATCGTTACCGTCTCGTCACGCTTGAAGGAGACGTTGTGAATCCTGGTGGAGCGATGACGGGGGGAACGGTAAATAAACAGACAAGTTCGTTATTAAGTCGTGCCCGTGAGCTAGAAGAAGTGATAGCAAACTGGCGCGATGCTGAGCGAAAAACGCTAGAGCTTGAACAGCTCGTGCAACGTGAAAAAGAAGCGATTGCAAAGGCTGAGCAAAAACGAACAGCGCTTTATACCGAACTAGAAGCGAGCCGCATGGCGCTACAAGAAGAAAAAAGCGCATGGATGGAACTCGATCTTCACAAAAAGCATATGGACGAGCGACTCGCTGTATATCGTTATGAACGACAAACGCTTGAAGAAGAAAAGCAAGAGCTTACTGCTCGCCTTCATCATGTTGTGCAATTGCTTGAGACGCTCGAGCAAAAAATTGCCGACATTGACGAACAAGTAAAGCAATGGACAGAGAAAAAACAACTCGAGCAACAATCAAAAGAACAAATGCAAGAACAGCTTACCGCTTTGAAAGTGGCGCTCGCCGAAAAGCAAGAACATGTGAGAAACGAAGAGCAACACGTGCGCCGACTCATCGAAGAATGGGAAGAAACAAAGCGAACTCGTGCACAAATGGAGCATGAGCGCAACCAACTTCTCTATCATATGAATGAACAAACGGAAGATGAGCAACAACTCGAACGAATATGCGAAGAAAAAATGAAGCAAAAAGAAGAAACGATTCAGCTCATCGCAAGTCGACGTGAACAGCGACTAGACTATCAAACGAAGCTTGAACAGTTCGAAAAAGAAATAAAAGAATTGAAACGTCAACATAAACAACTAACCGATACGTTAAAAGACGAAGAAGTGAAGCTCGCTCGCTTTGATATGGAGCTTGATCACCTGCTAAACAAACTTCGCGAAGAATATAAATTGTCATTTGAAGCTGCAAAAGAAGCGTTTCCACTAACAATTCCAGCGCAAGAAGCGCGGAAAAAAGTAAAACTCATTCAACTCGCCATCGACGAGCTTGGAACGGTCAACCTTGGAGCGATTGAGGAATATGAACGAGTGTCAGAGCGTCATCGCTTTTTAACGGAACAAAAAGAAGATTTACAGCGAGCGAAAGATACATTGTATCAAGTCATTGACGAAATGGACGATGAAATGAAACGAAGATTTGCGACGACGTTTGAACAAATTCGCGCTCAATTTGCTCGTGTGTTCGTCGAATTGTTTGGAGGAGGCAAGGCGGATTTGCAACTGACGGATCCGAGCGACTTGCTTCATACCGGTGTTGATATTGTCGCCCAACCGCCAGGAAAAAAATTGCAACATTTAAGCTTATTATCAGGCGGTGAGCGAGCGTTGACGGCGATTGCTCTTTTATTTGCTATTTTAAACGTTCGACCTGTTCCGTTTTGTGTGCTCGATGAAGTAGAAGCCGCACTCGATGAAGCAAACGTACAACGATATGCGAAATATTTGAAAAAATTTAGCAACGAAACGCAATTTATCGTTATTACGCATCGAAAAGGAACGATGGAAGAAGCGGATGTACTATATGGGGTAACGATGCAACAATCAGGTGTATCGAAACTTGTTTCCGTTCGACTCGAAGAAGCAGCTGGAAAGAAAGGATGAAAAACGATGAGCTTTTTTAAAAAACTAAAAGAAAAAATTGCAAAACAAGCGGATACGGTAACGGAAAAGTTTAAGCGCGGCTTAGAAAAAACGCGCGACTCATTCGCTGGAAAAGTAAATGATTTAATCGCTCGTTATCGAAAAGTGGACGAAGAGTTTTTTGAAGAGCTAGAAGAAATTTTAATTGCTTCAGACGTCGGTGTTGCAACGGTGATGGATTTTATTGATGAGTTGAAAATGGAAGTAAAACGCCGCAACATTCAAGATCCAAAAGAAATGTATAGTGTCATTTCCGAAAAACTCATTGACATATATCAAGCAAGCGGGGACGAAACGACAGAACTAAACATTCAGCCAAACGGTTTAACGGTCATTTTATTCGTCGGTGTCAACGGTGTCGGAAAAACAACGACAATTGGAAAGTTGGCATACAAATTAAAAAACGAAGGAAAAAAGGTGATGCTTGCTGCAGGCGATACGTTCCGTGCCGGTGCGATTGAACAGCTTGAAGTATGGGGCGAGCGCGTTGGCGTCGAAGTGATTAAACAATCGGCAGGCTCAGATCCTGCTGCGGTCATGTACGATGCCATTCAAGCAGCAAAATCACGAAACGTTGACATTTTATTGTGCGACACTGCTGGGCGCTTACAAAATAAAGTGAATTTAATGAAAGAGCTAGAAAAAGTGAAGCGCGTCATTGAACGGGAAGTGCCGGGCGCACCGCATGAAGTGTTGCTTGTGTTAGATGCAACGACAGGACAAAATGCGATGAGCCAGGCGAAAACGTTTAAAGAAGCAACGAACGTTACCGGCATTGTGCTCACGAAATTAGATGGAACGGCAAAAGGTGGCATTGTGTTAGCGATCCGCCATGAGTTAAACATTCCTGTGAAGTTTGTTGGTTTAGGAGAAAAAATGGACGACTTAGAGCCGTTTAACGCTGAACAATTCGTGTACGGATTATTTTCAACGTTTATGGAACGAGAAGAGACGCAAGGAGAATGACTTGACAGCATCGGCTAAAACATATACACTAAAGTCATGTAAAGGCGTTTCACTTAACAGGGGGGGAGTTTCATGCTAGAAAAAACAACGAGAATGAACTATTTATACGATTTTTATCAATCGTTGTTGACGCCGAAGCAACGGAACTATATGTCCCTTTATTACTTAGACGATTACTCCCTCGGTGAAATTGCCGAAGAGTACGAAGTGAGTCGTCAAGCTGTATATGATAACATTAAACGAACGGAAGCGATGCTAGAAGATTATGAGCAAAAGCTATTGCTCTTTCAAAAGTTTCAGCAACGGCACAAGCTATTACATCGATTAAAAGCGCATATAGCCGAACGCTATCCGAACGATGAAGAATTGATGAGGATCGTTGAGGAGTTGGAGAAATTAGAGTAGGGGGCGGTAACGATGGCATTTGAAGGATTGGCCGACCGTCTGCAACATGTCATGAATAAAATTCGTGGCAAAGGCAAAGTCACGGAAGCCGATGTAAAAGAAATGATGCGCGAAGTGCGGCTAGCGCTATTAGAAGCGGATGTCAATTTCAAAGTCGTCAAGGACTTTGTGAAAAAGGTAAGCGAGCGAGCTATCGGACAAGAGGTAATGAAAAGCTTAACCCCAGGACAGCAAGTCATTAAAGTCGTGAAAGAAGAATTGACGGAGCTGATGGGGGGAGAGAACAGCAAAATTGCCGTAGCGAGCCGTCCACCAACAGTCGTTATGATGGTCGGTTTGCAAGGGGCAGGGAAAACGACAACGACGGGGAAATTAGCAAATTTATTACGTAAAAAACATAACCGTAAACCGTTGCTTGTCGCAGCTGACATTTATCGTCCAGCGGCGATCAAACAGCTTGAGACGTTAGGAAAGCAGCTGAACATCCCTGTGTTTTCGCTTGGCGATCAAGTGAGCCCGGTTGAAATTGCTAAGCAAGCGATCGCAAAAGCAAAAGAAGAACATCATGATTACGTATTGATCGATACCGCGGGGCGATTGCACATTGACGAAGCGCTCATGGACGAATTAAAACAAATTAAAGAAGTGACGAAACCCGATGAAATTTTCCTCGTTGTCGATGCGATGACAGGACAAGATGCGGTCAACGTCGCGCAAAGCTTTAACGAACAGCTTGGACTAACGGGCGTCATTTTGACGAAGCTCGACGGCGATACGCGCGGCGGGGCAGCATTATCGATTAAAGCAGTCACGAACACGCCAATTAAATTTGTCGGTATGGGCGAAAAACTCGATGCGCTTGAGCCGTTTCATCCGGAGCGGATGGCATCGCGTATTTTAGGGATGGGTGATGTGTTGACGCTCATCGAGAAAGCGCAAGCGGCCGTCGATGAAGAAAAAGCAAAAGAGCTCGAGCAAAAAATGCGCACCGCATCATTTACACTTGACGACTTTTTAGAACAGCTTGGGCAAGTGCGTAAACTCGGCCCACTCGATGAAATTTTAAAAATGCTTCCGGGTGCAAACAAAGTAAAAGGCTTAAATAACTTACAAATTGACGAAAAACAAATTAGCCGCGTTGAAGCGATCATTCGTTCGATGACAAAAGAAGAAAAAATGAATCCAGACATCATTAACTCAAGTCGCAAAAAGCGAATTGCCAAAGGAAGCGGAACGACAGTTCAAGACGTCAATCGGTTGTTAAAACAGTTTGACGAAATGAAAAAAATGATGAAAATGATGACAACAATGCCAAAAGGGAAAAAGAAAGGATTCCGCTTCCCGTTCATGTAAACAAAATAACGGTGTTAAGAAAAAACACTTTACAAACAAAACGTTTATTGCTAATATACTATCTTGTGTGAAATATTTTCGGAGGTGCTATCATCATGGCAGTAAAAATTCGTTTAAAACGTATGGGTGCAAAAAAATCACCATTCTATCGTATCGTTGTTGCAGACTCTCGTTCTCCACGTGACGGTCGTTTCATCGAAACAATCGGCACATACAATCCTTTAACAGAGCCTGCAGAAATTAAAATTAACGAAGAACTTGCATTAAAATGGTTGCAAAACGGTGCAAAACCATCTGACACGGTGCGCAACTTGCTTTCAAAACAAGGAATTTTAGAAAAATTCCACAACTTAAAGTACGGAAAGTAATATATGAAGACGTTGCTTGAGACAATTGTTCGGTCACTTGTCGATCATCCAGAATGCGTCGTCATTCGCGAAACGGAACAACAACAATCGATCACATATGCGATCGCGCTTCATCAAGAAGACGTTGGAAAAGTGATCGGAAAAAACGGGCGAATGATTCAAGCCATTCGCACCGTTGTTCAAGCAGCAAATGAGTCGAAGAAGCGAATAGACGTACGCATCGAAGAGTAAGGGAGAGGGAGACACCTCCCCTTTTTTCGTTCAGAAAGGCGGTGCGCCATGAAAATCATTCAAACGGTTGAAGTGAAGCAACGACTGACAGAAAAAAGCAAGCAACAACTTATACAACAATTTACAAAACAAAAACAGCAACTTGAACAACAATGTGAGCAGCTCATCTTTGAACAGAAACGAATGGAAAAGCAAACATCGTTTCCACCGAAACAAATTAAAGAAAAGTTTGAACGAGAAATGCAAGTTCGCCGTCGAAAAATAGCGGAACTTGATTTCCTGCTCGAACAATTGCGCATATTACCGATAGGAAGCGAAATAAAAGAACGAGAGGTAGAGGCGATCATCGACATTCACATTGGTGAGCGTTGGACGCCTCAAAAAACGATTGTTATTGAAGATGGAATCGTTGTTGATATACGCGAGGAGTGATCGTTGTGAAATGGTTTCATGTCGGAAAAATTGTCAATACGCATGGCATTCGCGGTGAAGTGCGCGTTATTTCACGCACAGATTTTGCAGAAGAGCGGTATAAAGTCGGAAATGTGCTATATATTTTTATGGAAAACAAGCCGCCAATTGAAGTCAAAGTGGCGAGCCATCGGGTTCATAAGACGTTTGATTTATTAACGTTTGAAGGATACGACAACATTAACTTAGTCGAACAGTTTAAAGGGGCAATCATTAAAGTACCAGAAACCCAATTACAACCGCTTAACGAAGGAGAATATTATTTTCACGAAATTATCGGTTGTACAGTCGTGACCGAAGATGGTGAAACGATTGGCGAAGTAAAAGAAATCCTAACACCGGGCGCTAATGACGTATGGGTCGTCAAACGAAAAAAAGGTGGGGATGTGTTAATCCCATACATTGCAGATGTCGTCAAACAAGTCGATGTAGAAAACAAAACGATTACGATTCATGTGATGGAAGGACTGCTTGACGAATGAAAATGGATGTGCTCACCTTATTTCCAACAATGTTTACTGGTGTTTTCAACGAGTCAATTTTAAAGCGCGCACAAGAAAAAGGAGCAGTCACGTTTCAACTCGTTAACTTTCGTGAATTTGCCGATAATAAACATCAAACGGTGGATGACTACCCTTACGGCGGGGGCGCAGGCATGGTATTAAAACCGCAACCGATTTTCGATGCTGTCGATCATTTAACGAAACAAAGCGACCATCGTCCGCGCATTATTTTACTCTGTCCACAAGGTGAACGTTACACGCAAAAAAAAGCAGAGGAACTTGCTAAAGAACAGCATATCATTTTTATTTGCGGACATTATGAAGGCTACGACGAGCGCATTCGTGAGCATCTTGTCACAGACGAAATTTCCATTGGAGATTATGTCTTAACAGGCGGAGAACTCGCAGCGATGGTCGTCATCGACAGCGTTGTTCGTCTGCTTCCAGGCGTGCTCGGCAATGAACATTCGCCCGTACACGATTCGTATAGCTCTGGCTTGCTTGAGCATCCACATTATACACGCCCTGCCGATTTTCGTGGCATGAAAGTACCAGATGTTCTTCTTTCGGGTAATCACCGTTTAATTGAAGAGTGGCGTCAAAAAGAATCGTTGCGCCGCACATGGCTGCGTCGACCAGACTTGCTGGAGACGTATGAACTAACGGAACAACAAAAAAAATGGATTGAACAATGGGAAAAAAATGAGCGGTAACTCTTGCATCCGATACATCTTTATGCTAGTATAAACGTTGTGACTTACGTCGCACGTAAAACGATGTTCCGCTGCTATGAACGATAAACATAGGCATGAGCATCTGTTGGAAGGAGATGAAGATGATGCATCATTTAATTCAAGAAATTACAAAAGAACAACTACGTAACGATCTTCCTGAATTCCGCCCTGGTGACACAGTGCGCGTTCACGTGAAAGTTGTTGAAGGAAACCGTGAACGTATCCAAGTATTTGAGGGCGTGGTTATCAAGCGTCGTGGTGGTGGAATTAGCGAAACATTTACAGTTCGTAAAGTATCTTACGGTGTAGGTGTTGAGCGTACATTCCCATTACACACGCCGAAGATTGCTAAATTAGAAGTTGTTCGTCGCGGTAAAGTTCGTCGCGCGAAATTGTACTACTTGCGTCAACTCCGCGGTAAAGCAGCACGCATCAAAGAAATCATCTAACAAACGAAATGATTGCGAGGAGCTTGATCATCAAGCTCCTTTTTCAACATTCATCATATAGGTGGGAGAAGGATGGCAAAACAAAAAAATGAATGGTTTGAATGGTTGAAAGCAATTTTGATTGCCGTCGCGTTAGCAGGAGGCATTCGCTATTTTATTTTTGCCCCGATTATCGTTGAAGGGGAGTCGATGATGCCGACGTTACATAACCAAGACCGGATGATCGTCAATAAAATGGCATACAAAATTGGCGAACCAGAACGATTTGATATTATTGTGTTCCACGCAGAAGAAGGAAAAGATTATATTAAGCGCGTCATTGGGTTGCCAGGCGACCAGATCGAATATAAAAACGACACGTTATACGTCAACGGAAAGCCTTACAAAGAACCTTACTTAGACGAGGAGAAAAAACAACTGTTTGATGGCCCGTTAACAGAGTCGTTTACACTCGAAGAACTATGGGGACGAAAGACGGTTCCAGAAGGTCATTTATTCGTGCTCGGAGATAATCGTCGGTATAGTAAAGATAGTCGCCATATCGGATTTATTCCGATGGAAAAAGTCGTAGGCAAAACGTCGGTCGTCTATTGGCCTCTTTCTGATGCTCGCATTGTTGAATAACATAATAAAAGTAGGTGGCAACGATGACGATTCAATGGTTTCCCGGCCATATGGCGAAAGCGAAGCGGGAAGTAACAGAAAAACTAAAGCTCATTGATATCGTATTCGAACTTGTTGATGCGCGCATTCCGCTTTCATCGCGCAATCCGTTAATTGATGAAATTGTGGCGAACAAGCCACGCATCATGCTGTTAAATAAAGCGGATATGGCTGATCCAGACGTCACAAAACAATGGATTGACTTTTTCGCTGCGCAACAAATTGAAGCGCTTCCGATCGACTCACAAAGCGGAACAGGCGTCAAACAAATTGTAGCAGCAGCAAAAGAACGGTTACGCCCAAAATTTGAAAAAATGATGGCAAAGGGAATTAAACGTCCTCGGGCGATGCGTGCGTTAATTGTCGGCATTCCAAACGTCGGAAAATCAACGCTTATTAACCGACTCGCAGGAAAACATATCGCCAAAACAGGCGATACCCCGGGAGTGACGAAAGCGCAACAATGGATTAAAGTCGGCAAGGAGCTTGAGCTACTCGATACACCAGGGATTTTATGGCCGAAATTTGAAGATGAAGAAGTCGGATTAAAGCTTGCGACGACGGGAGCGATTAAAGATACGATTTTAAATTTGCAAGACGTCGCTGTATATGCGTTACGTTTTTTAGCTATTTATTATCCCGATCGTTTAAAAGAACGATATGTGCTTTCGCATATTCCAGAGGACATCGTTCAACTATTTGACGAAATCGGAAAAAAGCGTGGCTGTTTAGCTGCCGGTGGCGTCGTCGATTACGATAAAGTAGCTGAGCTTGTGTTGCGCGATATTCGTACAGAAAAATTAGGCCGACTTAGTTTTGACCGCCCGTAAGGTTCGCATAAGCGAGCCTTTATTTTTTTGTTTATTTGTCGATATAAGGTGTAAGGAGTGATGACGGTGAATATACAAGAAATAAAAAAAAGGCTACAAACGATTCACGATGAAACAGATGAATGGTTTCAACAACTATTGCACGATGAACGAAAAGGCGTTCAACGTCTCATTCAACAATGGTATAAGCAAAAAGAAGAAGAAAAACGCGAACGAGAACGTTGTCTGCATATGTTGCAATATGAGCAGGCGCTATATGAAAAAGGAGTGCGCTACATCGCTGGCGTAGATGAAGTAGGACGAGGGCCGCTAGCTGGTCCGGTCGTTGCTGCAGCCGTTATTTTGCCAAAAGATGTATATATTCCTTATGTAGACGATTCAAAAAAACTATCGGAAACAAAACGTGAACAATTGTTTTCTATCATTCAACAAACGGCTCTTGCCATCGGCATTGGTGTTGTCAGCGCACGCGAAATTGACGAGTTAAACATTTACGAGGCAACGAAAAAAGCGATGGTGGCAGCCGTTCAATCGCTTTCCATCGTTCCAGAACATTTGCTTATTGATGCAATGAGCCTCCCGCTATCGATTCCGCAAACATCCATTGTGAAAGGGGATGCACATAGTATATCCATTGCAGCAAGCTCCATTATAGCAAAAGTGACGCGCGATCGCATGATGAAGCAACTAGGTGAAACATATCCGCAATATGGATTTGAGCAACATATGGGATATGGCACGAAAGCGCATTTGCAAGCGATTGAACGATATGGGGTCATTGAAGAGCATCGTCGTTCGTTCGCCCCGATTCGCGAGCGATTAAAGCGAGGAGAATGAAATGAACGTTCAATGGCTACGCACATTATTTGATGATGCACAAACGATACGTGTACCAAAAGTACCGACGTTTCAAGTTGGCGACATCATCTATGGAAAAATCGAAAAAATAAACGAAGACCGAACAGCGCTCGTTCGGGTTGGAAGTCATACACTTACAGCTGAACTGCAGTCGCCTGTCAAAGAAGGCGGCACATATACGTTTCATGTACAAAAGACATTTCCGCTTGAGCTAAAAATATTGCAACATACAGAAAAGCTGAAAGATGAAGAGAGCATCATCCGTCACTTTCGTTTACCGATGAATGAACAAACGAAGGCGCTCGTTCGCTGGATGATGGATGAATCATTTTCGTTTAAAAAGCATGACATGGCCCTTATTCGACAATGGTTACAAACAGGTGGCGAAAAGGAAGCTCAAGCAGTCAAATGGCTATTTATGCACAATTTGCCGCTTCGTGATGATGTGTTTCGTGCGTTCGTCACTTTACAGCATGATAAGCCGCTATATGAACAACGGCTTATGCTTGCGGTGCTCATTGATCGCGCTCATCCAAAAGGAACGTTAGCAAAACTTTCTTCTTATTTGCGCCATATGCCGACGCTTTCTTCTTTTTCGCCTGAACATATTCAACAACTGCTTGAAGAGACGATGAAACAACAAGATGAGTGGCTCGTTTTATTGCAAACAGCAGCAGAAGAAGCGACAGGTGAGTTAAAAGCGGAGATCACCTCATTACTTGATCGGATGAAAGCATATCAGTTTTTATCAACAAATGACCATTCTCTCCAACATATATTTACTCAATTTCCGTTACTCATCGGGACGCATGCAACTGATGTGACCATTCAATGGCGTGGAAAACAACGAGAAAATGGAAAAATTGATCCAGACTACTGTCGTATTTTATTTTATTTAACGCTTGAGATGTTAAAGGACACGATTGTAGATGTTCACATCCAACAACGCATCGTTCATATTTCGATCATCAACGACACGCCCCGTGTAGAATTGTATGCATCTGCCCTTGAGCCGTCACTAAAGGAGAAGCTTGCTGAACATGGATACACGCTTTCTGCTGTTTCCGTTAAACCACCGATGAACAAGCGAAGCAAACGATTACCTGTTGAACCATTTTCGTATAAAGGAGTGGATTATCGCATATGAAACGAAAGCGTGCCGTTGCTTTATCGTACAACGAACAACATATTGCCCCGATCGTTGTCGCAAAAGGAGAAGGGGTGGTTGCCGACCGCATCATTGAACGGGCGAAACAATATGACATTCCGATTTACGAAGATGAAACACTTGCTGCGATGCTCGGACAACTGCAGTTAAATGAAACGATTCCTGAGGAACTGTACAAAGTCGTTGCTGAAGTATTTGCATTTATTTATCAAGTCGAAAAAAAGATGAAGGAGCGATTAGAATGATCGCTTCTTTTTCTTTTGTTAAAGAATTTTCTGTCTAAATGGTAGACAACTGACAAAGTATCATTATACAATGAAAGCGCTAGTACTTTTATTTTTATACATAGGAGGATGGGGTATGAATATTCATGAGTATCAAGGAAAAGAGATCCTCAGAAGCTACGGAGTGAGCGTGCCGAACGGCCGTGTAGCATTTACGGTTGAAGAAGCGGTCGAGGCAGCGAAAGAGCTCGGCAGTAGCGTTTGTGTCGTCAAAGCACAAATTCATGCCGGCGGTCGCGGAAAAGCAGGGGGAGTAAAAGTCGCAAAAAGTTTAGAAGAAGTTCGTACATACGCGAGTGAGCTATTAGGAAAAGTGCTTGTCACACACCAAACAGGTCCAGAAGGAAAAGAAGTGAAGCGCCTTTTAATCGAAGAAGGATGCGACATTAAAAAAGAATATTACATCGGACTTGTTGTCGATCGTGCAACGTCTCGCGTTGTTTTAATGGGATCAGAAGAAGGCGGAACAGAAATTGAAGAAGTCGCAGCAAAAACGCCAGAGAAAATTTTTAAAGAGTACATCGATCCAGCTGTCGGTTTACAAGCGTTTCAAGCGCGTCGCATGGCGTTTAACATCAACATTCCAAAAGAGCTTGTCAATCAAGCGGTCAAATTTATGTTAGGTTTATATCAAGTGTTCGTTGAAAAAGACTGCTCCATTGCTGAAATTAACCCGCTCGTTGTGACAGGCGACGGAAAAGTGATGGCGCTTGATGCAAAGCTCAACTTTGATTCTAACGCGCTATATCGTCATAAAGACATTTTAGAATACCGCGATTTAGATGAAGAAGATCCAAAAGAAATTGAAGCGTCCAAATACGATTTAAACTATATTTCTCTTGACGGAAACATCGGCTGCATGGTAAACGGTGCGGGCTTAGCGATGGCAACAATGGATATTATTAAATATTACGGTGGGGAGCCAGCAAACTTTTTAGACGTTGGTGGCGGTGCGACGACAGAAAAAGTAACAGAAGCGTTTAAAATCATTTTATCTGACCCGAAAGTAAAAGGCATTTTCGTTAACATTTTCGGGGGCATTATGAAATGTGACGTCATTGCAAACGGCATCGTTGAAGCGACAAAACAAGTCGGCTTAAATCTTCCGCTTGTCGTTCGTTTAGAAGGAACGAACGTCGAATTAGGGAAAAAGATTTTAGAACAGTCTGGGCTAAACATTACAGCGGCTGAATCGATGGCAGACGGCGCGCAAAAAATCGTTTCGCTAGTAAGCTAATAGAAGGGATGGGAGAAACGTGAGCGTTTTTGTTAATAAAGAGACGAAAGTAATCGTACAAGGAATTACAGGTTCACAAGGATTGTTCCATACAAAACAAATGATCGAGTACGGCACAAACATCGTCGGCGGGGTGACACCTGGAAAAGGCGGTACAGAAGTAGAAGGTGTGCCTGTGTTTGATACGGTTTCAGAAGCGGTTGAAAAAACGGGAGCGAACGCCTCAGTTATTTACGTTCCACCGGCATTTGCAGCAGATGCGATTATGGAAGCTGTCGATGCAGAAATCGACTTAGTTGTTTGTATTACAGAAGGCATTCCTGTGTTAGATATGGTTAAAGTGAAGCGCTACATGGAAGGCAAGAAAACGCGCTTAATTGGTCCAAACTGCCCTGGTGTCATCACTCCAGAAGAATGCAAAATCGGCATTATGCCAGGTTACATTCATAAAAAAGGTCATGTCGGCATCGTTTCGCGTTCTGGTACGTTAACGTATGAAGCGGTACATCAATTAACACAAGCGGGCATCGGTCAATCGACAGCAGTTGGTATCGGCGGTGACCCAGTCAACGGAACAAACTTCATTGACGTATTAAAAGCGTTTAACGAAGATGAAGACACGTATGCGGTCATTATGATCGGTGAAATTGGTGGAACAGCAGAAGAAGAAGCAGCAGAATGGGTGAAAGCGAACATGACAAAACCGGTTGTCGGCTTTATCGGTGGACAAACAGCGCCTCCAGGAAAGCGTATGGGACACGCTGGTGCGATCATTTCTGGCGGCAAAGGGACAGCCGCAGAAAAAATTCAAACGATGACTGCATGTGGCATTAAAGTGGCTGAAACGCCGTCTGTGATCGGCGAAACGCTCATTTCTGTACTAAAAGAGCGCGGCTTATACGAAAAATGTAAAACACATTAATCGTCCAATCGTCCTAAGGAACAAGCCTTAGGACGATTTTTATAAAAAAGGAGGGGTACGGATGTACGATACCGTTCGCGAACGGCTCATTCATCTACATCATTGTCGTGGTATTGGATGGAAAAGTATCGCACGACTGCTCTATGTTGACCCATCGCTTGCCTCCATTTTTCAACTTCCTTCTCATCAACTCCAACAATTACTGCCGATTTCTCAAAAACATTTCACTGCTTTTTTCCATGATTTGCATTGTCACAAGTTGAAACGTATGATAAAAACATATGAGGAACAAAACATTCATATTGTAACAATAAAGGACGATAGCTACCCGGAGTGGCTAAAACATATATATGATCCACCGTGGGTACTATATGCGAAAGGCAATGTGGCATTGCTTAAGCGAAAAAAAATGATTAGCGTCGTTGGAACAAGAACACCAACTCGGCAAGGAATTACAGCGATGCACATCGTACTCCCGCCACTGATTCAAAACGGTTGGGTCGTTGTGAGCGGGTTAGCCAAAGGCATCGATGCGGAAGCCCATCGGTTATGTTTGAAATACTGTGGTGAGACGATTGGTGTCATTGCTGGTGGACTACATTATATGTACCCACCTGAAAATGAATCATTATTTCGACAATTAGCGACAACGCAATTAATTATTTCAGAATGCCCACCGTTTGTTCGCCCACAAACGTGGCATTTTCCGATGCGCAATCGCATCATTAGCGGTTTATCGCTCGGTACGCTTGTCGTACAAGCGAAAGAGCGAAGCGGTTCTCTTATTACTGCTCATTTTGCGCTCCAACAAGGGAGAGAAGTGTTTGCGATTCCTGGCGACATCACAACAAAAGAGGCGCTTGGGACGAATCGATTAATTCAGCAAGGAGCGAAATTAATACTGTCAAGTGAGGATATTTCGGAAGAATTTCGACACCTTTTTACATGAACGAAAGAAAAAATCGAAAAATGATGTTTGACAAATGAACGAATCATCATTAATAATAATGAAGATTTTACTTTACGAATTACCTCTTGAGGGAGGACAAAATGATGTCAGACTACTTAGTCATTGTAGAGTCGCCAGCAAAGGCGAAAACGATTGAAAGATATTTAGGAAAAAAGTATAAAGTAAAAGCATCGATGGGTCACGTGCGCGATTTGCCGAAAAGCCAAATGGGCGTTGATATACAAAATGATTATGAACCGAAGTATATTACGATTCGTGGAAAAGGCTCCGTGATTAAAGAGCTGAAGGCGGCAGCAAAAAAGGCAAAAAAAGTATTTCTTGCCGCCGACCCGGATCGTGAAGGAGAAGCGATTGCATGGCATTTAGCACATTTACTTGACTTAAATACGGACTCGCCATGTCGTGTCGTATTTAACGAAATTACGAAAGATGCCATTAAACAATCATTCGAACAGCCGCGCGCCATTAATATGCATTTAGTTCACGCTCAACAAGCGCGACGCGTGCTCGATCGTCTTGTCGGCTACAACATTAGCCCACTGCTTTGGAAAAAAGTAAAAAAAGGATTAAGTGCAGGACGCGTGCAATCTGTTGCCCTTCGCTTAATTATTGATCGAGAAAAAGAAATTCAATCGTTCCAGCCTGAAGAATATTGGACGATTCAAGGAACGTTTGTTAAAGGCAATGATGTATTTGAAGCGCAATTTTATCGCCTTGATAGTGAAACGTTCGATTTAAAAACAGAACAAGATGTCCAACATGTATTAAGCCATATTCAAGGCAATGAATTTGTTGTTACAGCGGTAACGAAAAAAGAGCGCAAGCGCAATCCCGTTGCCCCGTTTATTACATCGTCGTTACAACAAGAAGCTGCGCGTAAGTTAAATTTCCGCACGAAAAAAACGATGATGGTTGCCCAACAACTATATGAGGGAATTGACCTTGGAAGCGAAGGAACGGTCGGTTTAATTACATATATGCGTACAGACTCGACGCGCATATCAGAAAGCGCTCAACAAGAAGCGATACAGTATATTGAACAGACGTTCGGCACATCATATGTAGCAACAGAAAAAAGAAAAGAAAAACAAAAAGCGAACGCGCAAGATGCGCACGAAGCCATTCGTCCAACGTCCGTTTGGCGTCATCCTAGCGCGATTAAACCGTATGTCACGCGCGATCAATATCAGCTATATAAACTCATTTGGGAGCGCTTTATCGCGAGCCAAATGGCGCCAGCTGTGCTCGATACGGTAGCGGTTGAGCTTTCAAACGGCTCAGTCGTCTTTCGTGCGACAGGTTCGACAGTCAAGTTTCCGGGCTTTATGAAAGTGTATGTCGAAGGAACGGACGATCCGAAAGATGAACAACAGCGACTATTGCCGGATTTTGTGGAAGGAGAGCGCGTATTTAGTAAAGATATCGAAGGAAAACAACATTTTACGCAGCCCCCACCACGTTATACGGAAGCTCGCCTTGTGAAAACATTAGAAGAGCTCGGCATCGGTCGCCCATCGACGTATGCCCCGACGCTCGATACGATTCAAAAGCGCAATTACGTGACGCTTGAAAATAAGCGATTCGTTCCAACCGAACTCGGTGAAATTGTGCTCGATTTAATTATGCAATTTTTCCCAGAGATTTTAGATGTCGAATTTACAGCTAAAATGGAAAAAAATTTAGACGATATCGAAGAAGGAAAAGTTGAATGGGTGCGCATTATTGATGAATTTTATCGCGAGTTTGAAAAACGATTAAAAATTGCTGAAGTTGAAATGGAAAAAGTTGAAATAGCCGATGAATCAGCTCATATCGATTGCGAAGTATGCGGAAGCCCGATGGTATATAAAATGGGGCGGTTCGGAAAGTTTATTGCTTGTTCGAACTTCCCACAATGTCGCCATACAAAAGCGATCGTCAAAGACATCGGTGTGAAATGTCCACGCTGCCACGAAGGAAACATTGTAGAACGAAAAAGTAAAAAGAAACGCATGTTTTATGGGTGCGATCGTTTTCCAACATGCGATTTCGTTTCGTGGGATAAACCGATCAGTCGACCGTGTCCAAAGTGCGGTGGCATGCTTGTTGAGAAAAAGGGAAAGAAAAGCGTACTCATTCAATGTACACAATGTGAATATCACGAACAACAGTAAGGTGAGGCGCATACCCTCACCCATTTTATCGAGGAGGGAATATCAATGGAAGTAACAGTGATTGGAGCAGGATTGGCAGGAAGTGAAGCTGCATGGCAACTCGCGAAGCGTGGCATTCGTGTAAAATTGTATGAAATGCGTCCGGTCAAACAAACGCCAGCTCATCATACGGATAAATTTGCTGAGCTTGTATGTAGCAACTCCCTGCGAGCAAATACGTTAACGAATGCGGTCGGTGTGTTGAAAGAAGAAATGCGCCGATTAGATTCTGTTATTATGAAAGCAGCGGACTCTTGTTCTGTACCAGCTGGTGGCGCTTTAGCTGTTGACCGTCATGAATTTGCCGCAAAAGTAACAGAAATGGTAGCGAATCATCCGAATGTGACTGTTGTGCGCGAAGAGGTGACAACGATCCCAACAGGTCCGACAATTATTGCGACAGGTCCGTTAACATCGCAGCCCCTTTCCGAGCAACTTCAAGCGTTAACAGGCGAAGAATATTTATATTTTTACGATGCCGCAGCACCAATTGTTGAAAAAGAAAGTATCGATATGGAAAAAGTGTATATAAAATCTCGCTATGACAAAGGCGAAGCGGCGTATATTAACTGTCCGATGACAGAAGAGGAATTTGAGCGGTTTTACGATGCGCTCATTTCTGCTGAAACCGTTCCTTTAAAAGAGTTTGAAAAAGAAATTTATTTTGAAGGGTGCATGCCGATTGAAGTGATGGCACGGCGTGGGAAAAAGACGTTGCTGTTTGGACCGATGAAACCTGTCGGCTTAGAAGATCCGCGTACAGGCAAGCGTCCTTTTGCTGTTGTCCAACTTCGTCAAGATGATGCCGCTGGAACGTTATATAACATTGTCGGTTTCCAGACCCATTTGAAATGGGGCGCACAAAAAGAAGTCATCCGGCTCATTCCAGGGCTTGAACAAGCAGAAATTGTGCGTTACGGCGTCATGCATCGCAATACGTTTATTAATTCGCCGAAGTTACTAAAACCGACATACCAATATAAAGAAAGAGACGATTTATTTTTTGCAGGACAAATGACCGGTGTCGAAGGATATGTTGAGTCAGCGGCATCAGGACTTGTGGCGGGGATTAATGCGGCACATTACGTACTCGGAAAAGAACTTGTGGTGTTTCCGCAAGAAACAGCGATCGGTAGCATGGCGCACTATATTACATCAGCGAACCCAAAACATTTTCAACCGATGAATGCAAACTTCGGTCTTTTTGCCCCGCTTGATGAGATGATTAAAGATAAAAAGATAAAAAATGAACGGTATGCACAACGGGCGTTAGAAACGATTCAGAATTTTTTAAAAAAGTTGTGAAATTCGTTGCAAGAGCTACTAAATTGTGCTACTATTTAGTAGCTCTTATGGGGTGATCGAATGGAAAATGTGAATTTTACGTTAAATTTGTTCATTGAATATTTACAAATAGAAAAAAATTATTCAGAATATACAATTGCGTGTTATAAGCATGATATTGGTGAATTTTTCGAATTTATGGAGCGCGAACAAATTGAAGGATTGCAACAAGTATCTTATAGCGACGTCCGTTTGTTTTTAACAGAACTCCATCAACGAAAGCAATCAAGCCGTTCGATTGCCCGAAAAATGTCGAGCTTGCGCAGTTTTTACAAATTTTTGTTACGCGAAAAAATCGTTTTAGAAAATCCATTTGCGCTTGCATCGTTGCCGAAAAAAGAACAGAGAATTCCGCATTTTTTGTATCCAGATGAATTAGAACAGCTGTTTGTTGTCAATGATTTAAATACAGCGATCGGCCAACGAAACCAAGCGCTCATCGAACTATTATACGCAACCGGTATTCGGGTAAGTGAATGTTGTAACATTCGCCTGTCGCACATTGATTTTTCTGTATGTACGATTTTAATTTATGGAAAAGGAAATAAACAGCGATATGTCCCGTTTGGTACGTATGCAAAAGAAGCGCTTGAACGATATATACAAGACGGACGTCAGCAACTAGCAAGTAAAGCGAAGACACCGACTGATATACTTTTTTTAAATGCGCGTGGCGGAGCGCTGACACCAAGGGGTGTACGCCATATTTTAAACGAGGTCGTCGAACAAGCTGCCCTTTCTTTGAAAGTAAGCCCTCATGTGTTTCGCCATACGTTTGCGACACACTTGTTGAATGAAGGGGCTGATTTACGTTCCGTGCAAGAATTGTTAGGTCATGCGCATCTTTCATCAACGCAAGTGTATACACATGTAACGAAAGATCATTTGCGCTATGTTTATTTACATTCCCATCCGCGTGCATAAAAAGGAGGTTAGTAACTGTTAAAATATTTTTGTAAAAATCCATAAAACTCTATATACAATTTATAAAATGACAAAGCAAAAGAGCAAATAAAGCCAAGAAAATGATGAAGGAGCTGACCGAACGTGATTAAAACATATCAGGTTATGCTGCTTCCGAATAACAGACAAAAAACAAAATTATTTGAGTGTGCAGGTGTTGCCAGATGGGCGTACAATTTTGCATTGGCGCAACAACAAGAAAACTATAAGAACGGTGGCAAATTTTTAAGTGATGGAGAAATCAGAAAAAGGCTAACGAAGCTCAAACAGACAAAGGAGTATCGTTGGCTCAACAATTATTCCAACAACATCACAAAACAAGCCATAAAAGATGTGTGTCAAGCGTACAAAAACTTTTTTGCAGGACGGGCGAAGTTT